>JAYOSY010000006.1:0-57531 GCA_038139495.1 Porticoccaceae bacterium
AAAAAAGCTATGCATGCGACTTAGGGAGTCAAATTTGGCATCTCGAGGTAACGGTTTCAGATAAAAATAAAACAGTTTTGCTTAGCATAGTTCAGGGTTTAAAGCTTATCCCAAAAAAAATCCCTGCCAGTACAGTAGGCGCTGAGATGAGGATTGAGAAGCTATGGTGGTATAGGCGTTAGGAATTAATCATAAACCGTCGCAATGGGCAGGCGCTTATGCTGGGTTCTATTATAGATGTCAATCACGCGCTTTTCACTGGCCTCAGAAACGGATTTTCCCTCCAAGAAATCATCAATAACATCGTAGGAAAGGCCAAGTACTTCTTCATCTTCTTTTTGCGGGCTTAGGCATTCAAGATCAGCAGTGGGTGTTTTATAGGTAATCGTATCTGGTGCACCCATGGTTTTGGCAAGCAGTCGAACCTGACGTTTACTTAAACCAAATAGAGGCGCTAAATCACAGGCGCCATCGCCATGTTTGGTGTAAAAGCCTGTGATATTTTCGGCCGAATGGTCGGTGCCTAAAACCAGTCCATTGACTAGCCCAGCAACCTGATATTGGCTAGTCATACGCACTCGTGCTTTTACATTTCCTTTGGCAAAGTCAATATCTTCTGGGCTTATAGCGCCTTCAACTTGCTCGAGTGTATGACATACTTGTTGGTTTACTGCATCCGTTGCTTGCTGAATATTTACGGTCAGTATCTTATCTGGCGCAATGGCGTCTAGTGAGGTCTGTGCATCCTGTTCATCCTGTTGCGTACCATAGGGAAGGCGAACAGCGTAAAACTGGTACTGGTCATTTTGACTTTGCTGTCGAAGCTGTTCCACTGCCAATTGTGCCAGTCGACCACAGGTGAATGAATCAACACCGCCACTAATGCCGAGCACTAGGCTTTTGCAGCCAGATGTCTCGAGCTGGTGTTTTATAAAGTTTACGCGACGATCAATCTCAGTATTGGCGTCGATGGTGGGTAAGACGCGCATCTCTTTAATAATTGCCTGTTTACTCATTTGCTTTAATTACCTAAGGTTCTGTAGCCACCTCAATTGGTAAATAGGTTGTGCCTATTACTTATTGAGGCAATGGATTGTATTGTGTACGTGTATCAAATGCTGGCGGGATGACATCAGAGCTAAAGCGTCGATTAAGTTTGCTTAAGAGCCAGTTGCTTGGAAATAATAGTCTACTCTCAAAATCAAATTGATCACCGTTAAGTAAAGGGTAATCCGGGTAGTTGGCGGCTAATACTTTGACACTGTTTTGCGCCATCTCAGATTTACCTAACATATGATACGCTTGAGCCATAACAGCTAGACCATCTGCAGTAGCAGGTGACTGCTGGAAGTTTTCAACTACATATTTCCCTCGATTAGCAGCTGCAACAAGGGCGCCCCTAGAAAAGTAATAGTTTGCAACATTGATTTCTGAGCGCGCCAGTTGATTGCGAAGATTGATTAAATGTTGGCGTGCGTCGGGAGCATATGGGCTGTTAGGATAAAGTGAAATCAGCTCGCTTAGCGTTGTAAAAGCGGCTCGGGCTGAACCAATATCTCGTCTGCTGTTATCGATGGGTAAAAAACCATCAAAAAGTCGTCCGTCTTGATTAATTTCGCTGAGCCCTTTGACGTATATTGCATAATCGATGTTTGGGTGTTGGGGATGAAGGCGAATAAAACGCTCTGCAGAGGAAATGCTTGATTCATGATCGCTGGTCATATACTGCGCATACATAAGCTCAAGCTGCGCCTGTTCGGCGTATTTTCCAAAGGGAAACTGTGACTCTAGAAGTTGCAGATTGCTGATAGCCACCTGCCAGTTTTTGGCATTGAGGCTGTCTTGAATTTTGTCATAAAACTCGCGTTCGGTATAGCCACTTTCTTTAGAATTGTTTTCATCTTGATCGTCTGAACCAAGCAATGAACAGCTGCCCAGTATTGCCATGGTTAAAATCAAACCAATACGCGTTATGTTTTTCATGTAATATTCTCTGCTTGAGGAATTTAACTGTATTTCATCGGCTCGGTATTTAAACACAGAGCTGAGTGCAAGCCAATCGGCTTTATATTTTATGAGTGTTGATTGGCAAAGAAAGTTCAATGGTAAACTAAAACAGAAAATTTAAATCATATAATTATGAATCCAAATAACAATCAGGACTTAGAATCAACGGATGAAATGGCAACGCAAATTGAGCGTGATTCGCACGTGCCTAAGGATGACTGTGGCCGACGTTTGGATCAGGTAGCGTCACAGTTATTTCCAGAGTTTTCACGTTCTCGATTACAGCAATGGATAAAGCAGGGTTTGTTGACTGTTGATGGTAATCAGTGGCAGCCCAAGCAGAAGGTATTAGGTGGTGAACACATAGTTATTAAGGCCACTATAGTGGCTGAAGGTGAATGGATTGCTGAGGATATTCCGCTCAATATTATCTATGAAGATGAGCATATTTTAGTGATTGATAAAGCCGCTGATTTTGTGGTGCATCCAGCCGCGGGAAATTATACAGGTACAGTGCTTAATGCTTTGCTCTTTCATTGTCCATCACTGAGTCATGTGCCACGTGCTGGGATTGTTCATCGCTTGGATAAAGATACGACTGGTTTGATGGTAGTGGCTAAAACCTTAGAAGCGCATACACATTTAGTGACACAGCTTCAGGCGCGTTCGGTAAAACGCGTCTATCAGGCGGTCGCTAATGGATTACTAACTGGAAGTGGGGTGATCGACCAGCCCATCGGTCGGCATCCACGACAGCGAATAAAAATGGCTGTAGTGTCGGATGGCAAAGAGGCTCGAACCCATTATTCTGTTTTAAAGCGCTTTCATGGGCACAGCCATATTAAGTTGCAGCTAGAAACTGGACGTACCCATCAAATAAGAGTGCATATGGCGCATCTAAATCATCCTTTGGTCGGCGACAGCCTCTACGCTGGGCGGTTTAAGATTCAGAAGGGTACTTCAGCTGAATTTATTGATTTTCTGCGTAACTTTCCGCGCCAGGCGTTACATGCTGCTGAGTTAGCACTTATTCATCCCCATACGGGAGAAGAGGTCAGTTGGTCATCACCATTGCCAGCAGATTTTGAAGCCCTTTTGGAGCGATTAAACGATGAACAAAGCCGCCTTTGATTATTTAATCCCTGACTGGCCTGCACCCGCTAATGTGAGTGCAGTCATTACTCTGCGCGGCCGAGGTGCTAGTTTGGCGCCCTATGATCATTTCAATCTTGCAACTCATGTGAACGATAATCTAGACCAGGTTGCTGCAAATCGATCCTTACTTCGACAACAGCTGGATTTCACACTTGAGCCTGTTTGGCTAGATCAAGTGCATGGCAATAAAGTGATTTATGCGCCAAATAACCTGTTATTACCTTCGGCAGATGGAGCCTATACAGATATAAATAATCAGCCTTGTGCGATACTTACCGCAGATTGCATGCCAGTGTTATTCTGCAATCATCAGGGAACCCAGGTGGCAGCCGTGCATGCAGGTTGGCGGGGACTTTGTAGTGGCATTATCAGCGAAGCATTAAAGTATTTTGCATCAGGCGATCAAATTATGGCTTATTTGGGTCCAGCCATCGGTCCCCAGCACTTTGAGGTGGGTGCTGAAGTGCTATCAGCTTTCTTGTCTAAGACAGTTAACAATGATGAAAAAGGCAGCATAAAAAAGGCTTTTATTGAAACTTCACGGGGACATTATTTAGCCGATCTCTATGCTTTGGCAAGAGTTGAGCTTGCCAAGAAAGGCGTGACACAAGTCTATGGGGGCGAGTTTTGTAGTTACCGCCAATCAGAGTTGTTTTACTCGTACAGGCGCGAGAAAGTTTGTGGTCGAAATGCCTCTTTAATCTGGCTGAATTCAAACTAGAGTTCGCTTAGCTTTCCGATTGCTAAATATGCCGCTATTAATGCTTGCTAAGCGCACGCTGTTCAATTAGAATTGCCGCCCTTAAAAGCGGGCTGAACCGCTTACAGAAAGAATTTAGTTGATAAGGTCGATAACGACCCGGCGATATTGGAGTAATACATGTACGCAGTGATCAAAAGTGGTGGTAAACAACATCGAGTAGTTGAAGGTGAAACCCTTCGTCTCGAAAAATTGGATGTGGCCACGGGTGACAGCATCGATTTTGAAGACGTGTTGATGGTAGGCGAGGGCGCTAAAGTTAAGATCGGCACACCAAAAGTTAAAGGCGGCAAAGTAACGGCAGAAGTTATGGCGCATGGTCGAGGCGAGAAAGTTAAGATTATTAAGTTCCGTCGTCGTAAGCATTCACGTACGCAACAGGGCCACAGACAGTGGTATACAGAAGTTAAAATTACCGGCATTGCTGTTGGTTAATTCTGAGAGGAGATAGAAAATGGCTCACAAAAAAGCTGGTGGTAGTACTCGTAACGGTCGCGACTCAGAGAGTAAGCGATTAGGTGTAAAAGTATTTGGTGGTCAACAAATCAATGCTGGTAGCATTATTGTTCGTCAGCGTGGCACAAAGATGCATGCTGGTGAAAATGTTGGTATGGGTAAAGACCACACATTATTCGCTACAGCGGATGGTGTTGTTGAGTTTGTCCAAAAAGGACCGCAAAACAGAAAATATGCTCAGGTGGTTTCCGCATAAATTGTGCCCCCTGAGTAAAAAAGCCCCTATGCGGGGCTTTTTTTTTGGGTGATTGTTTTTGCTTGAAAGGACAGACAGCATCAAATAACAACGGTAAACTAATGCTATGAAATTTGTTGATGAAGCGACAATTAAGGTTCACGCAGGAAAAGGCGGTAATGGCTGCCTTAGTTTTCGTCGTGAGAAATATATTCCCAAAGGCGGTCCCGACGGCGGTGATGGTGGGGATGGTGGCAGTGTTTATTTAGAGGCTATTGAAGGGCTTAACACACTTATTGATTATAGATATACCCGAAACTTTAAAGCGGAAAATGGGCAGCAGGGGAGTAGCTCTGAATGTACAGGGCGAGGCGGTGACGACCTGGTGCTTTCGGTGCCAGTGGGGACGACTGTATTAGATGAAGAAACGGGTGAAGTTCTAGGTGACCTTACTGAATTGGGGCAAAGGTTAAAAGTTGCTCAGGGCGGTTTTCATGGTTTAGGGAATACCAGATACAAATCCAGTACTAATCGGGCGCCACGTCAAACTTCACCAGGGCAAGAGGGTGAAATACGCGAGCTCAAGTTAGAACTAAAGGTGCTAGCAGATGTAGGCTTATTGGGTTTACCTAATGCCGGAAAATCAACCTTTATTCGCTCAGTGTCTGCTGCGCGTCCCAAGGTCGCTGATTATCCATTTACCACACTGGTTCCAAATTTAGGTGTCGTGGGGTTAAGCGCTGATAAGAGCTTTGTTATCGCTGATATACCGGGTTTGATTGAGGGTGCTTCTGATGGTGCTGGCTTGGGTATTCGGTTCTTAAAGCACTTAACACGAACAAGGCTATTACTGCATCTAGTAGATATGTTTCCCTATCAGGGTGATTCTGCGGCGGATAACGCGCAGATTATTGAAGAAGAATTGCTAAAGTTTAGTCCAACGATGGCATCAGGTGAGCGATGGTTGGTGTTAAACAAACTTGATTTGTTGCCAGAAGAAGAAGTTGAAGAGCGTTGTCAGACGGTAATTGACCATTTAAATTGGCAGGGTCCAGTATTTAGAATCTCTGGGTTAACCTCAAATGGCACCAAGGATCTTTGTGCGGCTATTATGGATCATATTGACGAATTGCGTGGCCGAGAGAGAGAAGATGCTGATTTAGTGGTCGCTGAAGAAGAACGTCGTAATCAGATGCAATTAGAAGCACGCCAGCGAATTGAAGAACTTGCCGAGTCTCGAAAACAGGCACGCAAGGCTCAGAAAGAAAACGACGACGATGACGATGATGATTTTGATGTAGAAGTGGTCTACGCAGAGTAAAGTGGTTTAAGCAGAGTTAGCGGTATGGATAGACAGACGATAAGTAATGCAAAGCGCATTGTAATTAAGGTGGGTAGTGCGCTACTCACTAATGATGGCGCGGGAATCGATCGACAGGCGATTGACGCTTGGGTCGAGCAAATTGCGACGCTTTTATCGGCAGGCAAAGAGGTGGTGTTGGTTTCCTCTGGTGCCGTGGCTGAGGGTTTAGTGCGTCTTGGTATAGATACCCGTCCTGAGAGTATTCATATGCTGCAATCTGCGGCTGCAGTGGGTCAAATGGGCTTAATTCAAACCTATGAGACGAGTTTTAGGCGCTTTGAGCGTCAAACTGCACAAATTTTGCTCGATCATGATGATATGGCAAACAGAGAGCGCTATTTGAACGCCCGCAGTGTGATTCAAACACTAATGGGGTTAAACGTAGTCCCTATTGTTAATGAAAACGATACAGTTGTTACTGATGAAATAAGATTTGGTGATAATGATCGGTTGGCTGCCTTAGTCGCCAATCTTATTGATGCTGATGCGTTAATTATTTTGACCGACAAAGACGGAATGTATGACGCTAACCCTGATGAAAACAAGGGTGCACGTTTAATCAATCAGGCCTTAGCCGCAGACAGCAAGTTAGATGCACTGGCGGGAAGTAGCAATGGTGCGCTAGGTCGAGGCGGCATGCAGACCAAACTTGAAGCGGCAAGATTAGCCTCAAGATCAGGTTGTAATACAGTGATAGCTGGTGGTCGCAATCAAGATATACTCACTCGGATCTGTGAGGGTGAGAACTTGGGTACTTTGTTGCAGGCAGGGCAGACACCTATTGCTGCTCGCAAGCAATGGTTGGCGGGTCAGCTACAAGTTAAGGGACGCTTAGTGCTCGATGATGGTGCTGCAAAGGTATTGCGCCAACAGGGACGAAGTCTTTTAGCTGTGGGTGTTACCGAAGTTAGCGGTACATTTACTCGTGGTGAGTTAGTGCGTTGTGACGATTCTAGTGGCAAAGAGGTCGCTAGGGGACTTGCCAATTACAATGCGGACGAAACCCGACTTATCCAAGGAAAAAGCACAGAAGAAATCGCCACAATACTTGGTTATTGCGATGATGATGAGCTTATTCATCGAGATAATATGGTTGTTTCCAACTAACCTAACCTGAAGCAACTCTTTGATATGAGCGTCTGCAGTTTCGTCCGTCATTGAAAGACTTAATTTGTAACTAAACTTCCTGTTAATTACACCCTGTAATATCGCTTCCTTAAGCGGTGTACATCCCTGTAGTTCTCCGATTCCTTTTGTTATGGTGGTGGGGAGTAATCGAAACAGCCACAAGTTACTGCCCTCCCTATTTCCCGCAAGGGGTATTGTATTTGGAAGGACTCCCCACCTAAAAGGTGGGTGAATCCTTGTGAGAGTTTCAATGCTCCTCGGTCATAAGAGTAGACCAAAAAAAGACTAATTCCAGTTAATTATGTAATCAATTCACATGGTAATTTTTTTAGATTAAATGCATCAATTGTCGCACTGTTAACTTTAAATATTAATTTTGGTTGACAGTTAACAAGTAAAGCCTATCATTACTACTTTTCCACTTTCTCATCGATGAGGATATCCGTTATGCAGGCAAGCCAACAGTATGAAGTAAGAAACAATTGGTCTCGAAATGAGGTTTTGGCTCTTTTCGAGTTGCCATTTAATGATCTACTTTTTCAGGCGCAGACGGTTCATCGTCAAAATTTTAATCCCAATGAAGTGCAGTTAAGTACTCTGCTGTCAATTAAGACCGGTGCCTGCCCAGAGGATTGTAAATACTGCCCACAAAGTGCTCGTTACGACACAGGGCTTGAAAAAGAAAAGTTAATGCAAATTGAGCAGGTGATTGAGGCTGCAAAAGCGGCTAAGGCCAGTGGTTCAAGTCGTTTCTGTATGGGTGCTGCTTGGCGTTCACCTCATGATCGTGACATCCCAGCGATTGAGGCAATGATTAAGGAAGTTAAGTCGCTGGGCCTAGAAACCTGTATGACCTTGGGTATGCTTACCGAGAGTCAAGCAGATACATTGTCTGAAGCTGGTTTAGATTATTACAACCATAATCTCGATACATCCAAAGAGTTCTATGGCGATATTATTACCACCAGAACTTACCAAGACCGTTTGGATACACTGGCTAATGTTCGCAATTCGGGTATGAAAGTTTGTTCGGGTGGCATTGTAGGTATGGGTGAAGAGCAAAAGGATCGTGCTGGACTCTTGATGGGTTTGGCCAACTTGCCAAAACAACCAGATTCAGTGCCTATTAATATGCTAGTAAAAGTGGCTGGTACCCCGATGGAGTCTGAAGAAGACTTAGACCCATTTGAATTTCTTCGTACCATTGCTGTGGCAAGAATTATGATGCCTAAGTCCTATGTTCGTCTTTCGGCAGGACGTGAAGAAATGAATGAGCAAATGCAGGCTATGGCATTTATGGCAGGAGCCAACTCTATTTTCTACTGCGATAAGTTACTGACTACACCAAATCCTAAGGCAAATAGTGATATGCAGTTACTTAATCGTCTAGGTATCACTCCTGAAAAGAGCAGTGTTGATAAAGATAGTCAGCAACAGGAAGCTGATCTTCACAAGGCGATTGCTGAACAGGAAACAGATCACCTGTTCTATCAGGCGGGCTAACAGCCACTGTGACCTCTCAAAAGATGGACAGTCTGCTTCTGCAAAATCTTGAGAAGCGTAAACAAAATAATCTGTATCGCACACGGATTACGGTTGACTCTGGTTGCAGTGAAAATCTCAGTGTAAAGGGTCGTTCCCTGCATAATTTTTGTAGTAATGATTATCTTGGATTAGCTGACAACCAAACCATTGTCAATGCTTTTAAGCAGGGAATTGAAACCTATGGTGTCGGTAGTGGAGCCTCTCATCTTATTAGCGGTCACTCTAAGGCTCACCATGAGCTTGAGGAGCAATTAGCAGAGTTTACTGGGCGACCAAAAGCCTTATTATTTTCTTCGGGTTATATGGCCAATATGGGTGTGATTGGTGCATTGGTTGGACGCTCTGATTTAGTGCTTGAGGATTATTTAAATCATGCCTCGCTTCTTGATGGTGGGCTTTTAAGTCGTGCTAAATTTAAACGCTATAAGCATAGAAATGCAGAGGATTTGCAACAAAAACTTACCTTGTCCAATGCCACGAGAAAACTAATAGTCACCGATGGCGTATTTAGTATGGATGGCGATCTAGCGCCCTTGGCAGATTTGGCGCCTGTGGCGGAAAAAAATAATGCTTGGTTAATGGTTGATGATGCCCATGGCTTTGGTGTTCTGGGTAAGACCGGCGCAGGTTTGGTGGAACAGCTAAATTTAGGGATGGATGAGGTCCCTGTTTTGATGGGCACCCTAGGAAAAGCGTTTGGCACCTATGGGGCATTTGTTGCTGGCAGTGAAGCACTGATCGAAACCTTGGTTCAATTTTCACGGAGTTATATCTATACCACGGCACCACCACCTGCAGTGGCTGTAGCCACACAGGCCAGTTTGAACTTAGTTAAATCTGAGCAATGGCGTCGGGATAAATTAAGTCAGTTAATTAAGCGATTTCGTCAGGGTGCGGAGCAAATTGGTTTGAATCTTTTGGCGTCTAGCACGCCTATTCAACCCATTCTTGTGGGTTCTGATGAAAAGTTATTAAACATTAATAATAACTTAATCGAACAAGGCTTTATGGTGGGTGCTATCAGACCACCTACGGTACCAGAGGGAACTGGTCGACTTCGTGTAACCCTCTGTGCTAACCACAGTGAGCAACAGGTTGATGCTTTATTGGATGCCCTAGATCAATGTTAAGCAATCAACTTCTCTCTGCTGACCAGCCAACCCTTGAGGGCTATCTGAATTTTTATCCAGCGACTAACCTTAAACTTCACAGTCATCCGATTGTGTTGGTTCATGGTTGGGGGGTAAATAGTGAAATTTGGCAGGACTTGCCACAGATATTGAGTGAATTTGCAGATATTTTCACCATTGATTTGCCGGGGTTTGCCGGCTCAAAGCCCCTAAACAGCTATTCAGAGCAAAGTCTTGTGGATTGGTTGCATAAAGAAATCCCGCAGCCCTGTTATCTTATTGGCTTATCTCTTGGTGGAATGCTGTGCCGTTCTTTTGCATCACAGTTTCCTAGTGATGTTGTTGGACTGGTTACAATCAGTGCTAACCTAAAATTTGTCGCTGATTCTGCGTATGGTAACGCTATGCCCTTATCGGATTTTGAAGCATTTAGTGCTATTTGGAATGAGAATCCAAAGGCTTGCCTCAATCGGTTTTTGGGACTTCAGGCACAGGGTGACCAATCCCAGCGTCAACTAATCAAGCAGTTGCGCAAACTAAATTCTGATATTGATGTAGAGGCAGGTAAGGCGATGTTAGCGCTTTTAGCTGATTTAGATGCAACTAAGCACATTGATCAAATCACCTGTCCAACTCTATCAATTTTTGGTGGTCGAGACTGCTTAGTGCCAGTAGCAGCCGCGCAACAGCTTCCGCCAAAGCATAAAAGGTTAGTTTTAGAGACTGCGAGTCATTTGCCTCATCTAAGTTGTCAATTTGAGGTGGTCGAGGCAATTCGTAATTTTATTGACCAACCCAAATACCAATTGGATAAGCGTCAGGTAGCTCATTCTTTTGGTCGCGCTGCTGAAACCTATGATAATGCTGCACATATTCAAAAGTGGTCGGGTGAAAAACTGATTAGCGGCCTGAGTTATTGCCAAACCCCTCAATCAATTGTTGATCTTGGTTGTGGCACTGGGTGGCATTCTTGCAAATTAAAACAACAGTTTCCTGAGTCGCAGGTTACTGGTGTAGATATTTCACCTGAAATGCTTGAGTATGCAAACACGCATCAATCAGTTTCTGGCATTGATTGGCTATGTTCAGATGCTGAAAATTTAGCGTTAGAGAACACTTCGCAGGATCTTATTTTTTCTAACTTTGCATTGCAGTGGTGCAATAATCCTAGCCTAAGTTTGGCTGAGATTTTTCGGTTATTAAGACCAACAGGTCAATTTCATTTTGCGGTTCCCGGCCCCAAAACACTCTGGGAATTACGTCAGGTATGGTCAAGCATTGATAAAGATATTCATATTAATCGTTTTATATCTATTAATCAGTGGCATGATGCGCTGAAAGAAGTTGGTTTTTCCCATATTGAATTATCAAGTACCCACAAAGTTGAAATGCATGCCTCTGTGAAAGATTTACTCACGAATTTAAAAACAGTTGGCGCGACCAACCATAACAGTGGTCAAACAAAATATTTAACCGGTAAAAATCATATCAAACGTTTAAATGATGGTTACCAAATCTTTCAAACAACTCAGGGATCCTTCCCAGTTACCTGGGATATTATTTCTGGTTATGCGGTAAAGTAAATGGCAAAAAAAGTATTATTTATAACAGGAACCGATACCGATATTGGTAAAACATTGATTGCAACGGGATTACTTGAGGCCGCAAACAGTCTGGGTAAAAAAACTGCCGCAATCAAACCAGTTGCTGCTGGCTGCACGGATACGGGAGAGGGTCCACAAAACGAAGATGCTTTAATGCTTCAGGCGACAGCGAGTATGGAGCTTAGTTACCAACAGGTTAATCCAGTGGCTTTGGATGAGCCTATGGCGCCACATATTGCGGCAAAAGAGCAGGGAAAGCTATTATCGGCTGATCGCCTAACGGGTTTTTGTCGTGGTATTACTCTATTGCCAGCGGATTTGGTAGTTATTGAGGGTGCGGGTGGATGGCGTGTGCCGATCAATAATCGTGAATCTATGGCAGAAATACCCAAACAATTGAACGCTGAGGTTGTTTTAGTCGTAGGATTAAAGCTCGGTTGTATTAATCACGCATTATTAACGGCCCAAGCTATTCGATCTGATGGTTTAACAATAGCCGGTTGGGTAGCAAACACAGTGGACGAAGATATGCTTCGTTTAGATGAAAATATTGATACACTGAAGCAACTAATTAATGAACCCTGTTTGGGTGTGATTCCAAAGTTGTCGGATAAATCACCTCAGCAGGTCGCAAGATTTTTAACGGTTCCTGATTGATGGCAAAAAATTATGAGTGAGCAAAATAATCTATCTAAAGAAGATATGCAGCGGGTAAAGAAATACCTAAATAGTGGTTTTAATGTAACGGATCGCAAACCCTTCAGAGGCTTAGTTTTACTCGGAATTATTTGGACTGTTGTGGCCATACTTGGGGGCGTCAGTTGGTACATAGGGCAGCAAGCTGGATTTCTTTAGCCGCTAGGGCGCTGTAGCCATGCGAATTATTAATCGCTCTTATGAGGTTGAACAATCAAGTTTTTCAACAAATGTAAGCCCCCTTTTACAAAAAATATTTCAAAGTCGGGGGCTTTTTTCTGATTCTGAATTAGATCTTAGTTTAACAAAGTTACCCAGTCCAAAAACTCTTCTTGGGCTCGATGTTGCGGTGGAACGTTTAGTGGATGCTCTTCAGTTGCAGCAAAAAATACTCATTGTGGGTGATTTTGATGCAGATGGTGCTACCAGTTCGGCACTGATGCTATTGGCATTACGTGCTATGGGATTTGATTCAGTTGATTTTTTGGTGCCTAATCGATTTGATTATGGTTATGGCCTTACCCCTGAAATTGTTGAATTAGCCCAACAAAAACAACCCGATATTATTATCACTGTTGATAATGGTATTTCTAGTGTTGATGGTGTTTCCCATGCCAATAAACTGGGCATAAAGGTGATTATCACTGATCATCATTTGCCCGGCCAGTATTTGCCTGAGGCAGCAGCAATCATAAATCCAAACCAACCTGGCTGTGAATTTCCCAGTAAAAATTTGGCCGGTGTAGGGGTAGCCTTCTATTTGCTCAGTGCTTTGCGAGCCAGATTACGAAAAGACCAATGGTTTACAAAGCATGGTCTTCCAGAACCCAATATGGCCAATTATTTGGATCTGGTTGCATTGGGCACGGTAGCAGATGTAGTCCCTCTAGATCAGGTCAATAGAATTTTAGTTAATCAGGGGCTTTTAAGAATTCGGACAGGTCGCGCACGACCGGGTATTCTCGCCTTGTTAAGGATTGCCGGAAAGGATTATAACCGTATTGTAGCCTCTGATATGGGATTTGCTGTGGGCCCTCGATTAAACGCAGCAGGGCGTTTAGATGATATTTCTCGCGGCATTCAGTGCTTATTAACTGAAGACCCAGCGCAGGCGCTGGGGTTGGCTCAGGAGCTTGAACAGCTTAATCAGGATCGCAAGGCTATAGAGCAAGGTATGCAACAAGAAGCACTTAAAATTGTTGATGATTTACAGTTAGATAATCAACATCAGCTTCCTGCTGCTCTGTGCCTCTATCAAGCAGACTGGCATCAGGGTGTGGTTGGTCTTTTAGCTTCACGAATCAAGGAAAAGTTTCATCGCCCAGTGGCGGTTTTTGCCAATGACAAAGAGGGTGTTCTCAAAGGCTCTGTTCGTTCTATTCCGGGGCTTCATATCCGTGATGCGCTCGATGCAGTGGCAACAAAAAATCCCGAACTTATTAGCAAGTTTGGCGGTCATGCGATGGCGGCCGGTTTAAGTCTTAAGGAGTCATCATTTACAGCATTTGAACTGGCACTTCAGCAACAGGTGATGGAAACCATTGAACCAGAGGACCTTGAGGCGACGCTTAAAACGGATGGTGAATTAGAGGCTCAATTGATAACCAAACAATCTGCTGAAACTATCAGAGATGCTGGCCCATGGGGACAGTCTTTCCCTGAACCCAGTTTTCAAGGGGTTTTCATCTTAAAAAGCCAGCGTATTGTGGGGGAGCATCATTTGAAAGTGGTACTCGCGCCAATTGATGACGAATCGCAACAGTTGGATGGCATTTACTTCAATATAGATACTGAGTTATGGCCAACAGTGGAAGCCAAGGTACGCTGTGTGTATCGCTTGGATATTAATGAATTCCGCGGACGTGAAAGTCTACAGCTTTTAATCCAGTATATGGCACCCATACCACAGCTAATCTAATTACAGGGTAGGTAACTGTATATGAAATGTGGTGCCATCCTCTTGATTGGATGTTACTGCAATTTGACCCTGATGTTGCTCGGTAATAATAAAGTGAGCAAATGATAGATGGGTGCCTGTAGCCACATTCTTTGAAAGTGCATTTTT
The DNA here is from genome assembly GCA_038139495.1 of Porticoccaceae bacterium. Lineage (GTDB taxonomy): Bacteria > Pseudomonadota > Gammaproteobacteria > Pseudomonadales > Porticoccaceae > HTCC2207. The sequence continues at coordinate 14,145 of JAYOSY010000006.1, forward strand.
TTGATTAAATGGCTCAAAAAGTGTTTTTTGATCCTCAAGCTCTATGGTTTGACCATTGTGTTGGATGCGAATCCAAAGATCGTCGAATGAGGTTTCAATGCTAATATTAATTTTGGGCTTGTGATTAATTTCGTCTAATGCATGACAGGCATGTCTAAATAGACTTAAAAAAGCCTGTTGAAGCTCAGTGGTAAGACATGAAATATTGGGCAGATTATCGGCATACTTTCTATCAATCTGTACCTGGCTAAAGCGCAAATTATCCGTGACAGACAGAACATCGTTGGCTAGCTCAAGGCTAGCATCCATTAGGCTGCATACATCGCTTTCGACTTTTTCGCCACCGCCGCCCTTGGAGAAACTGAGAAGGTTGGAAATAACCGAGCTAGCCTGTTTTCCGCGGATAATCGTTTCTTCTAAAAGATCACTCAATCCATCAGTGTCTAAATTGTCATCAACCACACTCTGGCGTACGGTATTAATATCTTTAATAATTGCAGTCAGTGGTTTATTGATATCTTGGGCCATAACTGAAGCCATTTCGCCAATAGCAGACATCTTATCTCTCTGGATAAGCATATTTTCATTCTCTGCCTGTTGAGTAACATCATCTAGTAGAATAACAACGCCAGTTTCATTTTCTCTCTGCAGGGGATAGATGGTGATATCAAATTGATATTGCCCACGTTGGCTGTATTTAACGGTAATTATCTTATTTTCCTGCTGTGCCTGCTTTACCTGATCAGGTGTGATAGTAATCGCAGGGAAGGTTTCCCAAAGATCATTGCCTAACGCTGTCTTAAATTTAATACCACTTACAATTTCAGCTTGGTTGTTCCATTGGGTGATTTTATTACTCTGATCTAGACCAATAAGCACCATGGGCATAGATTGCAAAATACTATTAATATAGGCCTCTGATTGCTGAAGTTGCCCTGTAGTCTTTTTATGATCGGCCACCTCAGCTTTCAATAGCTTATTGGATTGATCTAGGGTCTTGGTACGCTCTGCGACACGTTGCTCTAATTGAGATTTAATTTCTTCAAGTTCATTGTTGTATCTTCGTGCTTGGCGCCGGGTAAAGTAGAGTCTAATAGATGTAATCGCTAGCGCAATAATAAGACTATTGCCAACAAAGTTAGCAATATATTGCCAGTTGGTGGATCCATCAGCTTCCCTAAAAAACCAAAAGATATCGGCATAGGCAGACTGGCAGAAAAAAATTAAAAGCCAAGCAAACAGAATATTATTTAACTTCAATTTTCCACTCCCAGTGGTGTTGTAGGTTTTAATTATTATAACCCTGTGAGTCTGAGATTTTATAGTAAAAGCTATCCTTAGGGTGAGTTTTTATGATGAGCAGCTAACGGTTATTTCACTGGCCCAATCTGGAGGAAGCCCTTCATATTTTTTGGCCTCCGAATAGGCCACAAATGGGTTTTTAAGTATCTTAAGTAATAGTTCTACTTCTGAGTAATCACCGCCCTCAGCAGCCTCAATGGCTATTTGCGCCATATAGTTTCGCAGCACATATACAGGATTAATTGACTTCATGGCCTCTTGCCGCTGTTGAGTGCTTAAATCCTGTGTTTTTAGTCGTTGAATATAACTCTTAGCCCATTCATCAAATTGATCTCGATCAATAAAGTAGTCACGAACTGTTTGATTTTGTTCCGAGAAATCACAGAGTTTACGAAAGAACAGGGTATAGTCGACCCTGTTGGCCGCCATCATCACAAGTAATTGATTAATCAGCGATTCATCTGATTTTTTATATTCTAGTAAGCCCAGCTTTTTGGCCATAATTTGACGATAATGGCTCAAATATTCATTTTCATACTGCTGAAGACAGTCGGTTATTTCGGTGATATCCAAAAGTGAACTAAAGCAGGTTGCCAGTGCATTTAAATTCCATAGGGCAACCGAAGGCTGGTTTTGAAAGGAATAGCGCCCCTGATGATCAGAATGATTACAAATAAAGCTTGGATCATAGCTATCCAAAAACCCAAAGGGACCATAATCTATGGTGTCACCAAGAATAGACATATTATCTGTATTCATAACGCCATGACAGAAACCCACCGATTGCCACTGAGCAATGGTTTTGGCGGTGTTATGAACGCAGCTTTGTAATAACAGATAGTAGCGTTTTGGGTTATCGTTCCATTCAGAATAATGGCGAGCAATCAGATAGTCGGCCAATTGTTTAACTGCTTGGGGATTGTTGCTGTAGTGAAAATGTTCAAAATGACCAAATCTAATATGGCTTCGCGCTACGCGACAAACTATGGCAGCGGGTTCGATTGTTTCTCTAACAACCCCAGTTTCACCCTTTGTAATACAGAGCGCCCTTGTGGTTGCAATACCCAACCCATGCATGGCTTCTGAGCATAAATACTCGCGAATACTGGATCGTAAAACAGCGCGACCATCACCAAATCTTGAGTAGGGCGTTTTACCCGCACCCTTAAGTTGGATATCCCAAAGTTCCTTGGAGTCTCCTGTCGCTAGCTCGCCAAGCGTAATAGCCCGCCCGTCACCCAGCTGACCCGCCCACTGACCAAACTGATGACCTGAATAAGCCAATGAAATGGAATTAATATCTTCAAAATAACTACCGCTCATCAGCAATAGGTTGCTTGGGTCTTCAAGTTCATCGGTGGTTATTCCCAAACTATCAGCAAGGTCAAAATTACAGCTAACCCACTGTGGATTATCAATAGGCTGCGGTGTCACCGAGCTGTAAAAAAGCGCACCAGAAGATTTGAAATGGTCAAAAAAATCCTGACTTAGCCTATTTCGAAAAAGGGAAGTGGTCATGTTAGTTGAGTGATACCTTTGATAATTTTCAGCTACATTCTTTTTAATTCCCCAAGAACAGGTATGGGGATTAGAATAATCTTCATATTGAGGCCTAGCGGTTTGTTAATCAAGCCTGTTTTTGCTTGGTGTGCAGTCGGTGCTAAGGTAGAATGCAGCCTTTAATTAATGGCATTGATAATCCAATATGGAAGTAAACCCCTTTTTCACAAGCCTTGACGACCTTCAGGCACGCACCGAGCTTCTTCGGGGGTATCTTTGACTATGCCAATCGTAAAGAGCGACTCACAGAAGTTGAGCTAGAATTATCTGAACCTAATATTTGGAATGAGCCTGATCGCGCGCAAGAATTAGGTCGTGAAAGATCCTCTCTAGAAGCCGTAGTAAAAACCATTGAAGATCTAGATTCTGGCATTGCTGATACCCGTGAAATTCTCGAAATGGCCGTTGAGGAAAAAGATGAAGGTATGCTGGTTGATGTTCAAACTGATATTGACAGTATGGAAACTCAGCTCGCCACACTTGAATTTCGACGCATGTTTTCCGGTGAAATGGATGAAAATTGCGCTTTCCTAGATATTCAGTCAGGTTCAGGGGGAACCGAAGCTCAGGATTGGGCAGAAATGCTATTACGTATGTACCTAAGATGGGCTGATGATAAAGGCTTTAAAGCTGAACTGGTTGAATGCTCGGCAGGTGATGTTGCGGGTATTAAGAGCGCCACTATACAGGTTTCTGGCGACTATGCCTTTGGTTGGTTGCGAACTGAAATTGGCGTACATAGATTGGTGCGAAAATCTCCCTTTGATTCCAGTAATCGCCGACACACCTCCTTTGCAGCAGTCTATGTTTCGCCTGAAATAGATGACAATATCGATATTGAAATAAATCCTTCTGACGTGCGTACAGATACCTATCGTGCCTCGGGTGCTGGTGGTCAGCATGTTAATAAAACAGATTCTGCTGTACGTTTAACACACGAACCCACAGGTATCGTTGTACAATGTCAAAATCAGCGTTCGCAGCATCAGAATCGTGATAAATGTTGGCAAATGCTTCGGGCGCGTTTGTATGAATTAGAGTTGCGTAAGCGCCAAGAGGCGGCGCAGGCAACCGAGGATGGTAAGTCAGATATTGGTTGGGGCAGCCAGATTAGATCCTATGTTTTAGATGATGCTCGAATTAAAGATTTACGAACAGGTGTAGAAACCAGAAATACTCAAGCCGTATTAGACGGCAAGTTAGATCAATTTATTGTTGCTTCGCTTAAAGCGGGGCTTTAGCTATTAATTTTAACAGTGAAAAATACTATGACTGATCAACAAGACGAAAATAAGTTAATTGCCGAGCGAAGAGCAAAGCTTGATAGTTTGCGAGTGCAGGGTGGCGTTGCCTTCCCTAATTCATTTCGTCCAGCTGATAAGGCCGGTGATCTTCAGGAAAACTTTGGCGATAAGACTAAAGATGAGCTTGAGCAAATAGCGCGTCCTACCAGCATTGCCGGTCGAGTGATTCGTAATCGAGGCGCTTTCATAGTAATTCAAGATAGCAGTGGAACCATTCAGCTCTATGTCACCAAAGAAGCGCGTCCCTTTGCAAAATCACTCGATCTTGGTGATATTCTCGGTGTTAGCGGTGCTCTGCATAAGTCGGGTAAAGGTGATCTTTATGTGCAAATGGATGATTACCAATTATTGACCAAAGCACTGCGACCACTACCGGATAAGTTCCATGGTTTAGCCGACCAAGAAATGCGCTACCGCCAGCGTTATGTAGATTTGATTGTTAATCCAGAGGTGAGAGACACTTTTATTACTCGTTCAAAGGTGGTCGATTTTATTCGTAGTTATCTTAATGGCACGGGCTATTTAGAAGTTGAAACGCCAATGCTACAAACTATTCCCGGCGGTGCTGTGGCGCGTCCTTTTGTCACTCACCACAATGCGCTCGATATTGAAATGTATATGCGTATTGCTCCAGAGTTATATCTTAAAAGGCTGGTTGTTGGCGGATTTGAAAGAGTCTATGAAATCAATAGAAACTTTAGAAATGAAGGCTTGTCGACTCGACATAATCCTGAATTTACCATGCTTGAGTTCTATCAAGCCTATGCAGATTTTAATGATCTTATGGATCTTACTGAAGATATGCTACGCAAGCTGTCACAGCAGGTATTGGGATCAACCAAGGTAATCAATACGGTTAAAGATGAAAATGGTGAGGTTCAGTCTCAGGTAACCTATGACTTTGCAGAACCTTTTGCGCGACTATCTGTGTTTGACTCAATTTTAGCCTATAACCCAGATATCAAAGCTGAAGATCTTAGTGATGAGCAGGCAGCCAGAAAAATTGCCAGCGACCTTGGTATTCCGCTTAAAGATCTGTGGGGTTTGGGGAAGGTACAAATTGAGATCTTCGAAAAAACTGTTGAGCATAGACTGGAACAGCCGACCTTTATCACTCGATATCCAACTGAAGTTTCTCCCCTTGCAAGACGCAATGATGAAGATCCATTTGTCACTGATCGCTTCGAGTTCTTTGTTGGTGGTAGAGAGATTGCCAATGGCTTCTCAGAGCTAAATGATGCTGAAGACCAAGCGACTCGCTTTAAGCAGCAGGTAGCAGAAAAAGATGCTGGCGATGATGAAGCTATGCATTTTGATGCCGACTATATACGCGCCTTGGAATACGGCATGCCTCCCACAGCGGGTGAGGGTATTGGAATCGATCGACTGGTAATGTTACTAACGGACTCTCCGTCCATTAGAGATGTCTTACTCTTCCCTCATATGAGACCTGAGTAATCAAACAAACCGCGGAGAGATCTCCGCGGTTTGTTAAAGCCTATTTAAGACTGCTGTAATAAGCTGCTAAATTAGCAATATCAGCATCAGTAAGATTTTTCGCCATTGCTGACATCATGGCATTCTTGCGACGACCGTCGCGATACATCTTTAATGAACTGGCAAGATAAGCCTGTTTTTGCCCCGCTAGATTGGGCCACATGGGATTATTACTAATGCCGTTGGTGCCATGACAGCCTGCACAGGTCATAGATTTAGCCTTTCCCGCCGCTGCATCACCCGCAAAACTAACTGAGGCAAGGCTTGAAAAAAGTACACCAGCTGTAAGGTTTAACAAAGTCTTCATTGGATATCTCCAGAATTAAAAATTAATGTCTATTAAGTAGCGAATGGCTGACAAATAGTGTTGCAGTTAATAGCGCAACAGCACCTACTTGGTGAGCTGCGGCTGTGGCCACGGGCACATGAAACACAATGGTGCTAACACCAAGGCTTATTTGAACCACCAATAGACCAAGCATACTGTAGACACCAATACGCACCTTGCTAGAAATATTAGAACGCAATGCAACCACAGAAAAACCTACCATAAGTATAGCGATTAAGTAGGCAAACATACGGTGATTAAATTGAATCGTGGTAATATTTTCAAAAGCCGATAGCCATGCGGGGCTCATATCGTAGAGTCCCGCTGGTATAAAGCTATCACCCATCAAGGGCCAAGTTGAGTAGGCATGGCCCGCTTTAGTGCCAGCCACCAAGCCGCCCGTTAAAGTCATTAGAAAAATAAGCAAACACAGAATGACCGCGGCTTTACCCAATCTGATAGGTTGACCAGATGTTTTATTAATAAGATCCAATATTGTCCAAATTATAAATCCATAGATTAAAACAGCTAAACCGAGATGGGCCGTCAAGCGATACTGGCTAACATGAGGGATATCGACCAGACCACTTTTAACCATATACCAGCCCAGCAAACCCTGACAGCCACCTAAAATCAGCATTAAAAAAAGCTTTGGTAGAAGCTGCGAAGAAATCCGCTTGGTCAACCAAAAGTAAATAAAGGGTACAAAAAATATCACTCCAATCAATCTTCCCAACACTCTGTGAAGGTACTCAAACATAAAAATGAACTTAAATTCACTCATGGTCATACCAAGGTTTATCTTTTGATATTCAGGAAACTGTTGGTACTTTAAAAACAAAACTTGCCAGTCAGCCTGACTTAGGGGAGGGATAATGCCCATGATTGGATTCCACTCCACCATGGATAGACCCGAATCAGTTAAACGTGTTACACCGCCAAGTAGAATCATGCCAAAGATAACCACAGCGCAGGTGATTAGCCAGCGAGCGATGAGTTGGTCATTCCTGACAGAATTTGAATATGCTTGAATCATTAAGTTTCCTAAAAGGATCAGTTGGTGTGCTAAAACTGCTACAAAAAATACGTTCTAAGCGCTTAAATAGACTTGCTATTTGGCTAAAATTTGTCTGTAAATATTCAACATGGCATTTTTTGAACAATGGGTTTTACGCTCTGTAGTAATAAACATGGAAAGCCTGATGTTGGCCAACTATTATAGCATGATAAGTAAATGACTTTTTAGGTAGGAGTAGGTATGGGCGATGGGACAATAAAAGGCTTGGATTCCCAGTGGAGTGTGTTGCTAGGTGAAGAGTTTAAAAAGGACTATATGCTGTCATTACGTGAGTTTTTAATCCATCGCAAACAACAGGGAGCGATTATTTATCCTCCTGGATCTCATTGGTTTGCTGCTCTGAACACGACAGCATTTGATCAGATAAAAGTGGTGATTTTAGGACAGGATCCCTACCATGGGCCTGGTCAGGCTCATGGGTTATGCTTTTCAGTACTACCCAATATCAAAGTGCCGCCCTCGCTGGCCAATATCTTTAAGGAATTAAAGTCTGATTTGGGAATAGAGCCGCCTAATCATGGTTGCCTAACGCATTGGGCGGAGCAGGGGGTGCTATTGTTAAATGCCACTATGACCGTTGAGCAGGGGCAGGCAGGTTGCCATCAGGGCAAAGGCTGGGAAACCTTTACCGACAGCATAATTAATAAAATTAATGAACAGCGCGAGGGCGTTGTATTTATGCTGTGGGGCAGTTATGCGCAAAAGAAAGTGTCCATGATCAATAAAAAGCGCCACCTTGTATTAACCTCCGTTCATCCCTCGCCACTTTCAGCTTATCGTGGCTTTTTTGGATGCGGGCATTTTTCTCAAGCTAATCGCTATCTAAAAGCTCAGGGCATAGAGCCAATTGACTGGCAGCTCCCAACTCAGAAAGAGGCAGTGCAAAAGGTATTAGATTTTTAATACTAATGAATTCTAATCGGCGGTTTATTAGCTTTGGTTCTTAGCCAATTGAGTCCTTTTAGAACAGTTGGGTAACTGATAATTCTCTTTTCCACTGAATATTTGCCTGGATAGTCCATTAAAATCAGTCCCATTACTATGGTTAAAAGTCCCTGTCCGGGAATAAAAAGCATTAAAAAACCTCCAATCAGCAAAATAAGCCCCAGGAAATTTCGAAAAATCCGAAAAAATACATGGCTGATAACTGCTGTGGATTTTAATGGGATGTTTTTTTTTCTTTTGTGATGTAAAAAATAATCTTCAGGAATTTTTGCTACTAACCATGGCAATGAGGCTATGCTGACTAAGAAGACAAAAAAGGAACACAGAGCTAAAAGTGGCAGTAGCGGCTTAATGACGTCTAATAATTCAGACATATTGAGGCTCTAATCAACTTGATAGGGCAGGGGTAAAAATTTAACCGCCAAGTTATGGCCACCGATAAGCATAGAGTCGCAGTCAAAATCTGAGCTTGATAAAACAGCCAATATCTCTACACCATTATCGGAAAACTCTGAATTAACAACGGTTCCCACGGACTTATCATCTAAATTATGAATAGTTTCGCCCGGCGCGGGGCAATAGTCTTGAGGAATAAAAAGACGATACATTCTGCGTTTAACCTTGCCTAAATAATGGGCGCGTGCCACGACTTCTTGGCCGGTGTAACAGCCTTTTTTAAAGCTAATAAAGTTGAGTAAATCAAGATTAAGCATTTGCGGAATAAACAGATCTGTCGTTGCCTCGGTGATATCGGGAATACCCGCCTGCAAACGTTGTAGATTATTAAGCTGTGCTGCACTTTCGGTAAATTGACTACTTATATCAGCCACTTCAGTTTTAAAAAATATCGCATATTTTTTAAGGCTAGCTAAAGCGATGTTAACCACCGAAGGATGAGTTTCAAGTACAAGATGATCATCAGCCAAGGCCTGAGCAGAAAATAAAAAGATGACACGACCTTTGGGTGTACAGTGACAGCCGGCAACACTTTGATTTGACTTTAGCTCACTGAGGTCGCAGGTGACCTGACCCTGTAAAAACTTTAGGCTATCTTCACCGCGAAGCTCAATCAGACCGCGAACAATATCTTTCATACACTTTATTCCACTTTGGCTTTGCTATTTTAGAAAGAGGATAGTTTAGCCTATTTTCTCTTTGTTCCCTATAATGTTACGGGTAAGTCGCTAAAATAACTTAAAACATAGAACAGGATTTTTTAATGCAAAAGAACCGCCTTATGTGGGCAAGTCGAAGAGGCATGCTAGAGTTGGATTTGATGTTACAACCATTTGTAGAGGAACATTATGATCAGCTTGATCAGTCTGATAAGGAGCTATTCCATCAATTTCTCGAATTAGAGGACCAGCAATTATTCTTATGGCTGGTAAGAGGCGAGCAGGCAACGGATAAAAACACACAACGGATTGTGGATATTATTTGTGAGAGTAGAAAACGGCCTCAATAGCTTTGTAATAAAGGCGGCGAAATCAATACTTGTTTTTGATCTCTGTCTTGTCTGTGTAGTGATTGCACTGATCATGGCTAGCCCGATAATTATTGCCATCAAAGTTTTATTTATACTCCTAGTATTCATCTATGGCGTTGCGACTATTAGAGACTTTAGACGGTCTAAACCGGATACATTGGTGTATTTGCCGCAAACCAAAACTTGGTTTTACAACCAGCAACCTGTGTCCTTACAGTCTCAACAGTTTGTAACAGCATTCTTGGTGATCCTCTATTTGTTTTCAGTCAATCAAACAAAAATAACCCAAGTTATACCCCTAGATTCCATGCCCAAGAATCAGCATATACGGTTAAGAAAGTTAATTATCGAATGGTCTAGAACAGCTAGTTAGACTCAGTGATATGCTCGCCCGCAAAATTGATAGGCTGCATAATTGTATCTTTTGCGGACTTTGCTAGATCAGGATAGTCAGTGGTGTAATGAAGTCCACGACTTTCTTTTCGCTGTTGAGCGCAACCAATAATCAACTCTGAAACAGTGGCAAGATTACGCAGCTCAAGCAGATCGCGGGTTATTTTATGGTTGCTGTAATATTCTTGAATTTCATTTTGTAAAAGTTTAATGCGGTGTTGAGCTCTCTGAAGCCGCTTATCATTGCGCACAATACCCACGTAATCCCACATAAAACGGCGCAACTCATCCCAGTTATGAGAGATAACCACATCTTCATCTGAGCTACTCACTCTTGACTCATCCCAGTCTTTAAGGGGCTCGAGAAGACAAATATCATCAATTGATCGATTGATATCCTTAGCGGCCGCCTGAGCATACACCAAACACTCCAAGAGTGAATTACTGGCCATTCGATTAGCGCCATGCAGTCCTGTAAATGCGGTTTCACCAATCGCATAAAGATTTTCAAGGTCAGTTTGTCCCCGCTTATCGACCATCACACCACCGCAGGTATAATGTGCCGCTGGAACTACAGGAATAGGTTCCTTGGTTATATCTATATTAAATTTTAGGCAGTTTTCATAAACCGTAGGAAAATGTTCGGTAATAAACTTAGCGGGTTTGTGACTAATATCTAAAAAAACAGAGTCACAGCCTAAACGCTTCATTTCAAAATCAATGGCTCGGGCAACAACATCTCTTGGTGCGAGCTCGCCATCTGCATGGAACTTATCCATAAACCTTGAACCATCGGGAAGCTTTAAAAGCGCTCCCTCACCCCGCAATGCTTCAGTTATCAAGAATGACTTAGCCTTGGGATGATAGAGGCAGGTAGGGTGAAACTGATTAAATTCTAAGTTAGCAACCCGACAGCCGCGACGCCAGGCCATAGCGAGCCCATCGCCGCTGGCACCATCGGGATTACTCGTATAAAGATAGGCTTTACTGGCTCCGCCAGAGGCCAACACTACGGTTTTTGCTTGAAAAAGAGACACGTCAGCGCTTTCAATATCTAACAGGTAAGCACCGCTACATCGAGGTTTACCCGTATCATCAATCTGAGTCACAAGATCTACAGCACAATGATGCTCATAGATAGTAATATTTTCCCGCGCAACAACCTGCTCAACTAAGGTGCTAGTCACCGCTTTTCCAGTGGCATCCGCGGAATGCAAAATGCGGCGATGGCTATGCCCGCCTTCTTGGGTGAGGTGATAGTGAATCTGATCTGCATCCAGGGTAAAGTCCACACCCTGATTGATTAGCCAGGTAACAGCAGAGGGTCCGTTTTCAACCACAAAGCGCACACTATCTTTCTGGCACAGACCTGCACCAGCAACCAAGGTGTCTTCAATATGAGCCTCCGCGCTATCATCTTTATCAAACACCGCAGCAATGCCGCCTTGAGCAAGCCAAGAGGCACCACCTTTGAGGGTCGATTTGCTAATCAGAGCGACTTTGAGTTTTTTATCTAGTTGCAATGACAATGTTAGGCCGGCAGCACCACTGCCTATCACCAATACATCGTATAGATTTTTTTCCTTCATCAATAAACCGCATATAATAAAATTGTGATGATGATATAGTATGCGATTACAGGTGACTACGCTAAATTAGAATAAAACTGTCAAATTTAGCCTAGTTACTTTTATGTCGGCTATGCCCCCACCTGATATGGGCTTTTGGTTGGCAAATGACTAATTAATGACTGGATTTATACATGAAGAAACCCAAAGTTGAGCCAACAGATCATCAACTTGTGTTGCGTGTTCAAAAAGGCGATAAAAGGGCGTTTGATCTTCTTGTATTAAAATACCAATACAAATTACAGGCGATTGTGTCGCGTTTTGTGCGCGATGCTGATGAGGTAGCGGATGTCACCCAAGAGGCTTTTATTAAGGCCTACCGTGCACTGCCAAAATTTCGTGGTGATAGTCAGTTTTATACTTGGTTATACAGAATTGCCATCAATACAGCCAAAAATTATTTGGTTTCAAAAAGTCGCCGTCCATCCAGTACCGACATTGATGTCTCAGATGCTGAGCAATTTGCTGAAAATGAAAAGCTCATTGATGAAGCCTCGCCCGAAGATTTTATAATGACTCAAGAGTTAGGGCAGGTGATTAAAGATTCCCTCAGCCAACTACCCGAGGATCTTCGTACTGCACTTACATTACGTGAATTTGAAGGTATGAGTTATGAAGAAATCGCAGAAGTTATGGTTTGCCCAGTGGGAACAGTAAGATCTCGTATTTTTAGAGCTCGTGAATTTATTGATAAGCAGGTTTTAGGTGAATCCGATGAAAACAAATAGGATTGAACCTTTTTCAATTTTCGCAGTCTTATTGAATAAGATTGTATGCTTTAAGAGTTTAGCTAAGGGTTATAATTTTGAGGAATCTGAATGAGTGAAAGTGAAAAGCGCCTTTTAGAATCAGTGTCTGCTCTTGTTGATGGTGAAGCCAGCGAGATTGAGTTGCATCGTATTTTAAAGCAGCTCGACGCTGATCATGCAAATCAAAGCCAATCAGTTGGCAGCAAGTGGTCGAGGTATCATTCAGTCTCTCAAGCAATGGCAGATATGCCGCTTGGGGGTGTGGATATTTCGCAGTCTGTCTCTTGTGTGATTGCCGATGAGCCGACCTATGGTTCTGCATTTTCGTCGACAGCAAAATCGAAGCTTTATTCAATGGGTCGCTTTGCTGTGGCCGCAAGCGTCGCCTTTGTTGCTATAATTGGGGTTCAGCAGTTAAATTATTTGGAACCATCGCAGCAACAAGAAGCAAGCAGCGATTTATTTGCAAGTCAGCTAGAAGATCAGGTCAAGGGGCCAGCTTCTCAGTTTCCTTCTGGATTTCAACCTAATGTTCAGGCTCGTACTGTCAATGCCGTTAGTAACATACAGTTATCGCCTCAGCCGCTAAAAATAATTAAGCTGAGCTCTACAGATATAGAAACGCTTAACGATCAACGCATGCGTAATTATTTAAATGAAATCATGCGTAATCAGTCACGAAGTAGATCAGTGCCTGCATCCCAAGGATCATTACCTGTGACGCTTCCATCTAAGATTGATGGCCAGATTATCGACCAATAAATTTCTGATATAATTGATTTGATTAGAGTTCTTCTTACAGTGCTTTAATCGCATAATAAGTCGTTCACGTAATAGGTAACAGGTCTAGTAATGTCCAAGGCGAAATAATGATTCTTGAAAGAGCAACAGTCATTTCTGTTGAGTCAGATGCCCTCTGGGTTGAAGCGGTTCAAAAGTCTACTTGTGAAACCTGCTCGGCGCAAAAGGGCTGTGGCACCGCAGTGCTGTCAAAACTTTCTGGAAGAACTCATCGCATTCGGGTGGTTAGGCATCACTCTCAAATCCAATCTTATGAGGTAGGGCAGCAGGTCACCATTGCTATACCTGAAGATGTGGTTGTGTTGGGCTCTTTGTGTGTTTATATGGTGCCACTGGTAGGTAGTTTAATAGGTCTTTGGCTTATGGGTTCGAGTGACCTAAGCAGTGTTATTGGTGCCTGCTTGGGGCTTGGTATAGGTGGTTGGGTGGTGAGTAGATACAACCGCAAATTACGCAATGACCCAAGAATTAATCCAGTATTATTTGATGCTGATTTTAAGCAGTCGGTTAGTCTTTCCTAGAAACAATTGGATTGGAGTCTGTAAATGTTTAATCTTCATGTAATCATAGCTATTTTTTTATTTTCTTGGCTACCTGTAACTCAGGCTAGTTTGCCTGATTTTACTGAGTTGGTGGAAGAGGTTTCGCCATCTGTGGTGAAAATTAATACGGTAAGTCTCTCTGAGCAGCGTACTGCTCAACAGCTACCAGATATTTTTAGAGATCTTTTTGAATATGGGGGGGGACAAACCCCGCCTGCTCGCAAGGTACGATCCTCTGGTTCGGGATTTGTTATCTCCAATGATGGCTATATTTTGACTAATCATCATGTAGTTGATCAGGCGCAGGAAATTCAGGTCTTGTTTGCTGATCGCAGTGAGTACAAGGCAGTCATAGTTGGTAGCGATCGTAGGTCAGATCTGGCATTGTTAAAGATACAAGCCAAAAGTCTTGATGCCCTTGAATTAGCTGACTCCGATGACCTAAAAGTGGGGGCTTGGGTGCTGGCTATTGGCTCACCTTTTGGCCTTGATTACTCGGTAACTGCAGGAATTGTAAGTGCTAAGGGGCGAAGTCTACCCACTGAAAAGGGTGAAAATTATGTGCCATTTATACAGACAGATGTAGCCATTAATCCTGGTAATTCAGGTGGGCCACTGTTTAATCTCGATGGTGAGGTTGTCGGCATAAACTCGCAGATCTTTTCACGCTCTGGGGGTTCAATAGGTTTATCATTCTCAATTCCGAGTAATGTTGCCATTGATGTTGTAAAGCAACTTAAAGCACATGGTATGGTAAGACGTGGATGGCTGGGAGTGGCTATTCAGGATGTAGACAAAGCGCTTGCTGAATCCCTTGAATTAGAAAAGCCACAGGGCGCATTGATCAATGCTGTTGAAAGAGATAGCCCAGCGGATAAGGGTGGGATTGAACCTGGAGATGTGATCATTACTTTTGATGGCCATCCCATTATTGATGCAGATGATTTACCTCATATTGTTGGCATGATAGCCCCAGAAAGTGAGGTAAAAACAAAGATTGTGCGTCAGGGTAAAAATAAGGTTATCAAGATTATCGTGGGGACCCTTGATGATGATGAGGCTGCAAGTGCGACCAATGGTTCCACTGCAAGTGATCGCTTGGGTCTTTTAATTAATCCGGTTGATGAAGCGGAGCTGCGTGCTTTGCGTCTGCGTGGCGCTGTGGCTGTCAATGAAGTGGAAGCAGGTTCGGCTGCTGCAAATGCCGGTATTAAGGCGGGAGATCTTATCGTCCAGCTGGGCTACAGCCGTATTGATACTGTGCAAGACTACAAGCAAGTCATTGCAGATCTGCCCACCAATACACCGATTCTTGTGCGTTTTTATCGTCAGGGATGGGCTGTTTCAAAAACCATAGTGATCAAATAACCACGTCATTTAATAGGGCGTCTAAACATAGATTAGACGCCATGATTAATAGCGTCTGCCCTAGAAATAGGCTAAAATTGCGATCGCAAATTACAATGGCAGCAAATACTTTGTCCGATCTTAGTCATATTAGAAATTTTTCGATTATTGCCCATATTGATCATGGTAAATCCACCATCGCCGATCGATTTATTCAGCTCTGTGGTGGTCTGACTGAGCGCGAAATGGCAGCTCAGGTTCTCGATTCTATGGATATCGAGCGTGAGCGGGGTATTACAATTAAAAGCCAAAGTGTCACCTTGCCCTATAAGGCAAAGGATGGCAAAACCTACCAGTTAAACTTTATTGATACGCCTGGGCATGTGGATTTTTCCTATGAGGTATCTCGTTCCCTTGCAGCCTGTGAAGGCGCATTATTGATCGTCGATGCGGCACAGGGCGTGGAAGCTCAGTCGGTGGCAAACTGTTATACCGCGATTGCCCAGGGTTTGGAGGTTATTCCTGTGCTTAATAAGATGGATCTGCCCCAAGCTGAACCTGAAAAAGTCATCGATGAAATTGAAAATATTATTGGTATTGAAGCCACAGAAGCCGTTCGCTGTAGCGCTAAAACCGGTGAAGGCATAAGTGATATTTTAGAAGAGCTAGTGCTTAAGGTGCCGCCACCAGAAGGTGATGTCGATGCGCCTCTGCAGGCACTTATTATTGATTCTTGGTTTGATAATTATTTGGGTGTTGTGTCGTTGGTTAGGGTAATGCAGGGCACCCTTCAGGTAAAAGATAAGATTATTTCTAAGTCTATTGGTAAGCCTCATGTGGTCGATAGCGTGGGTGTATTTACACCAAAGCGCAACCCCACCGGTGTTCTAAAGGCCGGTGAAGTAGGTTTTATGGTGGCTGGCATTAAAGATATTTTGGGTGCCCCTGTGGGTGATACTTTAACCCATGTCAGTAGTTCAGAAACTGATGCATTACCGGGATTTCAACGGGTTAAGCCTCAGGTGTATGCAGGAATGTTTCCGGTAGATTCTGATGATTTTGAAGACTTCCGAGAGGCATTGGCCAAGTTGGCAGTTAATGATGCTTCGTTATTTTATGAGCCTGAAAGTTCAGATGCACTGGGTTTTGGTTTTCGTTGTGGCTTCTTGGGTATGCTGCATATGGAGATTATTCAGGAGCGTCTTGAACGTGAATATGATCTCGATCTTATTACTACTGCGCCAACCGTGGTCTATGAAATTATCACTAATAAGGGCGAAACACTGTATATTTCTAATCCTTCAAATTTGCCTGATCCAGCGGCTATTGATGAGATGCGCGAGCCTATTTGTGAGGCAAATATTCTGGTGCCAAAAGACTATGTAGGTAATGTGATTGCACTCTGTGTTGAGAAGCGTGGTATTCAAAAAGACATGCAGTTTATTGGTGGGCAGGTTTCTGTTAGCTATGATTTACCCATGAGTGAAGTGGTGATGGATTTTTTTGATCGCCTAAAGTCAGTGAGCCGCGGTTTTGCTTCCTTGGATTATAATTTTACGCGCTTTGAGGCGGCTTCATTGGTTAAATTAGATATTTTGATTAATGGCGATAAGGTTGATGCCTTAGCGGCGATTATACATCGTGACCATGCAGTACAAAAAGGACGTAGTCTGGCTGAAAAAATGAAAGAACTAATTCCGCGTCAGATGTTTGATGTAGCCATTCAGGCAGCAGTGGGTGGTAGTGTGGTGGCCAGAACAACCGTTAAAGCGTTGCGTAAAAACGTGACAGCAAAATGTTATGGCGGCGATGTTACTCGTAAGAAAAAGTTATTAGAAAAGCAAAAAGCCGGTAAAAAGCGCATGAAACAGGTGGGTCGTGTTGAGATTCCACAGGATGCATTTCTTGCGGTACTGAAGACTTAAGTGGTCAATAAAATCGAGAGGCTATTATGGACTTTAACTTTGAGCTAATTCTTACCCTGTTGTTTTTGTTATGCAGTCTTAGTTGGTTGCTAAGTAAGACAATAAAAAGTGATGAGGATACGCTTATTGGCTTTTTAGCCTCACTTGCCCCAGTGCTAGGGGTTGTTCTAGTCCTTCGGTCCTTTGTGATTGAGCCTTTTCAAATTCCCTCTAAATCCATGGTTCCAACCCTTAAAGTAGGTGACTATATTTTGGTTAATAAGTGGATCTATGGTGTAAGATTGCCCGTTCTACGTACAAAGATAATTGATGTATCTAAACCAGAGCGTGGTGATGTTATGGTGTTTTTTCCACCCCATCAGGATCGCTATTTTATTAAGCGCGTAGTAGGCATGCCGGGTGATAAGATTAATTTAATTAAGGGTCAGTTGTTTGTAAATGGTGAAAAAATGCCACAAACAGCCTACCTCGAAGAGCCGGCCGCACCTAGATCAGTAGTAATGACAGAAAACTTAACCGGCGTTGAGCACCTGATGCAAAGGCGCCAGTCCCCAACCCGCCTTAGTTTAAATTTCTCCACAGTGGTGCCTGAGGGTCATTACTTTATGATGGGTGATAATCGTGATAATTCCAGTGATAGCCGTGTATGGGGACCAGTTCCTGCAGATCGTATTGTAGGAAAGGCATTTGCCCGTTGGATGTTTTGGGATAGCTTTGCTAGCCTACCAAGCTTTGATCGCGCGGGAAGTATCCAATGATCTGTAAATATTTATTATGACAGTGGACAAAGATAATAGGCGCCTTCAACAGCGACTCGATTATCAGTTTCGCGATGCAGAGCTGTTAAAACTTGCGCTATCCCATCGCAGTTTTGGCAGCAAAAATAACGAGCGTTTAGAATTTCTGGGTGACTCCATTCTTAGTCTTATTATCAGTGATTTTCTTCACCACAGCTTTCCGGATGCTCGAGAGGGTGACCTCAGCCGTATGCGTTCGCAAATTGTGCGCGCCGAATCACTGGCCGAAATAGCTAGAAAGCTAGATCTAGGCCCGCAATTATTGTTGGGTGGCGGTGAAATGAAAAGTGGTGGCCAACGCCGTGACTCTATTCTTGGTGATACAGTAGAGGCGCTGATTGGTGCTATTTATACCGATTCGAATTTGGATGAAGCGCGGCGCTGTGTGCTGAGTTGGTTTGCCGATATGCTCGGCACCGCAGATGACAATAAGCCGACCAAGGACCCTAAAACTGCATTGCAAGAATTTTTACAGCAACGTGGACATGCACTACCGGTGTATCGTGTTGTTGAAACAGGGGGTGAAGCCCATAGTCGTTTATTCACGGTTAGTTGTAAAATTGACATGCTGGATAGAGAGTTTACTGCCACTGCTAGCAGTAGACGCAAAGCAGAGCAGTTGGTGGCTGAGCAGTTTTTAGCCACCCTTGAGGTAGAGATTTAATGTCAGTAGAACAATTTTGTGGCTACGTTGCTATTGTTGGCCGACCCAATGTCGGCAAATCCACCTTACTTAATCATCTGTTGGGTCAAAAGCTGTGTATTACCTCTCGTAAACCACAAACCACAAGGCATACCTTGTTGGGTATTAAAACTGAAGAAAACTACCAAACTATTTATGTGGATACGCCTGGTATTCATACCAATCAAGAGCGAGCCATTAATCGCGTAATGAATCGCTCCGCCGCCAGTGTGATTTCCGATGTAGATGTGGTGGTATTTGTGCTTGATAGATTTGAATGGAGCGAGGCTGACGAATATGTGGCTCGACAATTAAGTCAGATATCAGTGCCGGTTTTAGTGGCAATTAATAAAGTGGATATGATTGAAGATAAAGACGCTGTTTTGCCGCATATAGAGTATTTAAAAGGTAAGTTAGAGGCCGAGCAATTTATACCCCTCTCAGCATTGCGTAAAACCAATATTGATGTGCTCGAAGACAAGATTAATCGCTATATTCCGGAAAATACCCATGTATTTCCTGAAGATCAGATAACTGATCGTAGCGAACGGTTTCTAGCGGCTGAAATTGTCCGTGAAAAAATTACTCGTCAATTAGGTGCAGAATTACCCTATCAGGTGACGGTAGAAATTGAAGAGTTTCGTGTTGAGCCCAGAGTCACCCATATCAGTGCGCTTATTTTGGTCGAGCGCGAAGGGCAAAAGAAAATTATTATTGGCACTAGTGGTGAACGGCTTAAGAAAATTGGCCAACAGGCGCGAGCTGATATGGAGTCATTGCTCGATTGCAAAGTCATGTTAAAAACCTGGGTTAAGGTACGAAGTGGCTGGTCTGATGATGAAAGAGCACTTCGCAGCTTGGGCTACACAGACGAGTAACGCGCCATGCGAGTTGAGTCTGAACCCGGATTTATTCTTCACACCATTCCCTATCGCGAAACCAGTTTGCTGGTGGATATTTTTACTCTCAATCATGGCCGTCTTCGCTGTGTGGCCAAAGGCTTTCGTAAACCCAATAAAAAGGGCATCGCTAAAACCCTGTTTCCTTACACCGAACATCATTTTCAATGGCAGGGGCGCGGGGAATTAAAAACACTTATACAAGCTGACCCCATACAGGCACCGGTTTTTCTTAAGCAAGAATCCTTATTTGTAGGGCTCTATATCAATGAATTACTGTATAAGTTATTGCATCAAAATGACCCGCATCCATCGCTCTATGATTTTTATCATCAATTGATGGCGCAGCTATCTTCTTCGGCTATAGAACAAGCTGTACTTAGGCGCTTTGAAGTATTGTTACTTGAAGAATTAGGCTATGGTTTAGTGCTTGATGCCGAGGCTGAAACCGGTCAAGCAGTATCTGCAGAGCATTTGTATTACTATATCCCCGATCAAGGGCTTAAATTAATCCAAGATCAGAATGCAAACAAAACGCGTGCATTATCGGGCGCTGATATTATAGCGCTGAGTCAGGGTCAGCTTGAGCAAAAATCGGTGCTAAGAACGGCCAAGCAACTGACCCGTCAGGTAATTGATTTTTATCTTGATGGCAAAGCGCTTAATAGCCGTGAACTGTACCGCCAACACCTGTTAAATAGTCAATAAAAGAGTAATAAAATGACCATAGCCATAGGCACAGATATTGTAGAAATTCATCGTATTGCTGAAGCCCTCGAGCGTCAGGGCGATAAATTTGTGCAGCGTATTCTTACTGAAAGCGAAATTGCAGAGTATCAACTGCGTGGTCATTCTGTGTCATATTTAGCCAAACGATTTGCCGCCAAAGAAGCCATAGCCAAAGCCCTAGGCACTGGTATTGGTCGCGGTATTAGCTTTCAGCAGATGGTGGTGTCTAATAATGCTGAGGGAGCACCTCAGGTGGAATTGCAAGCCAAAGCCGCCGAGCGATTAAAGCAGCTAGGTGGATCAAAGGTTTTGCTCAGTCTTTCTGATGAAAAAAGCTATGCGATTGCCTATGTGGCAATTATTTAACTCTTTTTGAACGAAAAGCCTTTTATAAGAAAATTTTATTAGCTATAACAATCAAATATGGGTAGCTTAGGATAATTTAAGGCACAATAGACAGATATTAATATCTAAATTTTTTGAGGCAAGACTATGCAATACCCCACAATTGATCAAACTGTTGGCAATAGCCGCTTGGTTAAATTGCAGCGTATTCCCGGAAAAACCTCCAATACCATTCTTGCCAAGCTTGAGGGGGATAACCCTGCGGGCAGTGTTAAAGACCGTCCTGCCATCAATATGATTAAACAGGCGGAACTGCGGGGTGATATTAAGCCCGGTGATCGCTTAGTCGAGGCCACCAGTGGTAATACGGGTATTGCCTTAGCTATGGCTTCAGCTATGTTGGGCTATAAGATCACCTTAATTATGCCGGAAAATGCCACCGATGAGCGTAAATGGGCGATGACCGCCTATGGAGCTGAGCTGATTTTAGTCAGCCAAGAAGAGGGCATGGAAGGCGCTCGCGATTTAGCCAATACCCTGCAATCTGAAGGCAAAGGTGTGGTTCTAGATCAGTTTAATAACCCCGACAACCCTATGGCCCATGTAAATTCTACTGGCCCTGAAATTTGGCGCGATACTCAGGGTGAAATTACCCATTTTGTTAGCTCGATGGGGACCACCGGCACCATTATGGGTGTTTCAGCTTTTCTTAAATCTAAAAATCCAGCGATTCAAATTGTTGGCCTGCAACCCGAGGATGGCGCCAATATCCCGGGAATAAGACGTTGGCCTAAAGCCTATCTTCCCGGTATTTTTGATGATGCCAATATAGATACAGTCATGGATATAGCCCAGTCCGCCGCAGAGCAGACGATGATTAGATTAGCCCGCGAAGAGGGTATCTTTGCTGGGGTATCTTCTGGTGGTTCGGTTGCTGCCGCACTCGAGATTAGCAAGCAAGTTGAGAATGCAACCATAGTAGCGATTATCTGCGATCGTGGTGATCGCTACCTGTCATCTGGATTGTTTGCCTAGTTAAACTATTGAAAAGAAAGCTTTTAACGCTGAATTTTTTGGTATTTCAAATAATTTTCTTCACCTGTTTTTCACAATTCCATGCACAAATGGTCTAGTGTAAACATAATGAGCATCAATTTATTTAATTAAAAAATAAAGTCTATAACTTATGGTTAGATAATTTTTAGATTTAGAATTTTAAAAACAAAGCAGTTAGTTTCGATGCTTTGTTCAAAACGGGCGGCTACTGTTTTTTTATAGTATTTTCCTTAAAAAAGTCCCCGCACTTAACAGCAGACCAAAAAGGAGTTTGGAATGTTTTACCTTAAGCAATGTAAGCTATTAATTATATTTTGCCTACTGGCTTTTAGTCTTTCAGGTTGCGGTGGCGGCTCTTCTAAACAGGTCATAGATGCACCCATACCAGAAAGAAAACCACCTGTTGTCAATGCCGGTGAAGATCAGGTTATTACAGAGGAATCAACCGTAACGCTTTCGGCAGTTGCAACTGATTCTGATTGTGAAATTGTTACCTATTTGTGGACGCAAATTTCTGGAGATGATGTTCAGCTAAATAGGAACGATCTGGCAGAGGTGACTTTTTTAGCCCCTGATCTTGAGAGTGCTCAAACATTAATTTTTAAGGTAGAAGTTACTGATAATGATGGGTTGATACATTCAGACGAGGTTGCCATTGAGGTTCAGCCTTTTTCGCAACCAAAACCAATAGCGCCACCACAGACAAAGTATGCGCCCATAGTTAATGCAGGTGAAGATCAGGTTATTACAGAGGAATCAACCGTAACACTTTCGGCAGTTGCGACTGATTCTGATGGTGAAATTGTTACCTATTTGTGGACGCAAATTTCTGGAGATAATGTTCAGCTAAATAGGAACGATAGGGCAGAGGTGACTTTTTCAGCCCCTGGTCTTGAGAGTGCTCAAACATTAATTTTTAGGGTAGAAGTTACTGATAATGACAGATTAAAACATTCAGACGAGGTTGCTATTGAGGTAAGGCCTTTTTCGCAAGCAAAACCAATAGCGCCACCACAGACAAAGTATGCGCCCGTAGTTAATGCAGGAGAAGACCAGACAGTAAAAGAAACAGCTACAGTAACGCTTGTGGCAGTTGCCACTGATTCTGATGGCAGTATTGAGGCCTATCAGTGGGCACAAACTTCAGGTCCATCTGTGCAGATAAATAACGATGATAAGGCTGAGGCTACTTTTAGTGCGCCAGACATAGGTAATTCAGAAACATTAGAGTTTGAAATTGTAGTCACTGACAATGATGGTTTAACTGCATCGGATCAGGTGGTTATTAATTTAGTTGAGCTTGTTGCTCCCACAGTAAATGCAGGAGATGACCAGACAGTAAAAGAAACAGCTACAGTAACGCTTGTGGCAGTTGCCACTGATTCTGATGGCAGTATTGAGGCCTATCAGTGGGCACAAACTTCAGGTCCATCTGTGCAGATAAATAACGATGATAAGGCTGAGGCTACTTTTAGTGCACCAGAGATTAGTCAACCAGAAACACTAGAATTTGAAGTATTGGTTACTGATAGTGATGGTTTAACTACATCGGATAAGGTGGTTGTTATAGTTAACTTTATCCCCACTTTTACTAATGTGAATGTAATTGCAGGAGATAGCCAGATTACTCTGAGTTGGGAATTGAATAACAACAACCAAATCGATCAGATTAGATATTTTAATGTAGAAAACAACTTGATTAAAAATGAAAAGATCATTAATGATATTAGTCAAAATGAATA
The DNA here is from genome assembly GCA_038139495.1 of Porticoccaceae bacterium. Classification (GTDB taxonomy): domain Bacteria; phylum Pseudomonadota; class Gammaproteobacteria; order Pseudomonadales; family Porticoccaceae; genus HTCC2207. The sequence goes on from JAYOSY010000006.1 coordinate 37,280, forward strand.
TTCCATATCAGGTTTAAACAACGGTCTTCCATATTATTTCCAATTGGATACTTCTGTGTCTGGTTCTGTTGTTCGACATGTTACTGAGGGTATCCCAAAGTCGTCATCAACGGGTTTATTGAATGACACAGGTCTATTTTATGATTCTGCTTATTTGAAGGCTCTTATAGAAAAAGTTCCTGATAACTTGATGCCAAAACCATGCTCTGACAAAGATGGAGTTGGTCAGCAAGATTGCTCCCATGGTCGCAATGCACAGCTGCTGGCAGGAAATTTATCAAGGTCGGGTATCAATACCAACAATAATGGTTTTGATTTCAATATTTTAGGTCCTACTGGCAATCTTTATGCTCAGAAACCTTGGACCTGTGTTCGAGATAATCACACAGGTTTAGTTTGGGAAGTAAAAACTGATGATGGTGGCATTCATGATAAAGATAACAAATATCGTTGGGGAGGAAAAACTGCAAAGGGTAATGGTCTGGGTACATATTACCCAGATTGGGACGTTCTAGTTAATGGCAGTAATGCGGATTATTTCTGTGGGTACAATGATTGGCGGGTACCAACATTGAAAGAACTTCATAGTGTGATTGATTATTCGAAAAATTTTCCCACTTTCGATAAGAAGGCCTTCTTCACGAATACCATTGATTTTGGGATTTATTGGACATCATCACCCTTTGCTGAAAGTGATGAAGATGCTTGGTATATATTCCTTGGTGAGCCATTAGGTAATAAGGCTAAACGCGAAAATAATTATTATGTGCGGCTTGTACGCGGAGGCGGGCATTAAATGTTTAATTACTGCTTTGTATAGATAATCAGTATGGATAATTTAAGGAGAAAAATTATGTTTAAAGGATTTAAACACAGGGTAAGTTTACTGATTGTAATAATCTGGAGTAGTTCGACTTTAGGATCGCAAACGCAGACATGCAGAACTGAGACTGAAATACCGCCAACAACACCAACTAGCCAGTTTACACAGCATGATAACGGCACTGTCACCGACAATGCCACTAGACTAATTTGGATGCGCTGTAGTTTGGGTCAAACTTGGAATGGTTCGACTTGTGAGGGTAATGCCATTCAGTATAACTGGCAAGATGCATTACTAGCAGCGCAAGCTGAAAATTTCGCTAGTTTTGACGATTGGCGGTTGCCAAATGTTAAGGAATTAGCCTCTATTGTTGAGTTAGCTTGCTATCAGCCAGCGATAAATTTAACAATCTTTCCGGAGCCTACAGACTCTACTGAAACTCAATATGTATATTGGACATCTACAGCTTATATCAAAAATAGAGCTTTAAAAGTCAGATTTAGAGATGGGTTTTATACATTCTATTTTGATCGTGAACAAACTTATCGAGTGCGTTTAGTTCGTGGCGGTTAGCAATAATATTTTATTTGCTTATAGACCTACCTTGTCGTCAATTATTTCAATGCAATTTTCTGTTCAATCTCGGTGTAGTTTTTAATAGTGATTCATCTAACTATCGACCTTTACCCAACAGCAGATAAAAATGGTGTTTTGTTTGACCTACCTTAAACAATTTAAATTATTAGTCATATTGAGCGTTTTGACTCTAGGGATTTCGGGTTGTAGCCCAAGTTCGATCAATTACAGCTCCGAGGTTTCTAAAGAGGCACAAGAAAATTCTAGCGTAGAAGACAAAAACCTTGAGCCATATGAAATTTTATACAAAGAATTTGGTCTTAATATTGGTATAACTGTCGAGGATAAGTTTGTCTCAGATGATGGTTTTAGTTATATCCTTTTGAGAACTTTTAATTATAAGGACGCCACTAATAGCTTGTATCTGTTCAAGCTAATTAAAAACCAAGTTCAGAAATATAATATAGTAGACTCATACAAAAACGTCGTGCATGGAAATATTATCCAAGATGCAGAACATGATATTTTGGTTGCCATATTCTCTGGAAAAAATATAGATTTTTTCTTACCAACTAATGGTGCGAAGTCTAAAGTTTTGCTTAATGTTAAGAGAAAAAATAGGGTTCTGAAGATTTTTCATGGTAATGATAATATCCATGTTTTTGAAGCCACGATAAGAGGTCAAGCAGAGTGGTATACATACAAATCAGTTAACTCTATTCTTGAAGTCACTTCGCCAACAAAAATACCATTTTTAGTCGATATTTATAGTTTTGTTCATTACGGGAATGAGGCTTATGCCATCGCTCCTTTTTATGACAGTGAATATATAAGCCTGTTGAAATTGAAACTTGATGATCTGACTTATGAGAAATTACCCTTGGAGAATAATCGGCCTAACGGTGACTATGAGATTTTTTGGAGTGATCCAAGTCAAGATCTGAAAATTGTCAACTGGATTGGCCTAAGATCAAGGTATCGTATATTTAATTTTGATACTAGTCTAAAAGAATTAAAAAAAGTTTATAGTTCGGTTAAAAACCTAAGATGGGCAGATGCACAAATTTTGAGTAATGGCGCATTGGAAGTTTATGAAGTTAGGAGTGAAAATAGAGAATATGTTGTATATTCAGTCGTAAATTCTGTAAAGAGAAAGTTATTTGATCATCAGGAACATAGGTATTACAGAAAAATTTATGCTTTGTATGGCGATAAAAGGAAGAATTTGGTTTTGATTTATGCAGATTCAAAAAATAAGGATTTTACGAGTTATGATGTGTTTGAGATACTCGAAGAAAAAACAACTGCTGACTAAAGCATAATACTTTTATTGCTCTAAAGAATTAATGGAAAAATTAGCAAACTAGAAAGTTAGTCACAAGTGTAAAAATCAAGGGTGGTTTTGATATATTCTATTTTGGTCATAACCAAACGCATCGAATGTACATAAATCGCGCCGAAAAGTCATAGCTTTTTAAATGATTACAACCCTTAAATAGTTTAAGAAATGATGCTATGTTTAACTGGTCTTGAAACTAGGGTTTAGGTCATGTCAAATAATTACTCTATTAATGATTTACGTTATTTAATGGCGCGCCTGCGCGACCCTGAAACTGGTTGCCCTTGGGATATTAAACAGTCCTACGCCACTATTGCCTCTTATACAGTTGAAGAAGTCTATGAGGTGGTGGATGCGATTGAGCGCAATAATCTGAGTGATTTAAGTGAAGAATTAGGCGATCTGCTGTTTCAAATTATCTTCTACTGCCAAATGGCGGAGGAGCAAGGCGAATTTGATTTTGATACGGTGATTAACCATATCACATCAAAGTTAGTTAGACGTCATCCGCACGTATTTCCTGAGGGCACCCTTGAATCGACTCGAGCGGGTTCGTTGATTGATGAGCAACAAATTAAGCAAAATTGGGAAGCGATAAAGCAGGAGGAGCGTCAGCAAAAAGGCAATAGCGGTATCTTGGATGATGTGCCCAATGCCTTGCCGGCACAGATGCGCGCCACTAAATTGCAAAAAAGAGCGGCTAATTACAATTTTGACTGGCCAAATATCGATGGTGTGGTTGAGAAGGTTAAGGAAGAGCTTGCCGAATTACAGCAGGAAGTTGATAGCGGCGATAAGGCACGTCAGGAAGAGGAGTTGGGCGATTTGATGTTTGCCTGTGTGAATTTAGCGCGGCATTTATCTATTGATCCTGAAAGAGCTCTGGCCAAAACTAATAATAAATTTAAACGCCGCTTTGAAGCTGTGGATGCGGAATTAGATTTTAAAAATAACCCATCACTTGATATTGCTCAGATAGATAGGGCATGGGAGCGCGTAAAAAAGGCTGAAAAGACACAGTAAACCTCCGTATATCAGGGACGAAGTTCAGCTCTGGACTTGTTTGAATAGATCAGAACGTGTATTGTGCACACCCTCTTTTGTAGGTTGATCCATAGATTGATTGACCTTAAAAATTTGCTTACAGGAAACCCATTAATGCGATTGATTTTACTAGGTCCCCCCGGCGCAGGAAAAGGCACTCAGGCTCAGTTTATCTCTGAGAAATATGCTGTTCCACAGGTCTCTACTGGCGATATGTTACGTGCCGCCATTAAGGCAGGATCTGAGTTGGGTAAAAAAGTAAAAGATGTTATGGACTCTGGTGCACTGGTATCCGATGAGCTGATTATTGCCTTGGTAGAAGATCGCATTCAACAAGCCGACTGTGTAAATGGCTTTTTACTCGATGGTTTCCCGCGCACTATTCCTCAGGCACAGGCCTTAAAAGATGCCGGTATTGCTATCGATTATGTGGTTGAAATTTCGGTTGATGATGACCAGATTGTTTCGCGCTTAAGTGGACGTCGCGTACACGAGGGCAGTGGCCGTGTTTATCATATTGAGCATAATCCACCGCAGGTTGCCGGTCAGGATGATGTAACCGGTGAACCGCTAATCCAGCGTGAAGACGATCGTGAAGATACTATTCGCAACCGTCTTGATGTCTATCATAACCAAACGGAACCCTTGGTTGCCTTTTATACTGAACTTGCTGACTCTGCCGAACAAGCACCGGCCTTTAAGTCGGTTAATGGTCTTGGTCAGTTGGATGAGGTTCAGGCGCGTATTGTGAGCGCGTTAAGCTAATCGGCCAACCAGCCAATTTCTAAATCTGTTATGCGCTTCGACTCTGGGTTCGGTATACTCAGAGTTTAATGTCTATTGGGTTTTTGTTCGGGCTAACTATGACCACAATTTTAGCGATTGATACTTCTACTGAAGCCTGTTCTGTGGCGCTTCAAATGGGCGAGCAAATCATCGCCCAATTCGCTGATGAGCCGCGATCCCATTCCCGCTTATTAATGCCTATGGTACAGCAAGTTTTAGCTGAGGCCGACCTTAAGGTTAATCAACTCGATGCTATAGGAGTCAGTATAGGCCCCGGCTCTTTTACCGGCTTGCGCATTGGTTTTGCCGCTGTGCAGGGCATGGCCTATGGTGCCGATATTCCGGTGGTTCCTGTGTCTACTCTAGAATTGATGGTGGCAACCTATGCCCGTCAACAAAGCGCGCAAGCTGGGGAAGTTATTGCGCTGTTGGATGCACGAATGTCAGAATTTAATCTGGGCAGATATCAGCTTGATGAAAATAACCAAATTGATGCCCAAGAAGCGGATCAATTAGTATCAGCTGAGCAAGCCATCCATCTAATAGAGGCGAATAAGCCCAATGCAATTGTTGGTGATGCGGGTAATTTATTTGAATTGGCACCCAAGCTAAAAAGTCAATTTACGCAAATCTACCCCAATGCTTTGGATATACTCCCTATGGCTAGGCAACAGCTTGCACAGGGTCTAGCGGTTAATATTGAAACTGTGGATTTGGTGTATTTGCGCGGCACTGAGGCATGGCAAAAAAGAAAACGCCTAAGAACAGCAGCGGAAGAGGTTAATTAATGGATTTTATACAGGCATTTTGGCTCGCTGTAGTTCAGGGACTGACCGAATTCTTACCTATCTCTAGCTCTGCTCATCTAATTTTACCCTCGGCTATTTTAGGCTGGCAGGATCAGGGTTTAGCTTTTGATGTCGCCGTGCATGTGGGCTCATTAATTGCGGTTTTAGCCTACTTTAAAAACGATGTAACTCAGCTAATTCAATCATGGGTTGGCTCAACCTTCTTAGGGCGTGCCAGTAACTCTGAAAGTCAGATGGCGTGGTTTATTATTATGGCCACCCTACCTGTGGCACTGGTTGGGCTATTAGCCGGCGGTTTTATTGAGTTGCATCTGCGCTCGATTGCCGTGATTGCCACCACCACCATTGTTTTTGGTCTGCTGTTAGGCTGGGTCGATTGGCGTGTTCGCGGCGCTAAAACCCTACAGAATTTGACTTGGAAATCAGCACTTATAATTGGTTTAGCTCAGGCTTTAGCCCTAATCCCTGGGACTTCAAGGTCAGGTATTACTATAACTGCCGCCTTAGCCTTGGGTTTTGACCGCAACTCAGCGGCGCGTTTTTCATTTTTACTGGCTATTCCAAGTATTATTCTAAGTGGTGGCTATCAAGGCTTAAAGTTAATGTCTGAGGGATCGGTACCCTGGTTTGAAATAGCCTTTGGCACCCTAATATCTGGTATCACTGCTTATTTATGCATCCATTACTTTTTGCGTCTAGTCGATAAAATAGGCATGTTGCCGTTTGTGGTTTATCGGCTAGTTTTGGGTGTTATTTTAATTCTTATATACAATGGCTTGATCTAAGTCAGATAAAAAACCTATTGATAGGAATCATTATGGATCAATCAGAAAACCAGTTTAACCAACATCTCTGTGCTTTTTTAGATGCATCGCCAACGCCATTTCATGCAGTTTCGTCTATGGTGGCGCTCTTATCTGAGGCGGGTTTTACTGAGTTATCTGACGATCAATCATGGTCGCTTAAAAAAGGCGGAAAATACTATGTGGTTCGCAATGGCTCATCTATAGTGGCCTTTGTTGTCGGTTCCGAAGATGTTTCTAAAGCCGGTGTCAGAATAGTGGGTGCTCATACCGACAGCCCATGTCCCATGCTAAAGCCCCAGCCAGAGATGGAGAAGGGTGGTTTTTCCCAGTTGGGGGTGGAGATTTATGGGGGTGCGCTATTAAATCCTTGGTTTGATCGTGATCTATCCATCGCTGGTCGTGTGGTTTATAAGGATGCTAACCAAGACCTTAAGCAGACCTTGGTAAACTTTAAAGAACCGGTGGCGACCATTCCTAGTTTGGCCATTCATTTAGATCGCACTGCCAATAAGGATCGCACTATTAATCCGCAAACCGATATCCCGCCCATAGTAAAACTTCATTTGGGAGATCAAAAATCGCAAAGTTTTAGAGATATTCTGCAACAGCAATTTTTAACCGATAAAGATCAGGTTTTAGATTTTGAGCTGTGCTTATTCGATACCCAGCCTGCCGCCATGGTGGGCTTAGAAAAAGAGTTTTTAGCCTCTGGGCGATTGGACAATCTATTAAGCTGTTTTGTGGCCACACAGGCGTTAATTAAAGCCGATGGCACCCAAACCTGTATTATGGCCTGTAATGACCATGAAGAGGTGGGCAGTGTCTCTGCTGTTGGAGCTGACGGGCCATTTTTAGAGTCGGTAATTGAAAAAATAGCAGCCAATGAATCCAGCGATTTGGATATTAGCGCGGTTATGGATAAGTCGCTGTTAATTTCATGTGATAATGCCCATGCCGTACATCCCAATTATATGGATAAACATGATGCAGGGCACCTACCCAGTATTAATGGCGGGCCAGTGATTAAAACCAATGTTAAACAGCGTTATGCCACCAATAGTGTGACCTCAAGCCGCTTTAAACAGCTTTGCGAACAGGCCAATGTGCCCGTGCAACAGTTTGTATCTCGCGCGGATATGGGTTGCGGCAGTACCATAGGGCCTATTGCATCGTCGCGTTTAGGTGTAGCCACCATCGATGTGGGTATTCCGCAATTAGCCATGCATTCTTGCCGTGAACTCACGGGTTCTAAGGATTCTTTACGATTAGCGTTGGTGTTGGGTGCGTTTTTTGATAATGCCGAAACTATGGGTTGTGATTGGGTGTAGTTAAACAGCCTAGATAAAGGTTGAGTAACTGCACAGAACCCTTATCATAGCCTGCTTAACAAATGCAGAAGATTTTTATGAGCCAAAAAAGAGTTTTAACCGGCATTACTACCTCGGGAACCCCTCATTTGGGCAACTATGTGGGTGCTATTCGCCCAGCGATTGCCGCTAGTCAGGATAAAAGCATCGTTTCGTTTTTCTTTTTAGCGGATTACCATGCATTAATTAAATGTCAGGATCCTGAGGCAGTACACCAGTCTACGCTTGAAATCGCAGCGGCTTGGTTGGCACTGGGTTTGGACCCAGATAAGGTGGTGTTTTATCGCCAGTCGGATATTCCTGAAATTCCTGAGTTAACTTGGTATCTGACCTGTATGACTGCTAAGGGCTTGATGAATCGTTCCCATGCTTATAAGGCCGCAGTTCAGGCGAATCAGGATGCGGGTGAGGATGATGATTTTGCTATAACTATGGGTCTATTTAGTTATCCGACGCTAATGGCGGCTGATATCTTAATGTTTAATGCCAGTGATATTCCTGTGGGTCGCGATCAGATTCAGCATGTGGAAATGGCGCGTGATATTGCCCAGCGTTTTAATCATCATTATGGCGAGCATTTTGTGTTACCCACGGCTCAGGTGGATGATACTGTTGCAGTGTTGCAGGGGCTGGATGGTCGCAAAATGAGCAAGAGCTACAACAATACTATTCCGCTATTTTTAACCGAGAAAAAGCTTAAGAAACATATCAATAAGATCAAGACTAATCTGTTGGAACCCGGTGAACCTAAGGATCCCGATGATTCGGCGGTATTTCAGTTATGGCAGGCCTTTGCTAATGAGCAACAAACAGAGCAAATGCGCCAACAGTTTGCTGAGGGTATTGCTTGGGGTGAGGCGAAAAAGCAGTTATTTGAATTGATTAATAGCCAGTTAGCTGAACCGCGTGAGCGATATAATGCGCTTATTGAAAGCCCTGCCGAGGTAGAACAGGTGCTGCAGAGGGGCGCTGAAAAGGCGCGACAACACAGTGCAGTATTAATGGCTAAGGTGCGCAAGGCTGTGGGTATTCGTTCTTTGGTTTGATCGTTTAATTTTATGGATTAAATATGTTCTCCTGTAGTGAGAAATTATCCATTTACTTGTATAATGCGTATCTAGTTAGCAAATTGTAATAACTTCCACGCTTAATTTTTAACGGAGACTTCAATGAGTCAGCTCAGAGTTTTTGGACTTGTAATTTTTACCCTTATTGCGGCGGTTGCCTGTGGCGGCCAAAATGGCTCGGTCGAGCTTACCGATAATCAAAAGAACCTAGTTGCTGAGCGTATTGCGCCCCATGGTTCAGTGGTTATGGCCGGTCAAGCCGTGGTTTCAGCGGTTGCTTCTGTTGTAGGTCGTACGGGTGAATCTATCTACGCTAGCAACTGCCAAGCATGCCATAACTATGGTGTGGCTGGCGCACCTAAAACCGGTGATGTTGCAGCATGGGCTGACCGTCTGACCAAAGGTATAGAAACAGTGTATGCTAATGCAATCAATGGTATTGGTGGTATGCCTGCTAAGGGGACTTGCATGGATTGCAGTGATGATGAAATTATCGCGACCATTGATTACATGCTTGAGAATAGTCAATAGTTACAATCCGTTATAAAAAAAACCCGTTTTTTAAGCGGGTTTTTTATTGTCTTGGATAAGGTATTTAGTGAATTGATGCTGTGGGCTCATCAAAAATATCACTTATATCGGATTGATCGAACTGGTATTGCTGCCCGCAAAACTCGCAGGTAACCTCAATTGAGCCCTGTTCTTCAAAGATTTTATTTACCTCGCCAATACCAAGCGAGGAAAGCATTTTTGCGGTTCTTGCTTTAGAGCAGCTACAGAAAAATTGTAGGTTTTCTGAATCAAATAGACGCACCTGTTGTTCATGGAATAGACGATACAGTTGCTCTTCATGTGAAAGCTCAAGCTGCTCTTCAGCTTTAAGGCTCTCAAGTAAAAGACTGAGATGTTGCCAGTCATCGATGGCTTTTTCATCTTCACGGCTGTGGGGCATTTGCTGTATTAGCATACCTGCCGCGGTGGTTTGATTGGCGGCAAGTTTAATTTTGGTACTAAGCTGTTCAGATTGAGCAAAGTAGTATTCTAGGCATTCACTGAGACTGTCTTTATCAATGGGTACAATCCCCTGATAGCGTTCTCTACCCTCGGGCTCAATAGTGATTGCCAGTGTTGCAGAACCTAACAGGCTAGCAAAATCTTGATCCTCACCTAAATTTTGATAATCACCTCTTACAATACCTCTTAATTGGGTGTTGTTGCTGCATTCCGCCATAATTGAGCTGATAGCGCCTTGGCCCATGGCTTGAATACTTACAATCCCCTCAAATTTAAGGGTAGCGCTAAGTAAGCTTGCAGCGGCAAGAAATTCACCCAATAGGGCATTAACCACGGGGGGGTAGTCCTGTCGCTGTTGAATGGACTGAAAACTTTCTCTGAGGGTCGTTACTTCGCCACGAATATGAGTGTCATCGAATAGGAAGCGCTGTCTGGTATCTAGTGATTTCATGGCGCGCATTCTACAAAATTATCCCCTCGAATGCATACTAGATTGCAATTAAAGGTATTTATTTTTTATTCGCCGCGAATAAATCGATGAATTTGGCGGCGTTGTTTTTTATTGGGTTTTTCATGCTGTGGCATGGATTGATTGAATGCTTTGCGCTCTGCCTGCTGTTTTTCTCTAGCGGCAATACTCTCATCAGTCTCAAGATACAGTTTTTGCGCCTCTGAGGCGCCACGACGTTGATCTGAAAGAGCGATTACAGTCAGTGTTTTTTCATCATAGCCCTGACGTACTAATAGCGTTTCGCCCACATCTAACATCCTGCTGGCTTTTGGCTTTTGTCCATTGACCTGAACCTTCCCATTTTCGATAGCACTTTTGGCTAGGGCACGGGTTTTAAAAAAACGTGCCGCCCACAGCCATTTATCAATGCGTACCTTATCCATGGGTCTGGACACCTATTAAACTCGAAAAGTCATCAATCATCGGGTATTGGCTAATATCTTCTCGCGACTGGGTGCTTATTGGCTGTTTAATACTGAGCAGATGCTTAATGCCGTATTGATGGGCGGAATCAAGGACCGACTCAGAATCATCTATAAATAATGTGGTCGCGGGATCAAAATCGAGATTTTTTTCTAATATTTGCCAAAATTGTTGGTCTTCCTTGGCCGCTCGGTAGTCATGAGAGGAAATAACTTGATCTAATAACGGCTCAATAGCAGAGTTGGCAAATTTTAATTCAATACTGGGGCGATCTGAGTTAGTAATCAAAACGCGATTTTTTTGGTGAGCGCCTAAGCTGTTTAGAAAGCCTATAACCATTGGTCTTTCTTGAATTAGATGTTTTACTTCAGCTTGAGCCTGAATAATATTTAGATCAAATTGTTGGGACCAATAATCGGTGCAATACCACTCGAGACAGCCCTGTTTTTCGGCAAGACGATCGGCAACGTAGCGCGTTGTTTGCTGTATATCTCCATGGTGTTTTTGGTTATAAATTTGTGGCAGATGGACTGTCCAAAAATAGAAATCAAAGTGAAGATCAAGCAATGTACCATCCATATCAAGAAGGACTGTATCAATAAAGTCCCAGTCTAGATTGATATTTTGAGGGCTCAAAATAGGTCCTCTGGCAGGGGTTCCTCATTAGCGGTGGGAGATGCGCCCTTAGAAGTAAGCTCGGGCACATTTTCAGTTCTAAAGAATTCGTAAATGCCTTTTTGGTTGGGGGCAACCCGAGCACCTGTTTTGGGGTCAATTTTAATGCTTACGATGCCTGTGGGCTGAGGAAGATTTGCCGAGGGCTTTTTATCTAAGGCCTCGGACATAAAATCTATCCATATGGGAAGGGCCGCAGAGCCACCATATTCATTATTGCCAAGTTGGGAATAGTCATCAAAACCAACCCATGCGGTAGCCACTAAATGGGGCGAATAACCAGAAAACCATGCATCTCTGGGACCATTGGTTGTTCCCGTCTTGCCACCTATATCATCGCGTTTCAACGATTTTGCTTTTCTGCCAGTACCCTTTTTAATTACGTCTTTTAGCATGGAGTCAATAAGAAAAGCCGTAGGCGCATCTATAGCGCGTTCAGCCGGCTCTAGGGCCAGGGGTTCTGTGTTACGAAGGGTTTGGCGTATTAACTGATAATGATCTTTGTCAGCATCAGGAATAGATTCTAATGTTAATGTATCCAATAGCTCTTCAAGTTCCTGATCAATTTTGTCCGCTGATAGTGGGGCTTTTTTGCTTGGGATTTGGTCGCAGGGGTTGCAGGCATTTTTGGGGGCCGCTTCAAAGATAATATTGCCGTCACGATCGATAATCTTATCTAAAATATAAGGCTCTAGCAGATAGCCGCCATTAGCAAAGGTCGTGTAACCACGGGCAATTTCCATAGGAGTTAAAGCATGGCTTCCCAGTGCTATAGATAAGTCTGAGGGCATATCGGCAGTTTCAAAGCCAAAGGCTTGCAACCCTTCTAAAGTACGGTCAATACCCATGCGCCTTAAGAGCCTAATAGAAACTAAGTTGCGTGACCGGTAGAGAGCTTCACGAATTCTGGTGGGCCCATAAAACTTACCACCATCATTTTCAGGTCGCCAGAAGTCCTCTAGCTTACTATCATCGAATACCACTGGCGCGTCATTGATTGTAGAGGCGGGCGTAAAACCGTTTTGCAGTGCCACAGTATAGATAAAGGGTTTAAAATTTGAACCCGGTTGTCGCGCTGCCTGCGTGACTCTGTTAAAACGACTATGTAGGAAGTCGAAACCGCCAACTAAGGCTTTGATGCCGCCATTTTTTGGGGAAACTGCAACCATTGCGGCCTGTGCCTTGGGAAGTTGGGCAAGCTGAACAAATCCTTGTTGTTTTTTAATGCGAATTAAATCGCCAACTTGAAAAATATCATGGGCGGATTCAATTGGTTGAGAGCGAACGCTAGCGGTTTTAAATAGACGTAAACCCTCTAAACCATTAGCCCAGTTTAAGGGATGTGGTTGCCCCTGTTTATCAATAATTTGCAGATGATCATCAGCTACAAAGCTTATTATTGCTGGCTCTAAGTCACCATAGGTTTTTGTTTCATCGAGGGTTTGTTGCCAGACATCAGCGGGCAGAGCGGTTTGTTCTACGCCGCGATAACCGTGACGAAGATCATAGGCAATTAAGCCAGATTGCACCGATGAGGTGGCTTTGGCTTGTAGTTTGGCATCAATGGTAGTGATGGCGGTATAGCCTTCGGTATAAGCTTTTAGACCGTATTTTTCTATAACTTTTTGGCGCACCATTTCTGCGGCATAGGCCGCATCAATTTTAGCAATTGAACCATGGTATCTAGCCATATCAGGCTCATTTATGGCTACCTGATATTCAAGTTTTGAGATTTTTTTCAAATCAAGCATACGACCCAGAATCCAATTTCTTCTTTGCAATGCGCGTTCTGGTCTTGCAATAGGGTTGTATTTAGAGGGCGCCTTCGGCAACCCGGCAATCATTGCCATTTCGGCTAGTGATAGTTGGTCTAGGGTTTTTCCATAATAGACCTGTGCTGCTGCACCCACACCATAGGCTCGATTGCCCATATAAATTTTATTAGCATAGAGTGAGAGAATTTCTTGTTTTGTGAGCTCATCTTCAATTTTAAACGCCAATAATATTTCATTAAACTTTCGAGTGAATTCTTTGCGTTTACTGAGGAAGAAGTTACGTGCCACCTGCATGGTAATGGTACTGCCGCCACTTTTAATTGAGCCCGTAGTAATTAATTCGACGGCCGCGCGCGCTAATCCGGAAACGACAATACCGCCATGCTTGAAGAAGCTATCATCTTCTGCGGCTAAAAAAGCATCTACCATGGCCGGTGGAATTTGATTGAAATTGACGGGGGTGCGTTTTTTTTCACCAAATTCAGCAATAATCTGTAAATCTTCAGAGTAAATCTTTAGCGGAATCTGTAATTCAACGCGCTTTAATTCTTCTACCGAGGGTAGTTTGGGGCTTAGGTATAAAAAAAGGCATGAAGCGACAATAAAAAACCCGCCCAAACCAAGTGAGGTTAGGGTAAGCGCAACTTTAATGAATTTTTTATATTTTTTAAGCAAGGTCTGTGGGCGCCAAGGTTTCATCCAGTGTATTATAGAGCCTTGACTGGCTGTTTTGCATTATTTGTTTAGGTATTTTCGATAAGCTAGCTGAACCACTTAAAGTTGAGTGCCAAATAAGGTGTGATCATTCTTAATACTAGTTTACAAAATACCCATTTAACAGATAATTGATAGCAAATAATGATTAGAAAAGAATTAGAATATTAATGAGTGAACAACATATATTTTTAGTAGGCCCAATGGGTGTAGGTAAAACCTCAGTGGGTCGCCAGTTGGCGGGGTTGCTGCATCGTCCCTTTATCGATGTGGATGCGGAAATTGAGTCTCGTTGCGGGGCGGATATTCAGTGGATATTCGATATGGAGGGTGAGGCAGGGTTTCGCAAAAGGGAAACCAAGGTTCTCGGTGATATTGTCGCCAATAGTGCCAGTTCGGTTATAGCCACTGGCGGCGGGGTTGTGATGACCCAAGAAAATCGTAAAATTCTGCAGTCCAGTGGGCGGGTTATTTATCTTTCAGTCTCCAAAGAACAGCTTTATGAGCGCATGCGGAAAGATAAATCGAGACCGTTGTTGCAGGTTGATAATCGCGAGCAGGTGATTGATGATTTGATTGAGATGCGTGACCCTCTGTATCGTGAAGTTGCAGATGTGGTGTTCGTGGCTGAGGCTGGTTCCGCTCATCGCGTTGCTAAAGTGCTGCTGGATGAGCTTTCTAAGCATTGAAAATTTATACTACCAACGCATAATAGTTGGTCTAAATCTAGAGAGATTTTATTTCTATGACTGAATTATCAAGTACCTCAATAGCGCCAAAAATCAATGTGGATTTAGGTGAGCGTAGCTATCCCATTTTTATTGGATCAGGTCAGCTGGCCGCTGTGGGTATTTCACGTTTTGTTCAGGGTAAGAAAGCACTGATTGTGACTAATACGACAGTGGCTAAACTTTATCTGTCAAAACTCGAAGAGCAGCTTGTGGGTAAGCAGGTGGACAGTATTGTTCTAGAAGACGGCGAAAAGTTTAAAAATCTAGATACTTTAAACAGTATTTTTTCGCAGCTTTTAGAGAATAAGCATGATCGAAAAACCACGTTAATTGCCCTCGGCGGTGGCGTTGTGGGTGATATTACGGGTTTTGCTGCGGCCTGTTATCAGCGAGGCGTGCCCTTTATACAGATTCCTACCACGCTATTATCGCAGGTCGATTCTTCGGTGGGTGGAAAGACAGCAGTTAATCACCCTATGGGAAAAAATATGATTGGTGCCTTTTATCAGCCGCAGGCCGTTATTATTGATACCGATAGTCTAGCTACGTTGCCCAAAAGAGAGTTTAGTGCAGGCATGGCTGAGGTGATTAAATATGGCTTAATATCCGATGCAGAATTTTTTACCTGGCTTGAGGATAACTCCGATGCACTTATGCAGGGCAATCAAGATGCTTTCGCTTATGCGATTGAGCGTTCCTGTCTAAATAAGGCCAAGGTAGTCAGTGCTGATGAAACCGAGCAGGGTATGCGGGCGATTCTTAATTTAGGCCATACCTTTGGTCATGCTATTGAGACCTTTCAGAATTATTCTGGTTGGTTACATGGTGAAGCGGTTGCCGCCGGAATGGTGATGGCCTGTGAATTATCAATGATGCGCGGCGCGCTCACCGAAGCTGAATTTAATAGAGTGAAACAACTTATTCAATGCTGGGATTTGCCTATTGCACCCCCTGCGGAAATGCAGGTTGATGATTTTGAGCAACTTATGTACCGCGATAAGAAAGTTTTGGATGGTCAATTGCGACTGGTTTTATTGCGGTCTCTTGGGGATGCCGAAGTTACTGCTGATTTTACGGTAACGAGCCTAAATACTGTACTTTCGAGTAGCTGTTTAGCATCATAATTTGATATAATTTCACAAGTTTTCACCTATACGTAAACTATCCTTTTTTATGAATGCGTATAAGTGTTTGTCGAAAGTGTGTCTCAAGTGTAAAATGTGCGCCTTTTTTGCCCAGATGTACTATAACTGGGCAGCTAATCCACCTGTAAACTTTTCAGAGTTCAAATATGACTCAAAGCTTATGTCGGCTTGATGATTTCAAAGATAACTGCGGTTTCGGGCTAATTGCTCATACCAAGGGCAAAGCAAGCCACCAGTTATTACAAAATGCGATTACAGCACTAACCTGTATGACCCACCGTGGCGGTGTCGCTGCTGATGGTAAAACTGGTGATGGCTGTGGTCTTTTATTGCAGAAGCCCGATGGTTTTTTGCGCGCAAAGGTTAAGGAAGACTCGGGTAAAGATTTACCAGAACGGTACGCTGTGGGCGCTATTATGCTTAGCAGTGATGAAACCCTTCGTAATCAATCTAAAGCGATTATTGAGAAGGAGATGGCTCTGCAGGGCCTTGAGGTCATTGCGTGGCGATTAGTTCCCACTGATGATAGTTGTCTAGGCCCCATTGCCATTGAGTCCTTGCCCGCTTTTGAACAGGTATTTGTTGCCCCTAGGAAAATTACTGATCAAAAAGTGTTTGCCGCAAGACTGTATATGGCGCGTCGTAAAGCCGAAATCAAATTGGCAGATGATGATACTTTCCACATAGCCAGTTTAGGTATTGATGTCCTAAGCTATAAAGGGCTAATGATGCCCGTGGATTTGCCAAAGTTTTACACCGACTTAGCTGATCCATCACTGGAGACGGCGATCTGTGTATTCCACCAGCGTTTCTCAACCAATACCATGCCGAAATGGCCGCTAGCACAGCCCTTTAGAATGCTGGCGCACAATGGTGAAATTAACACGATAGTGGGTAACCGAAACTGGTCTGTTGCAAGAACCACTAAATACAAAAGCGACTTGCTTCCCGATCTAACAGAAGCTGCGCCCCTGGTAAACCGCACCGGCTCTGACTCATCCAGTTTAGATAACATGCTAGAGATGTTGGTAACGGGTGGTATGGATCTGCATTTAGCCGTGCGTGCTTTGGTTCCGCCCGCTTGGCAGAATGTTGAAGATATTGATCCTGATTTACGCGCATTATATGACTACCTCTCTATGCACCAAGAACCTTGGGATGGTCCTGCGGGCTTGGTGATTACCGATGGACGATATGCGGTTTGTACATTGGACAGAAATGGACTAAGACCCTCACGTTGGGTCATGACCGATGACGATGTGATTACTGTAGCCTCTGAGGTGGGTGTTTATGACTATGCCCCTGAGTCAGTGGTTGCCAAAGGTCGTTTAGGACCTGGTGATATTCTTTCGATTGATACCGAGAAGGGTGAGATTAAGTTCCGTGATGAAGTTGAAACCGAACTTGCTGCTCGCAATCCTTATAAGCAATGGTTGAAAGATGGGCATTTCTCCATCGCTTCAACTTTTGATATGGATAGTATTGATCTTGAAGGTACTTTAAGTCGCGAACAGATCCGCACTTACATGAAAATGTTTCAAGTTTCTTTTGAGGAAAGAGATCAGGTTCTGCGTCCATTAGCTGAAGGTGGCCAAGAGGCTACAGGTTCTATGGGGGATGATACCCCAATGGCTGTTCTTTCCTCTAAGCACCGAAATTTATTTGATTACTTTAGACAGCAATTTGCTCAGGTCACTAATCCACCCATTGATCCACTCAGAGAATCTATTGTGATGTCACTGGGAGTTGAGTTGGGTCGTGAAGGCAGTATTTTTGAAGAAAAAGCTGATTTAGCCTGTCGAATCGGACTTTCAAGTCCTGTACTCTCGCCACGTAAATACTATGCATTGAAAGCGAATAAATTCGACGAATTCCCAGTGCAGAAATTTGATCTTAACTATGATCCTGCAGAAGAAAATCTCTCACAGGCGATTAAGCGTGTTTGTTCAGAAGTCGAGCAGGCAGTTAAGTCAGGTGTTTCTGTCTGTATTCTTTCAGATCACAGCATTGAAGATCCAAAACTACCCATACATATATTGCTTGCGGTAGGTGCTGTACATAATCACCTCACCGTTAAAGGTTTGCGTTGTGATGCTAATATTGTAGCTAGCACTGGTTATGCGAGAGACTCGCACCAAGTGGCTACCCTAATTGGTTGTGGTGCTTCATTAGTGTACCCATACCTAAGCTATCACGTACTTTGTGACCTTATTAGCAGTGGTGAAACTACAGTTGATGTTGATACAGCCTTTAGACAGTATCGCAAAGGCATTAATAAAGGCTTGCTAAAAATCCTATCGAAGATGGGCATTTCTACTATTGCCTCTTACCGTGGTGCTCTATTATTTGAAGCGGTGGGTCTTAGTGAAGAAATTATTGATCTTTGTTTCCCGGGTCTTACTAGCCGTATTCAGGGTGCGAACTTTGATGATATTCAGCAGGATCAGTTAGAGCTTAGCAAGGTTGCATGGAAATTGCGCAAGCCAATTAATCAGGGTGGATTGCTTAAGTACGTTCATGGCGAGGAATATCATGCATACAACCCAGATGTGGTTCAAACTATGCATAAAGCGGTACAGCATGACGACTATGATGCTTGGTTAAGTTATGCCGACTTAGTTAATCAGCGACCCACAGCCGCACTACGCGACCTTCTTAACCTGAAATCTGATATCACACCAATCGATATTTCAGAAGTTGAGCCAGTCTCCAATATTGTTAAGCGATTTGATTCGGCGGGTATGTCGTTGGGTGCACTATCACCCGAAGCTCACGAATCGCTGGCTGAAGCAATGAATGGCTTGGGTGGGCGCTCAAATTCAGGTGAGGGGGGTGAAGATCCCGCTCGCTATGGCACCATTAAATCGTCAAAAATTAAGCAGGTTGCTTCGGGTCGATTCGGTGTTACACCGGCTTATCTAAGAAGCGCTGAAGTTATCCAGATTAAAGTAGCGCAGGGAGCAAAGCCTGGTGAAGGTGGTCAGCTGCCAGGTGGTAAGGTCAATGATCTAATCGCTCGTTTACGTTACTCGGTGCCAGGTGTAACCCTGATTTCACCGCCACCGCATCATGATATCTACTCGATTGAGGATCTAGCTCAGCTAATCTTTGATTTGAAACAGGTAAACCCAGATGCATTGATTTCGGTTAAATTAGTATCACGTCCCGGTGTGGGAACCATTGCCGCTGGTGTTGCCAAGGCTTACGCTGACCTTATTACTATCTCTGGTTACGATGGCGGTACAGCAGCCAGTCCGGTAAGTTCTATTCGCTATGCGGGCTCTCCATGGGAGCTTGGTTTGACGGAAACTCATCAAACACTGCGCGCTAACGATCTACGAAATAAGGTTCGTGTACAGGCAGATGGTGGTCTTAAAACCGGTTTAGATGTGATTAAAGCGGCTATTCTGGGTGCTGAAAGTTTTGGTTTCGGTACAGGGCCTATGGTTGCATTGGGTTGTAAGTATCTTCGTATCTGTCACCTCAATAACTGTGCTACTGGTGTTGCTACTCAGAATGATCGTTTGCGTAATGACCATTATCGTGGAACGGTTGCGATGGCTACCAACTTCTTCAAGTTTATGGCCATGGAAACTCGTGAATGGATGGCTTCTGTTGGCGTACGCTCACTCGAAGAAATTATTGGTCGCGTTGATTTGCTCGAAATCTTGCCAGGCTCAACTACCAAGCAACATAACCTCGATTTGGCGCCGCTAATTGAAGATCGTCCAGAAATCAGCCATAAGCCACAATTCTGCCAAGAAGCTCAGAACGATCCTTTTGATAAGGGTTTATTAGCTGAGCAAATGGTTAAGGATATGCTGCCAGCTATTGAATCAAAAAGCGGCGGTAGTTTTGAGTACAATATAGGCAATTGTGATCGCTCGATTGGTGCTCGTTTATCCGGTGAAATTGCGACTCGATATGGCAACAGTGGAATGGCAGATAAGCCAGTGGCCCTAAAGCTTAAGGGCGTAGCAGGTCAGTCACTGGGTGTATGGAATGCCGGTGGTCTTGATATTTACCTTGAAGGCGATGCCAATGACTACGTAGGTAAGGGTATGTCCGGTGGTAAGATTGTACTTAGCCCACCAGATGCTAGTGGTTTCCAAGCCAATGCGACACCCATTATGGGTAACACCTGTCTTTATGGTGCTACTGGCGGTTCACTCTATGCTGCAGGTTCTGTGGGTGAGCGATTCGGGGTACGAAACTCAGGTGCCTTGGCGGTCGTTGAGGGTGCAGGCGATCACTGTTGTGAATATATGACGGGTGGTATTGTGACTGTATTGGGTTCTACTGGGTATAACTTCGGTGCTGGAATGACTGGTGGCTTTGCCTATGTATTAGATACTGACCGCAAGTTTGTAGATCGCTATAATATGGAATTAATTGATATTCAGCGAGTTACCACTGAAGCATTAGAATCTCATCGCGGTTTCTTAAAATCAATGATTGAGGATCATGCCCGAGAAACCGGAAGCGCGTGGTCGCAGCATATTTTAGATAATTTTTCTGATTTTGCTTCAAAGTTTTGGTTAGTGAAGCCCAAAGCATCCAGTTTGCAAAGTCTGTTGGCCCAAGCCAACGCTGTTTCTAAGTAAGCAGAAAACAAGTAGAGATTAGATTTATGGCACAACCAAATAA
>JAYOSY010000007.1:0-49720 GCA_038139495.1 Porticoccaceae bacterium
CGGTCGAACAGTAGGCGCTGGTGTTGTAGCTAAAATCATCGACTAAGAGTTAGTTAGGCTAAAAAAAGAGGGTTTTTATACCCTCTTTTTTTAGCGCTAAGCTTTTTGGCTGACTTAGATAGTTGATCAAAAGTAAAAATTTGAATTCTAGGTGTTAATTAGCTTGACAGGCTAAGGCTTCACCTCTAGAATTCGCGCTCCTTTTTAAGGGGTAAGTTGGTGCCGGCAAATTTTATAGTCGGTCATCAGGAAATTTAAACGTATTGATAGCGGAGTTTCGCTTCCATGCAAAACCAAAGCATTAGGATTCGCCTTAAAGCGTTCGATCACAAGTTGATCGACACCTCAACGCAAGAAATTGTTGAGACAGCAAGACGCACTGGCGCACAGATTCGTGGTCCCATTCCATTGCCAACGCGCAAGGAAAGATTCACAGTGTTGATTTCTCCTCACGTGAACAAGGATGCGCGAGATCAGTACGAAATTCGTACACACAAGCGTTTGATCGATATTGTCGAGCCAACAGAAAAAACTGTTGACGCGCTAATGAAATTGAATCTTGCAGCAGGGGTTGATGTTCAGATCAGTCTGGGCTAATCAACCGTTGTAGCTGCTCAGCATGCTGGGCTTAATTTAAAAGTGTAATGTCTTGAAATAGACAGCCGTAGCGGGTAAGAGCCCCGTACACTAAGAGGTCATAAAAATGAGTATAGGTCTTGTCGGCCGCAAATGTGGCATGACTCGTGTATTTAACGAGGATGGTGCGTCTATTCCAGTTACTGTGATAGAAGCGACACCCAACCTTATTACCCAGATTAAGTCTTTGGAGACTGACGGCTATTCAGCTATTCAAGTCACCACAGGCTCCGTAAAAGCTTCCCGTGTTTCAAAGTCTCAAGCAGGTCACTTCGCCAAAGCTGGTGTTGAGGCTGGTCGTGGGCAGTGGGAATTCCGCTCTGAAAGTACAGACGAAGCATTGGAGATTGGCAGTTCACTCACGGTTGAGCGATTTGAGCAGGGCCAGAAAGTAGATGTAACCGGCACTTCGAAAGGTAAAGGCTTCCAAGGTGGTGTTAAGCGCTGGAATTTCTCCATGCAAGACGCTACTCACGGTAACTCCATTTCTCACCGTGCTCCCGGTTCGATTGGTCAAAACCAAACGCCCGGTCGAGTTTTCAAAGGTAAGAAAATGGCGGGCCATATGGGTGCTGAGCAGTGTACTACTCAGAATTTAGAAGTTATCCGCGTTGATGCGGAACGCAATTTGCTGCTTATAAAAGGTGCTGTCCCTGGCGCGCCTGGTGGTGACGTTGTTGTTCGGCCAGCAGTTAAGGCGTAAGGGGAGTGTCCATGGAATTAGCAATAGCAACCCCTAAGGGCAACAAAGGAACCGTTGAGGTTTCTGAAGTAGCCTTTGGTAAGGAATTTAATCAAGACCTAATTCACCAGACGGTTGTTGCGTTTTTGGCTGGAGCTCGTCAGGGCACCAAAGCGCAAAAGAATCGTTCTGCGGTCTCCGGTGGCGGTAAGAAGCCGTTCCGTCAGAAAGGTACAGGTCGTGCACGTGCGGGTACCATCAGAAGCCCATTGTGGCGTTCAGGTGGTGTAACGTTTGCCGCACAGCCTCAGGACCACAGTCAAAAGTTAAACCGAAAAATGTATCGTTCTGCTATGCAGTCGATTTTTTCCGAGCTTGCTCGTCAAGATCGCTTAGTTGTTGTTGAGAAATTTGATCTTGATGCACCTAAGACGAAAGATCTAGTGTCTAAGCTGTCTGACTTTGGGTTAAGTGAAGCGCTTATCGTGACTGAAGAAGTCAGTGAAAATCTTTATCTTTCCTCACGCAACCTGCACAAGGTTGAAGTCTGTGACTCAGCGGCTGTAGATCCAGTTAGCTTAATTAATTTTGATAAGGTGGTAATTACTGTTGCCGCCCTGAAAAAACTTGAGGAGACATTGGTATGAACCAAGAAAGACTCTTCAAAGTGTTATTAGGACCGCACATCACTGAAAAATCTGCTTCAGCTACTGGGTCAGCGGCCCAAGTAGCATTCAAGGTAGCCACTGATGCGAGCAAACTCGAAGTCAAAAAAGCGGTAGAGAAGCTCTTTGAGGTTAAAGTTGATGGTGTTCGTGTAGTTAATGTTAAAGGAAAAACACGCCGTACACGTACGGGAATGGGCAAGCGCAGCGATTGGAAAAAAGCTTATGTGCGTCTTGCTGAAGGTCAAGATATTGACTTCTCGGTAACGGAGTGAGGGTTTAGAAATGGCAGTAATTAAAAGAAAACCAACATCACCTGGCAGACGCTTTGTTGTTAGTGTTGTAAATTCAGATTTACATAAAGGTGCACCCTATGCGCCGCTACTGGCTACCAAGAAAAAGTCAGGTGGTCGTAACAGTAACGGTCGTATCACAGTGCGTCATATAGGTGGTGGTCACAAGCAGCATTACCGAATTATTGACTTCAAGCGTGATAAAGACGGTATCCCAGCGACAGTTGAGCGTTTGGAATATGATCCAAACCGTAGCGCCCATATTGCATTAGTATGTTATGCCGACGGTGAGCGTCGATACATTATTGCGCCTAAGGGTGTAGCGGCAGGCGATAAATTAGTTTCTGGTAGTGATGCGCCGATTAAGGCGGGTAACTGTCTTCCATTGCGCAATATTCCAGTGGGTTCTGTTATTCACTGTGTAGAAATGAAGCCTGGTAAAGGTGCTCAGTTGGCTCGAAGCGCAGCTGCATCTGTGCAACTAGTTGCTAGAGAAGGAGCCTATGCTACGTTAAGACTTCGTAGTGGTGAGATGCGCAAAATTCCGGTTGAATGCCGAGCGACACTTGGCGAAGTGTCAAACAGTGAGCATAGTCTTCGCTCACTCGGTAAAGCCGGCGCGTCGCGCTGGAGAGGTGTTAGGCCAACGGTTCGTGGTGTTGCTATGAACCCAGTTGATCACCCCCATGGTGGTGGTGAGGGTCGTACTTCTGGTGGTCGTCATCCAGTTTCGCCCTGGGGTATGCCAACCAAAGGCTACAAAACGCGCAAAAATAAGCGCACTGACAAATACATTGTTCGTCGTCGCAAGTAAGCGAAGACTGATTATTATAAGAGGAAAGCAAACGTGCCACGCTCTCTAAAGAAAGGACCATTCATTGATCTTCACCTTGCGAAGAAGGTTGAGGTTGCGGTTGAAAAAAATGAACGTCGCCCAATTAAAACTTGGTCGCGTCGCTCAATGATTCTTCCAGATATGGTGGGTCTAACTATTGCCATTCACAATGGCCGTCAACATGTTCCTGTTTTGATCAATGAAGAAATGGTTGGTCATAAGCTGGGTGAATTCGCTCCAACACGTACCTACAAAGGTCACGTTGCGGACAAGAAAGCCAAGTAAGATAGGAGGTTAATTGTGGAAGTAGCAGCCAAATTAAAAGGTGCCAAATTATCAGCTCAGAAAGCAAGGCTTGTAGCTGATCAAATTCGCGGTAAATCCGCTGAATCTGCACTTGAGATTTTACAATTTAGCACTAAGAAAGGCGCTGACATTATTAAGAAGGTATTAGAGTCGGCGATTGCAAATGCAGAGCATAACGATGGTGCTGATGTTGATGAGTTAAAAGTATCAACGATCTTTGTTGATGAGGGTATGACCTTAAAGCGCATTAAGCCAAGAGCTAAAGGTCGTGCAGATAGAATTTTAAAGCGCAGTTGTCATATCACTGTGAAAGTTTCTGAAAAATAGAATCAAGGTTCGGGAGTCCATTAAATGGGTCAAAAAGTACATCCTACCGGTATCCGTTTAGGCATTGTAAAAAAACATGCTTCAACATGGTATTCGGATAAAAAGGACTATGCAGACAAGCTCAATCAGGATCTCACTGTACGTGAGTATATCCAGAAGTCACTTGGTCATGCATCAGTAAGTAATGTTGATATTGAGCGTCCTTCAGACAGTGCGCGAATTACTATCCACACAGCACGTCCTGGGATTGTAATTGGTAAAAAGGGTGAAGATGTTGAGAAGCTTCGAAATGAAGTTTCTAAAATGATGGGCTGCCCTGTTCATATCAATATCGAAGAGATTCGCAAGCCTGATCTTGACGCATCACTTGTTGCGCAAAATGTTGCGCAGCAATTAGAGCGAAGAGTTATGTTCCGTCGCGCTATGAAGCGAGCTGTTCAAAACGCAATGCGTTCAGGTGCTCAGGGCGTAAAGATTCAGATTGGTGGTCGTTTGGGTGGTGCTGAAATTGCGCGATCTGAATGGTACCGAGAAGGTCGAGTTCCACTGCATACATTAAGAGCGGATATCGACTACGCAACTGCTGAAGGTAACACAACTTACGGCGTTATTGGCGTTAAAGTGTGGATCTTCAAGGGTGAGATTCTGGGTGGTGAAGAAGCAGAAGTTGCTCCTTCAAAAACTAAGACAAACAAGAAATAAGCGATTAAGAGTAGAGCGAAATGCTACAACCTAAACGTACAAAATTCCGCAAGATGCACAAGGGGCGCAACCGTGGGTTGGCGCACCGAGGAAGCAAAGTAAGCTTCGGTGAATTTGCCCTTAAAGCATCTGGTCGTGGTCGATTGACTGCCAGACAAATTGAGGCGGCTCGTCGTGCAATGACTCGTCATATTAAGCGTGGCGGTAAAATTTGGATCCGCGTATTCCCAGATAAGCCAATTACGAATAAGCCATTAGAAGTTCGTATGGGTAAAGGTAAGGGTAACGTTGAATACTGGGTGGCTTTAATTCAGCCAGGTAAGGTCCTTTATGAAATGGAAGGTGTTAGTGAAGAGTTAGCGCGTGAAGCATTTGCGCTTGCTGCAGCTAAGTTGCCAGTTGCAACAACCTTTGTTAAACGAACGGTGATGTAAAGATGAAAGCAGAAGATTTACGCGAAAAGTCGGTCGATGAGTTGCAAAAGACCTTGGGTGAAGAACAAGAAGCCCAGTTTAAGTTGCGTATGCAACAGGCGACTGGTCAGCTTACTGAAACTCATAAGGTTAAGCAGGTGCGTCGTAACATTGCGCGTCTAAAGACTGTTATAACTCAGAAGGCAGGTGAATAGTTATGTCTGATATCCAAGCATCTACGCGTACGCTGAGCGGTAAGATCGTCAGTGACAAAATGGATAAATCCATCACTGTGCAAGTTGAGCGTCGTGTTAAGCATCCAGTTTATGGAAAAATTATGACCAAATCATCAAAGATTAAGGCGCATGATGAAAAGAATGATGCGCGCTTAGGTGACGTGGTAACAATTG
Source organism: Porticoccaceae bacterium (assembly GCA_038139495.1). Taxonomy (GTDB): domain Bacteria; phylum Pseudomonadota; class Gammaproteobacteria; order Pseudomonadales; family Porticoccaceae; genus HTCC2207. The sequence continues at coordinate 5,270 of JAYOSY010000007.1, forward strand.
CCGAGTGTGCGCCAATTTCTAAGCATAAAGCTTGGAAGCTAGTGAACATTGATGAGCGAGCTGTAGCAGAATAATTCTGCTGAAAGCGATAGTTTCGGGGAAAGAAAATGATTCAAACAGAAAGTTATCTTGATGTAGCAGACAACAGTGGCGCACGTCGAGTTATGTGCATCAAAGTGTTAGGTGGTTCCCACCGTCGCTATGCTCGAGTCGGTGACATTATTAAAGTTACCGTAAAGGAAGCTATTCCTCGAGGTAAAGTGAAAAAAGGTCAGGTAATGAGTGCTGTAGTCGTGCGTACTAAGAAAGGCTTGCGACGTCAGGATGGCAGCTTGATCAAATTTGATGACAACGCTGCGGTACTTCTGAATGCAAGTAATGCGCCTGTTGGTACACGTATCTTTGGGCCAGTAACTCGTGAGCTACGCAATGAGAAATTCATGCGAATTATCTCTTTAGCTCCTGAAGTACTTTAATTGAGGTTTTAGACATGGCGATGAAGAAAATCAAACGTGATGACGAAGTTGTCGTTATTGCGGGTAAAGATAAAGGTAAGCGCGGTAAAGTGCTTAAGGTTTTGGACGATAGTCGTCTATTGGTGTCTGGCGTGCAAATGATTAAAAAGCACCAGAAGCCAAATCCTCAAGCAGGTGTACCAGGCGGTATCATTGAAAAAGAAGCCCCAATTCAGGTTTCAAATGTAGCAATTTTTAATAGTGCGACAAACAAAGCGGACCGTGTTGGCTTTAAAGTAGAAGATGACACTAAAATTCGAGTCTTTAAGTCAAGCGGCGAAGCCGTAGACGCTTAATAATAGGTAGAGCAAATGGCAAGGCTGAAAGAAGTTTATAATACAGATATAGCACCGAAGCTAAAAGATGAGCTTGGGTTGTCGAACGTAATGGAAGTGCCACGCATCCTTAAGGTAACGCTTAATATGGGTGTTGGTGAAGCGCTTGGCGATAAGAAAGCATTAGAGAATGCGGTAGCAGATCTCACGTTGATCTCTGGCCAAAAGCCAGTAATTAATAATGCAAGAAAATCTATTGCTGGTTTTAAAGTTCGTCAGGGTTGGCCAATTGGTACTAAAGTTACCTTGAGAAGCGAGCGCATGTATGAATTTTTAGAGCGCCTCATCAGCGTCGCTATTCCACGAATCAGAGATTTTCGTGGTATTAGTCCAAAGCAGTTCGATGGCCGAGGCAATTTCTCAATGGGTGTCAGTGAGCAAATCATTTTCCCAGAGATTGATTATGAAAAAATCGATAAGTTACGGGGTCTTGATATTACAATCACGACATCAGCTCGTAATGATGACGAAGGTCGCGCCTTATTGCGTGCCTTTAACTTCCCGCTGAAAGGTTAAGGTAGCAGATCAATGGCAAAAGTATCTATGATAGAGCGCGAAAAGCGTCGCGCCAGAACAGTTGAGAAATATGCAGCTAAGCGTGCTGAGTTGAAAGCCACAATTAGCAATGTAAATGCTTCAGACGAAGAGCGCTGGGAAGCGCAGCAAAAGCTGCAGAAATTACCCCGTGATGCTAGTCCTAGCCGTCAGCGTAATCGTTGTCGTGTGACAGGCCGCCCTCATGGTGTTTACAAAAAATTTGGTTTGTGCCGAAACAAACTGCGCGAAGGTGCTATGCGTGGATTTGTTCCCGGACTACGTAAAGCCAGCTGGTAGTTTAGGAGCGATATCATATGAGTATGCAAGATCCAGTAGCAGATATGTTGACGTGCATTCGTAATGCACATCACCGCAGCAAGCCAGAAGTTTCGATGCCTTCATCAAAGCTTAAAGTCTCTGTGGCTAAAGTTTTAAAAGAAGAAGGTTACATTGGGGGCTTCAGCGTCAGCGAAGATGTTAAGCCAACCTTAACGGTTGAATTGAAGTATTTTGAAGGCAAGCCTGTGATCGAGGAGATCACACGTATTAGTAAGCCTAGCCTTCGCCAGTATAACGGCAGTAAAGATCTGCCTCAGGTAAGAAGTGGTCTTGGTATCGCTATTGTCACTACTAGTCGTGGTGTGATGACGGACCGTGCTGCAAGAGCTGCCGGTATTGGCGGTGAAATTCTTTGCACAGTATTCTGATAGGAAAGAACAATGTCTAGAGTTGCAAGTAATCCAGTTGAGTTACCAAAGGGCGTTGACGTCACTTTGGGTGACTCAGATATTTCCATTAAGGGCGCTAAGGGTACATTGGCCATGGCCATCAACCCTAAAGTAGAGATTGTTAAAGGTGATAATGTTCTTACCTTTGCTGCCAAATCTGGAGATTCATTTTCACGTGCCATGTCTGGAACAACCAGAGCGCTGGTCAATAATATGGTAGTGGGCGTTACTCAGGGTTTTGAAACCAAACTTGATTTAGTGGGTGTTGGTTACAGAGCTCAGGTACAGGGTAAAAAACTCAATTTAACACTTGGCTTCTCGCATCCAGTAATTTATGAATTGCCAGAAGGTGTTTCTGCTGAAACGCCAAGCCAGACTGAAGTTTTATTGAAGTCCGCTGATAAGCAAAAGTTAGGACAGGCCGTCGCTGAAGTCAGAGCTTTCCGTCCACCAGAGCCCTACAAAGGTAAAGGTGTACAGATTTCTGGTGAATATATTAGACGTAAAGAAGCCAAGAAGAAGTAATAGGTTAAAACCATGAGCGATAAAAAAATATCACGTCAGCGTCGAGCAAGACGTTCACGAATGAAGATACGCGAGCAGGGCGTTACGCGTTTATGCATCAACCGTACACCACGTCATATCTATGCGCAGGTTATTGCTGCAAGCGGCTCTGAAGTGCTTGCAAGTGCATCGACGTTAGATAAAGACTTAAAGTCTGAAGGTACAGGTAATGTGACTGCTGCCGCGGCAGTTGGAAAACTGGTTGCAGAGCGTGCAGTAGCTGCTGGCGTTAAATCAGTAGCGTTTGACCGTAGCGGTTTTAAATATCACGGCCGTGTTAAAGCATTGGCAGACGCCGCGCGTGAAGCCGGCCTCGAATTTTAATAGGTATAAGATATGGCTCTTACAGATAAAAAAGATGCTGCAGCTGACGGAATGTTAGAAAAGTTAGTTCAGGTCAACCGTGTTGCAAAAACTGTTAAAGGTGGTCGAATCTTCGCATTCACTGCTCTGACTGTTGTTGGTGATGGTAATGGCAAGGTAGGTTTTGGTCGTGGTAAGGCGCGTGAAGTTCCTGCTGCTATTCAAAAGGCTAACGAAGCTGCACACAGAAATATGATTAATGTAGCGCTGGATGGTTCAACTATCCAATATGCCACTAAAGGCATTCATGCTGCTTCCAAAATCTATATGCAGCCTGCATCTGAAGGTACTGGCGTAATTGCTGGTGGCGCGATGCGGTCGGTATTAGAACTTGCGGGCGTACAGAACGTATTAGCTAAATGCTATGGTTCTACCAACCCTGTAAATGTTGTTAGAGCTACGTTTAATGCTCTACGAGATATGAAGTCTCCAGACGATGTTGCTGCAAAGCGTGGCAAATCAGTTGAAGAAATTCTGAACTAGTTGGCGCATTTAAGCGTCTCGGTGATTGGAAAAAGATCATGGCTAAAGCTAAAGTTAAAAAAGTTAAAGTCACTCAAGTAAAGAGTGCAATCGGACGATTAAAGAACCATCAAGCTTGCTTGAGTGGTTTGGGGCTACGACGTATACGCCATTCTGTGGTTGTTGAAGACACGCCGTCTAATCGTGGCATGATCAATAAAGTTAACTATATGTTGCAGGTTGAGGAAGCGTAAGATGCGTCTGAACACCCTAAGCCCGGCTCCGGGTAGAGTAAAAGAAGGTAAACGCTGTGGTCGCGGGATTGGTAGCGGTCTAGGAAAAACTGGCGGCAGAGGTCATAAAGGTCAAAAGTCTCGAACTGGCGGGTCAATTCGCCCAGGCTTTGAGGGTGGTCAAATGCCTTTGCAGAAGCGATTACCAAAATATGGTTTCACCTCTCGAATGGCAGCAGTAACTGCTGAGATTCGATTGTCAGAACTTAACCTTGTCGAAGGCGAAGTTGTTGATATTGATGCGTTGAAAAAAGCGCGTTTAATCAATAGCAGCATAACACGCGCTAAGGTTATAGATTCGGGTGAAGTAACCAAAGCGGTAACCCTAGTTGGCATCGGTGCCACTAAAGGCGCTGCTGCTGCAATCGTAGCTGCTGGCGGCAAGGTAGAAGAGTAATTTCCATGGCCAGTGCTGATTCATTGTCAATGGGTAATACGAAAGGTTTGGGAGAGCTATGGGCTCGTCTGCGCTTTTTGCTTTTGGCTATTATTGTTTATCGCCTAGGAACTCATATACCAGTTCCTGGTTTTGATCCAGATCGATTATCAGATTTGTTCAATCAGAATCAAGGAACTTTCTTGGGTCTATTCAATATGTTCTCGGGTGGTGCCCTTGAGCGAATGAGTATTTTAGCACTGGGTGTTATGCCTTATATCTCTGCATCGATTATTATGCAGCTCCTCTCTGCTACTGTTCCTTCACTAGAGCAGCTTAAGAAAGAGGGTGATAATGGCCGTCGCCAAATTAACCAGTACACGCGTTATCTAACCGTTGCGTTGGCGTTATTCCAAGGTACTGGTTTAGCAGTCAGCTTTGCCTCTCAGGGTTATGCTTTCGAAGTAAGCAGCATGTTTTATCTTGTTGCCATTGCTTCATTAGTTTCCGGGGCTGTGTTTCTGATGTGGTTAGGTGAGCAGATTACCGAGCGCGGTATTGGTAACGGCATTTCGATGCTTATCTTTGCTGGTATTGTTGCAGGTATCCCTGGTGCTATTGGACAGGCAATTGAATCAGCGCGACAGGGTGATCTTAATTCACTAATGCTGTTGGTTATTTTGATTCTTGCGCTAGCTGTTGTTTATTTTGTTGTGTTTATTGAACGCGGTCAAAGAAGACTTACTGTCAATTATGCACAGCGTCAGGGTCGTAAAGGATACAATGCGCAGACGTCTCATTTACCGTTGAAAGTAAATATGGCGGGTGTGATTCCGGCAATTTTTGCCAGTAGCTTATTATTATTCCCAGCCTCTATAAGCCAGTGGTTTGGGCAGGGAGTCAACGCACCAGCATGGTTACAGGATATTTCGTTATTGATTGGTCCTGGTCAGCCTTTGTATGTGTTGCTTTTTTCTGCATTAATTATTTTCTTCAGCTTCTTTTATACGGCGTTAATGTATAACCCTAAAGAAGTGGCTGATAATTTGAAAAGGGGCGGTGCTTATTTGCCAGGAATTAGACCTGGTGATCAGACCGCGAAATATATTGATAGTGTAACCACGCGTTTGACATTGATTGGTGGTATTTATATTACCTTGATTTGTTTGATGCCTCAGTTCTTGAATGTGTACTTTAATGTGCCTTTCTACCTGGGTGGTACATCGCTGTTAATTGCGGTTGTTGTAACTATGGATTTTATGGCTCAAGTGCAGTCACATCTTATGTCACAACAATATGATTCGCTAATGAAGAAGGCCAATCTTAAAAACGTTGGTCGTAAGTAAAGAGGTGATGCTGTGAAAGTACGTGCATCTGTAAAAAAGATTTGTCGTAATTGTAAGGTTGTCCGTCGTAACGGTGTGGTTAGAGTTATCTGTAGTGTAGAACCACGTCATAAACAACGCCAAGGATAATCTGGTTGATTTTTGATATATCTATCGGTATCCTAGCGCGCCCTTTGAGTAGGCTATGCAGTCTGCAAAAAGAGCGCTAGTACTGATTAAACCCATAGTATAAATGGAGTAATGTGAATGGCCCGTATTGCCGGTGTCAACATACCTGATAACAAACATGCAGTCATATCCTTGACTTACGTGTTTGGTATTGGTCGCCCAACTGCAGCAAAGATCTGTGCAGAAGTGGGCATTGCAGAGGACACAAAGATTTCTGAGCTCAACGAGGCTCAACTCGATAAATTGCGTGCTGCTGTAGGGCAGAACGAAGTTGAGGGTGACCTTCGTAGAGAAAACAGTATGAATATTAAGCGTTTGATGGATTTAGGTTGCTATCGTGGCCTAAGACATCGTCGCAGTCTTCCAGTGCGCGGACAGCGTACCAAGACGAACGCACGCACCCGCAAGGGCCCGCGTCGTCCAATTAAAAGATAATTAGGATCGGTTTCTAATGGCAAAAGCAGCAACTAAAACCACCCGTAAAAAGGTCAAGAAAGTCGTTGTCGACGGTATCGCGCATATTAACGCTACCTTTAACAACACAATTATCACGATTACTGATCGTCAGGGTAATACACTGTCTTGGGCTACCTCGGGTGGGTCAGGTTTCCGTGGTTCTCGTAAAAGTACTCCATTCGCAGCACAGGTTGCGTCAGAGCGTGCTGGTGAGGCGGCTAAAGAATATGGATTAAAGAATCTAGAAGTTCGCGTTAAAGGACCTGGTCCTGGTCGTGAATCTGCTGTAAGAGCGCTTAATAGCGCTGGATTCAAAGTCCAAAGCATTACCGATGTGACGCCGATCCCACACAATGGTTGTCGTCCGCCTAAAAAGCGTCGCGTGTAGAAAGGAATAAATAATGGCTAGATATTTAGGACCAACTTGTAAGTTATCACGCCGTGAAGGAACTGATTTGTTCCTCAAGAGTGGCGTTCGTCCACTTGAGTCTAAGTGTCGCTCTGAGAGCGCGCCCGGACAACACGGTCAACGTCGTGGCAGATTATCTGATTACGGTGTTCAGTTACGTGAAAAGCAAAAAGTACGTCGCATTTATGGCGTTTTAGAGAAGCAATTCCGTAACTACTATAAAGCTGCGGCCAAAATTAAAGGTAACACAGGTGAAAACCTGCTAACTCTTTTGGAAACGCGTTTAGATAATGTTGTTTATCGTATGGGTTTTGGCTCGACTCGCGCTGAGTCTCGTCAGTTAGTTTCGCACAATGCAATTCTAGTAAACGGGCAAAAAGTTAATATACCTTCATACAGTGTTCAGGTGGGTGATGTTGTTAGTCTGCGTGAAAAATCCAAAAAGCAGCTTCGTGTTCAAACGGCTCTTCAATTGGCTTCACAACGCGGTGAAGTTGAGTGGGTTGCTGTTGATAGCAGCAAAATGGAAGGTACATTCTCCAGAAATCCAGATCGTGCAGATTTGCCGGCTGAGATTAATGAGAATCTTATTGTTGAATTATATTCTAAGTAATCGCTGAATAGCTCTTACAGGAAAAAATATGCAAAATTCTGTTAACGAATTTCTTACTCCAAGAAATATTGATGTAACTTCGTACGATGCTAACCATGCCAAGGTTATTCTTGAGCCTCTTGAAAGAGGATTTGGGCATACCTTAGGTAATGCATTGCGTCGTATTCTTCTTTCCTCAATGACTGGCTGTGCAATTACAGAAGTTGAAATTGAAGGTGTTGAACATGAGTACTCTGCTATCGAGGGTGTTCAAGAAGATGTGATGGAAATTCTTCTTAACCTTAAATCTGTTGCTATTGTCATGGAAGGTCGTGATGACACGATTGTTTCTCTAAGCGTTCAAGGCCCTGGCCCTGTAACTGCGGGTGACATTGAAAGTGATGGTCATATTGAGGTTATCAATCCAGATCATGTTATTGCTAACATCACGGGTAAAACAAAATTAAATATGCAGTTGCGTATCGTTCGAGGTCGAGGATATCAGCCTTCTGATGCTCGCGGTTCTGATGAAGAAAGTCGCTCTATTGGTCGTCTGCAGTTAGACGCTACTTTTAGCCCAATTTTCAAAGTTTCTTATGATGTTGAGAATGCACGTGTTGAAAACCGTACCGATTTGGACAAGTTGGTTCTTGAGTTAGAAACTAACGGAACAATTGATCCTGAAGAATCTATTCGTCGAGCAGCTACCATCCTTCAACAACAGCTTGCTGTATTTGTTGATCTTGAGGGTGAAGCAACCGCTGAGCCCGAAGAAGAGGAGGATGAAATTGATCCAATCCTTCTGCGTCCAGTGGATGATCTTGAGTTAACTGTAAGATCTGCAAACTGTCTAAAAGCAGAGAGTATTTATTACATTGGTGATTTGATTCAGCGTACAGAAGTTGAATTGCTGAAGACTCCTAACCTAGGTAAGAAATCATTAACTGAAATTAAAGATGTGTTGGCTTCTCGTGGTTTATCCTTGGGTATGCGTCTAGAAAACTGGCCGCCAGCAAGTCTACAAACAGAACGTGAGCTAGCCTAAGCGCTTAGCTTGTATAGAAATCATTGCTGAGAAAGCAAAGAATTAAGGAATAGTATCATGCGTCATCGTTATAGTGGTCGCAAACTCAACAAAACCGGTTCTCATAGAAGAGCTATGTTCCGTAATATGACGGCTTCATTGGTTGAGCATGAGTTAATTAAAACAACCTTGCCTAAGGCTAAAGAGCTTCGTAGTTTTGCTGAGCCTTTAATTACACTTGCCAAGGAAGACTCAGTTGCTAATCGCAGACTCGCCTTTGATCGTCTACGCAACAAAGAAGCAGTTGGAAAGCTGTTCTCAGATCTTGGTCCTCGCTATCAAGAGCGTCCTGGGGGCTACCTGCGTATTCTTAAATGTGGTGTGCGTGCTGGTGATAAAGCACCAATGGCTTATGTTGAGCTTGTAGGTCGTGAGTTTGTTGAAGCTGAAGAAGTAGAGGCTATAGAAGCTGCTGAATAAGCACTTCTGGTCTTTTAAAAAACCGAGCTTTGCTCGGTTTTTTTTCGTCTTAATTTTCTAGTCTAAATATTCTTGATGGAACAATTGTTGATCTTCTAATGCCATTAAACGCATTGTCCCGCCCCATATATACCCCGTATCAAGTGCAAATATAGGTGATTCAAAGGGTTTGCCCTGTAATGCTGCCCAATGACCAAAAATAATCTCAATAGGTTTTTTTTCAGTCCTCTCAAAGCAAAACCAAGGCTTGTAGGGTTCGGGCTGACTGGTGCAGTCTTTTGCTTTGAGATCTAGTCTTCCCTGTGGGTCACAAAAGCGCATTCTGGTTAAATAGTTAGTAATGACGCGAAGGCGATCACTGCCTTGAAGACTGTTGTTCCATGTATCTGGTTGATTACCATACATATGCATAAAATAATTATTGCGTTGCGTTGATTGAATTGCGTCGCTGACTTCATTAGCGAGACTCTGTGCCTGTTTAATATCCCATATATGTGGAATGCCTGCGTGAACAATATAGTAATTGTCCTCAGCCAGAAGAAGAGGTTGGCTTCGAAGCCAGCTGAATATTTGTTCTTTATCTGGAGCATTCAGCACTTCCTGAATAGTATCTTGTTTACTCGGAGCTCTTATGCCCTCAGCAATGGCTAAAAGATGAAGGTCGTGATTACCTAATACCATTTTAAAAGCATTGCCTAATCCCATGCAGAAACGTAATGTTTCCAAGGACTGAGGGCCTCGATTTACAAGATCGCCCACTGAAATAAGTACGTCCTTTGACTGATTGAAGTCTACTCTATTTAAAAGAGCCTTAAGAGGGTCTAAGCAGCCTTGAATGTCACCCACAGCATAGGTTGCCATAAAATTAGTTAACCGTATTAGGCACAGCTAATAAAAAAGGTGAAATCGGTGCTTCAACAGGGTGCCCTAGGTCATTGACCATTTGATAGGACCCCTGCATGGTGCCAATAGGTGTCTTGAGAACAACGCCACTGCTGTATTGGTATCTTTCGTTGACTTCAATTCTTGGTTGCTCACCAATAACTCCAGGGCCTTGGACTTCTTTCTGTTGCTGGTTGCTATCGACAATAATCCAATGTCTAGCAAGAAGCTTCACGGCTTGGGAAGAGTTATTTTCAATTGTGATGTGGTAAGCGAAAGCATATTGATCATCTTCCGGTTTTGATTGTCCTACTAAGAACTCGGTAACAACAGTCACGTTAATATTGGACTTTTTACCAGTGGAGCTTATATCAGTAGATTTTAGATTACTCATTTAATACAGCCTTGTTATGGTTAATATGGTTGCTGAGAGCGACAAATTCTTTGACAGAAAGCTGTTCTGGACGTTTTGTTAACTCTATAGGTTGGGCTGACTGGTCGATATAATCCGCAAAGGAACTCAGGCAGTTTCTTAAGGTTTTGCGACGCTGTTGAAAGCATAGACTCACCAGTTGGCGGAGTAGTTTTGGGTTATCTGCTTTATAAGGCGTTTCTGCATGGGGAGTTAATCTGACCACTGCAGATTGCACCTTGGGTGCAGGATTGAACGAGGAGGGCGGCACAGGAATTAGTGGGTTAACGCGGCAATGGTACTGAATCATCACTGAAAGTCTGCCGTAGCTTTTATCGCCTGGCCCAGCACAGAGTCGATCAACCACTTCACGCTGAAGCATAAAGTGCATATCCCTAATCATTGCTCTGGCCTCTAAAAGATGAAACAGCAGTGGCGTAGAAATATTATAAGGTAGGTTACCTACCAGTCGCAGTTTCTCGCCCGTAAAGAACTGCGAATAATCGGTTTTCAGCGCATCACTATTAATGATAGTGACATCGGGAAAGTCAGCAAGTTTTTGCTTTAAGAATTCAATGAGATCACGGTCTAGCTCAACCAATGACATCGAGGGGCAACGCTTAACTAAATGCTCTGTAATCGCCGCCATGCCAGGGCCAATTTCAATGAGGTTGTCTTCGGGTACGGGGTTAATGGCAGAAACAATTTGCCCTATGACCTGCTGATCGATAAGAAAGTTTTGCCCAAAACGTTTACGCGGCTTGTGCGGACTATTCACCGGCTACCATCCGTGCGTCTTTCAGCCATTTGTGCAGCGCAGTTTATGGCAACCTCAAAACTGCCCTTGTCGGCGATGCCTTTTCCCGCTAAATCAAGCGCAGTCCCGTGATCTACCGAGGTTCTAATAATAGGTAGTCCTAGGGTAATATTTGCTGCTCGCCCAAATCCACTATGCTTTAGTACGGGCAGCCCTTGATCATGATACATTGCTAGAACAGCGTCTGCGTTTGATAAGTATTTCTCTGTGAATAGGGTATCTGCAGGGTAGGACCCTGAAATAGCAACACCCTGTTGGTGAAATTGCTCAATCACAGGATTGATGATTTCGATTTCTTCACTACCAAGATGGCCGCCCTCACCGGCATGGGGGTTAAGTCCACAGACTACTATTTTTGGCTGTTGTATCCCGAATTTAGTACATAGATCATGGTTGAGAATATCAATAACTGATCGTAGTAAGGGTGCGGTTATCGCATCGGCCACATCGCGAATAGGCAGATGAGTAGTGGCAAGGGCAACCCTTAAATTTTCGGTCGCCAACATCATCACAACTGTATTTGTGTGGGTCTTGAGGGCAAGATATTCGGTGTGCCCTGAAAAATCGATTCCCGCATCATTAATAATCGATTTTTGCACAGGGCCAGTGACTAAACCATCACATTGATTGGCTTGGCAAGTCTCGATGGCAGCATCTAGACAGGCCAATACATAGGTTGCATTAGCAGCATCCAATACACCTGCCTTTGTTTCGTTAACAGACGAAATAGGAAAAATATAGAGTTCGCCGGGCAGAAGGGGTGTAGCTGGACTATCAGGATCAAAAGGCTTTAACTGCAAGGGCAATCCAAGTAGCTTAGCACGTTGCATCAGCATATTAGGATCGGCAAAGGCTACAAGTTGCTGTTTGCAGCCACCCTGTACTGCTTGTATAAGCAGTTCTGGCCCAATACCTGCTGGTTCACCCGGCGTTATTGCCAATCTGCTAGTCATTTAGATCTCTTTGATCTCGATAAAGGCTTCATCACGAATTTTTTGCTGCCATACTTGAAGCTCTTCTGAGTATTTTCGTTGGCGAAGTAAGTTATCTGCTCTATTGCGTAAAATGTCTTCGCTGAAGTCTTGCATACGGCGTTCAGTTACTTGCAATATATGCCACCCAAATTGTGATTGGAAAGGCGCACTTATTTCGTTGAGTGCAATACTGTCCATGATTTGCTCAAATTCAGGTACAAATAGACCCGGTGTCGACCAGCCAAGATTACCGCCTTTAAGCGCGGAGCCTGGATCTTTTGAATATTGCTTTGCAAGTGAAGCAAAATCCTCACCGTCAATAATCTGCGTGCGAATTTTTTCTAGAAGCTCAACGGTCTGCTTTTCGTCTCTAATTTGATTGGGAGTTAGCAATATATGCCTAGCAAAATGTTGCTCAATTAGCTGTTCCCCGCCACCCTTTCGCTCATAAAGTTTCAATAAATGGAAGCCCGCACCACTTCGGATAGGGTCAGAGACTTCGCCTGGCTCAAGTTTTTCTATGGCTTCACTAAATAGAATGGGTAACTGGGCAAGTTTTCGCCAGCCTAAATTGCCTCCTTCAAGGGCACTTTGGTCGTCACTATTAGCAATTGCTAGCTGTTTGAAATCAGCGCCCTCTGAAAGTTGTTGAGTAATCTTAGAAAGCTTATTTTTAGTATTTTCTAATTCTATTACAGTAGCTGTCGAGGGTGCTGATAGTAGAATTTGACTGATTAAGACATCTGGAGAACTTACCAGCTTTCCTTCTTCCGAGTTTAGAAAATTATTTAATTCTTGCTCGCTAATTTGAATGCCACGCATAACACTGCCCTGTTGTACCTGCATGATGATCATCTCATTCTTTATTTCCTGGCGTATCCTTGATACGCTCTCGCCGCTAGCACTAATTTGGGCAATATATTCTTCCACGCTCATGTTATTGCTTGCAGCAATTCGAGCAATGGTTTGATTAATTTCTTGATCTGCAATACGAATTCCTGCTTTCTCTCCGATGTTAAGTTGCAGTCGTTCCAAGATGAGCCGATCAAGTACCTGTTTTTTGACAATCTCAGCCTCAGGAGGTTCGGTGCCTGATTGTTGAATTTGACGGTAAATATTGGCAGTACGCTGTTCAAGTTCACTCTGCAGAACAATATTGTCGTCCACAATGGCTACCACACGATCAAGTAAAGCCACCTCTGCCATGCTAACTGAGGATGCTACTGATAATAGTACCAATTGCATGATTACGTTTAATTTAAAACTTTTCCATAGGCTCATAGCCATAGATTCCTTTTTTCAAAATTGAGCTCACTCGACTGCCTGTTCCAGCCAGTCCTCTTAATTGGACCTCAAAGAATATACCATTCTTTGGGTTAAGTAGTTCAGGGTTTGCGTCTTCGTATCGATTATCAAGCCACCGTCGAACTAATAAGCCTGCACGCCAACAGCAATTTTTATATTCGAACCCAGTAAATAGCTCAAGTTCCCGATTATTAGAAAAATCGTGGTGCCAGCGACCGAGCCAATTAAAATTTCTTCCCATTGGTAGGCTGAATGATAGATCTAGCTGATCAATTTTTTTTGCGGCTAAAACTAGGGAACTGGCTGCTGTTTCTAAGCGCGAGTATCTATAACCTATATTAAATATTTTATCTTCATTGTTATGAAAATAAAGATTAGCAGTACCTTTGCTCATTTTTCTTTTGCTATTGTTATAAATGGCTTCACTATATACGCGCCAATTATTATTAAGTCTGAAGCTAAGTTCAAAAGCGATATCTGACTTTTCGCGCTCAAGATTAATTGGTTGTAGAAGAGTTACTCTTCTATCTTTAAGGTAGATGGCCTGCGCAATGCTTGCACGCAGTCTTTCTTGGCCTGTATTTTTGTTGATAAAGCTTGTGGATATTCCCAGCGTAAGCCTATGATCATCAGAAATGCGATCACCACCTGAGAAGCGATTTACACGAAACAGCTGTGAAAATGATGGGCTCATTACTTTACTGTCAAAATCAGGGAAATTATTTTGATCACTGTAATTTGAATTGACATAAAATAATCTAGGCTCAAGCGTTTGCTTGTAATTCTTAGTTAAACTGCTTAATTTTTCAAACCTCAAGCCAGTATCAAGGCTAACAATTCCCGAAGTAACCTCTGGATCTAATATTTGATTATTGGAGTTATTTCTTAAGTTTAAAATATCATCGTTTAATTGATAAGCAAGATGTTGCAGTCCAATTTTGGGTCTAAAATACCCCCACCCACTGCGTTTATCTAATCCAATAGTGTAGTCTAATCTGGTTCGGCCACCGCTCACGAGGTTAGTTAAATGATGTGAAAATTCGGACTGTTGGTTGTATATTTTAACTGTGACATCGTTGCTGAAGTGGTAATTACCTTCAGCAGAAATTCTAGCCTTTAGTCGGTATGGGCTTTCAATGCCATAGGTGATTGATTGATAATCTTGAGATTCGAGAGATAATTTCCAATGATTATTCTGGTAGCCTAGCTTACCCGCTCGCCTGAGATAGGTTGGGCTAATCTCCTCATCTGTTGGATTGCCAAAGTCGAAAAAATAAGCTTTATCGCTAACTTCATTAATATCAAAAAAAGAAGACCATGATTTAGAGAAATTGCCGCTGTGCTGAATGCGAGCCATGTAGCGATTGTCTCCTTGATTGGGTAATGGTTCGCTAGGATTTATAAAAGCAGCACTTCGATTTCCACCCTTGTCATTGTCAAGGTAACCGGCTGAAATTTCAGTATATGACCAGCGACTAAGGTGCCTAAATTGTGCTTCAATACCTGTACCGCGATGTTGCAAAAATCGTGGAGTCAATGTGGCATCATAGTTAGGTGCTAGGTTGAGATAAATTGGTAATGAAAAATCGATACCATTTATGTCATCATTGGAAATGCTTGGAAAGAGAAGGCCGCTAGAGCGGCGGTCATTTATCGGAAATTTTCCATAGGGGAAATAGAAAATTGGCACACCAGCAATATCTAGGCGGGCATTTTTAATGGTGGCAAATCCCGACGCTTGATCAAGCTCTATTTCTTCAGTTTTTAGCTGCCAAGAATTAATATTTGGTCCACAACTGGTGTATGTTGCGTCTTCAATAATAGTTATGCCATTTTTTTGTCTATGTAATGTATCAGCTGAGCCTCTTATGCCGGCATTATGAAGAACATAGTCAGCATTTTTAAGCTGTAATTCTTGGCTATCTAAATTCAATAGCGCATGCTCGCCTGCAAGTAAAATATTTGGTTCTCGAAACTTAACATTACCCGATAAATTGATTTGACGGTTTTCTGGATCAATTAGCGCATGATCGCTTGTAATCTGACGGTAACCTTGAGAAATAACAACATCACCCTCAAGAATAGCCGCTGAATTTTTACCTGTTTCGGTGCTTTGGGCGCTTACTCGAAGTGCAGCTTCACTGGGGTCTTGCATTGTTCCATCACCATCATACTGGGATTGAATATATGCGCCACAACAAGATCTGGGTATCTTTGCCTGCTGTTCTGCACTCATTTCATGGCGATCAACCCAGTCGAGGTTTTTACTTGATTGAGCGAAATCAACTGGCGATTCTCCCCAGGTAGCTGAGGGAAATAAGCAAACGGCTGAAATAAGAAAACTGGATCTAGCTATTTTTAACAAAATCATTCTCATTGCAAATACATAATTCTCCGTATTCTAACGTATCTGGGCCAGAAATTGATGATTCTTGAGTAATAAAACTGTCGGGATATTTAGATTTTTTTTAGATAATTTGAATGCTAATGCTCACTTGGGGATATAATGATTTTGCATTTTTTCTGAAATAAAAATAGTTATGCAAAATCAACAGCAGTTTTTTCAATGGATTGAGCAGTCCTTCCCCGACTGGATAGACATTCATGGCCCTATACAGCTTGATGCGCTTGCTGGCGATGCAGGTTTCCGAAGATACTATCGAACTAATACTCACCCAAGCTTAATAGCAGTGGATTCGCCGCCCACCAAAGAAAAAAATTTGGCTTATGTTGATCTGTCTTTATTTTTAAAATCCCAGGGTGTTAAAACACCTAAAATCTATGCGGTTAATTTTGCTCTAGGTTATTTCTTACTGGAGGATTTTGGCCCGATTTTGTTTGCTCAGCAAATTGAAAAGAACAACGCAGACAGTTTGTATGATCAGGCAGAGCATTTGCTACTTCAAATTCAACAGGCTACTCAGGAAGCGCCCTCCATTCCAAATTATGATGCCAATAAGCTACAAGAAGAGATGGGTCTGTTTGAGCAATGGTTTTTAAATGAACTATTAGAGGTTGAGTTGAATGCCAGTGAAAAGATCCAGCTTAATAGCTTATTTCAAAGCTTAGTACAAAGCGCTCTAGAGCAGCCCCAGGTCATAGTACACACAGACTATCATTCTCGGAATTTAATGGTTTTAGCAGACGAAACACTGGGAGTAATAGACTTTCAGGACGCTATGTTCGGTGCTATTACCTATGATTTGGTTTCCTTATTAAAAGATTGCTATGTTCGATGGCCAACTGATTGGGTTAAACACCGTGTTGCTCGCTTTAAGCGTTCTCCAGAAGTAGCGGCGAGATTAGATGCTGTGGATGACTCGCAGTTTTTACGTTGGTTCGACTTTATGGGCCTTCAAAGGCATATAAAGGTATTGGGTATTTTTGCTCGGCTTGCACTTCGGGATAGTAAGACGGGATATTTGAATGATTTGCCCTTGGTAATCGATTATTGCCTTGAGGCCTCAGAGCAGTATTCACAAACGTTGCCTTTTAATCATTGGTTTAAGGAAAAAATTATGCCCATGGTTATTAAGAAATCATGGTACAAAAATCCTAAAGGTGACTATTAGTGAAGGCGATGATTCTGGCTGCAGGCTATGGTAAACGACTGCGGCCACTGACTAACAAAATACCAAAGCCCATGATTACTGTTTCAGGTAAGCCGTTGCTTCAACATCATATTGAGCGTTTAGTCGCCATGGGTGTTACTGAGGTGGTGATCAATATTTCTTGGCTTGCGGACCAAATCGAGAGCTTTTTTGGTGATGGCTCAAATTTTGGCATTCGTATTACTTGGTCAAGGGAGTCAGAGCCGCTTGAAACGGGCGGAGGAATTTTGAAGGCGTTGCCCTTATTGGGCGATACACCTTTTTTACTGATAAATGGTGATATTTGGACCGATTTCCCACTGCCAAGAGTGACGGATATTGCATTAGAGGATGATCAGTCAGCATGGTTGCTTCTTGTTAACAATCCTAAACATCATCCAGCTGGTGACTTTGGGCTTCAAGAGGGCTTGGTCAGTTATGAGCCAGTCTTAAAATATACTTATAGTGGTATTAGTGTTTTTAAGCCAATGTTGTTTGCTAACTATGCCAAAAATCGTATTGAAGCATCCTGTTTTCCTTTGAGAGAGGTTTTGCGTCCAGCTATTGAGTCTAGATGTATTATAGGGTCGGTTTATGAAGGCCATTGGTGTGATGTGGGAACCATTGAGCGCTACAATGAGCTGAATAAGCGCTTGGGTATACTTAAATGACTAATGAAAAAGATAAGTGGAGTGTGGTGTTTAAGCTATTTTTCTGGCTAACTTTATTTCTGGTTGCCGTAGTTTCTATGCTATCAATCCCTGGAAAGCAGGTATTTCAATGGCAAGACAAGCTTAGTCACCTAGTCGTTTATATGCTTTTGTTTTGGTTACTTTTGTTGGCCTACGGAAAGCAGTGGGGTTTGATGTCGCTAGGCATCTTTCTTGCCTTTTTTAGTGGCCTTATTGAGGTAGCTCAGTCATTTACTGACTATCGGCAGGCTGAATGGTTTGATCTTTTAGCTAATATGCTAGGTATTTTAGTTGCAGCTTTGTCATATAGTGCATTTAAGTTTTATAAAAAACACTAGCTCTTAGGCTTGCAAAAGAAGTTTTATATTTTTTGGGTGTAAGGTTTGGCTGCCCGCAAAAGAAAGCACTAATGTAGTTATTTCACTCCAAAAGTCAGTTTTTCTTAAGCCTTTAACGCCTCTGTCAATAGCGCCTGCTTGATGGATGAGCATGCGCAGATGAGCAGGGGATAGACGGTTCAGGGCTTTACGGAATAGAGGGATACGTTTATCCCATACCCCAGCATTTTTTAGCGCCCGATCTCGCTGTTCGCCTAATGCAACCGATTGGCTCGCTTTATTTAAGGTGCGAAGTTCTCTGGTAATCGCCCAAAGCAATGCTAGTGGATCCGTGCCTTCATTTTCTAGTCCGCGTAATGCCCTCGCTGCAGATTCTGCATCACCCTCTAATACCTTATCTACAAATGAAAAAAGGTTATATCTGGCGCTATCGGCCACCACCGTGGACATGATATTAGCATCCACCTTGCCCTCTAGAGAGAGCAGAGTTAGTTTATTAATTTCTTGCATAGCCGCAAGTAAATTTCCTTCTACTCTATCGGCAAGTATATTGATCGCCTCGGCATTAGCAATTATGTTATGTTGCTTTAGTCGCTGACCAATCCATCGTGGCAATTGCTCAGCGCTTACAGGCCACACCTGTATGTGGGCACCGTTAGCCTCAAGTGTTTTCAGCCATTTGCTTTGATAGCTGCTTTTTTCTAACTTAGGTAAAACAACAAGAATCAGGTTGGTATCGTTTAAATTTTCACAGAGCTCGCACAGTGCTTTGCTGCCTTTATCACCCGGCTTGCCGCTTGGAATACGTAGTTCGAGAATTTTTTTATCAGCAAAAAGAGAAAGAGAATTCGTTTCATTGAAAATAGTATTCCAATTAAATCTTCCATCAATTTCAAAGGTTTCACGTTCATTGTATCCTAACTGGCGTGCGGCACTTCGTATATCATCCGTTGCCTCTTGTGAAAGAAGGGGCTCCTCGCCACTGACAACAAAAACTGATGGCAACTGTTTTGTTTGCAAGCCTTGTTGCAAAAAAGAGTTGAGCTGTTCCGGTTTGATTTTCACTCTGCTGGGTCAGTGCTAAGTGATGCTTCGCTAATATGGCTAAGCATTTGCCTAACAATATCAAAGCGTAGGCTGTCTTGTATGAGTGATTCTTCATTTTGAGAAGCTAATATATCCTGCTCATTGAAATCATGACTTCTTTCAGCATAAGCCGTAGTCAGAGGTATAATTTGCCTTCCCATATTATCAATCATCATATAGTCCACTGTTTGATGGAGCTGATATTGAGAAGCGCGAATATTAATATTCACAGCACTAATTCTTCGAGAGCTCTGAGTATCAATTATCTTAATTAAATAATCAGCCTCAGCACTGGTTTCAACCAGATTAACTTGGCTGGCATTAAGTTCGCGACGCAGTGCCAAACCAATATTGGCTTGAGCATCTGAATGGCTTATGTAAACCTTACCGAGGTTGCTGGCTACGGGGGACATATCGCGAAGCTGCCATCCACATCCACTCAATGCTAGAGAAATACAGATTACGATATATATTAGTGGTTTTGCTAGCATCGCATCAGCCTTTAATTAAATTCTGTTTAGTTAGCTACAATATTAACCAATCTTCCAGGAACCACAATCACTTTTCGGACAGTATTTCCTTCGGTAAAGCGCATAACATTTGGTTCCTCTAGGGCACATTTTTCAATGTTTTCCTTGGACTCGTCAACAGCAACCTGTATTTTCCCTCTTACCTTACCGTTGACCTGAACTACCATTTCAATGGTACTCTGAACTAGTGCGCAGGTGTCTACTTTAGGCCATGAAGCATCTGCTACGTTAGTCTTATTACCCATTGCATGCCACAAGCTATGGCAGATATGCGGTACGATTGGCGCGAGCAACAAAATAGCCGAGTTAAGTGCTTCGTGTCGAACTGCTTTTGATTGATCATGATTATCGTTGAGTTGCGAAATGTTGTTAAGTAGCTCCATCACCGCGGCAATAGCGGTATTAAATGTATAGCGTCTGCCAAAATCATCACTGACTTTTTCAATAGTTTGGTGGGTTTTTCTACGCAAATCTTTTTGTGCGTCGGTCAAACTATCTGGATTGAAATCGGTAGTAGGCTTTAGCTCGCAGTGAGCAGTAACCGCCATCCAAAGACGTTTCAAAAATCTATGAGCGCCCGCAACACCGTCATCATTCCATTCCAATGTCTGTTCTGGGGGTGCAGCAAACATAGTAAATAATCTTACGGTATCAGCTCCGTGCTGCTCGATAGCCGCCTGAGGATCAACGCCATTATTCTTAGATTTAGACATTTTAATAATGCCGCCACTGTAAACTTCCTGCCCCGTAGAAATTTCGGTCGCTTTAATGGTGCGGCCTTTTTCGTCACGTTCAATTTTTACATCAGAGGGGGCAAGCCAAACTTTACGGCCCTCTTCCTCGGTATAAAATGACTCCGCTAAAACCATGCCCTGGCAGAGTAGGCTTTTAAAAGGTTCGTCACTTTCTACAAAGCCTTCATCCCTGAGAAGTTTGTGAAAAAATCTCGCATATAAAAGATGCAAAATTGCATGCTCAATGCCGCCAACATACTGATCCACAGGTAACCAATAATTAGTCCGATCAGGATTAAGCATAGCATCCTTTTCATCAGGGCAAGTGAAGCGAGCGTAATACCATGAGGATTCCATAAAGGTATCGAAAGTATCCGTTTCATGCTCTACAGGCTGACCATTTAATTCGGCTTTTCGCCATTCTGGATCAGCTTTAATAGGCGATTGAATACCATCCATTTCAACATCTTCAGGTAAAAGCACGGGTAATTTTTCAAGAGGCACCGGAATATCACTACCATCACCAAGGTTAAACATTGGAATGGGTGACCCCCAGTAGCGTTGTCGGCTAACACCCCAGTCTCTGAGTCTAAAGTTAGTGGTTACTGAGCCAAGATTTTTACTCTCTAGCGCTGAGGCTATAGCCTCAAATGCCTTATCAAAATCAAGCCCATCAAATTCCCCAGAGTTGATTAGTTTGCCTTTGTTGGTGAAGGCTTGTTGCGTCAAATCACAGTCTTCATCATTACAGGGTGCGATGACCTGCTCAATGGGTAGTTGGTATTTTTGGGCAAATTCATAATCTCTTTGGTCATGGGCAGGTACCGCCATAACTGCGCCAGAACCATAGTCCATCAATACATAGTTGCCTACCCAGACCGGTATTTCCTTGCCAGTGAGTGGATGTATAGCATGAATACCCGTGGCTACACCGGCCTTATCAAGGGTCGCCATTTCCGCTTCAGATACCTGCTGTGACTGACAGCTTTCAATAAATTTAGCTAATTCAGGATTGGTTTTTGCAAGTTTCAACGCAATGGGATGCTGAGGCGCTAAGGTCACATAGGTAACGCCCATCAGCGTGTCTGGACGAGTAGTGTAGACCTCAAAACTTTGATGGTTATCTATGGCCTCATTTAATGTGAAGCTCATATTGATGCCGCGACTTTTACCAATCCAGTTGCGCTGCATGGTTTTAACCTGATCTGGCCAGTGCTCAAGCTGATCTAAATCATTCAGTAATTGTTCAGCATAGTCAGTAATGCGAATAAACCATTGAGGGATTTCTTTGCGTTCAACCACGGTGCCACAGCGCCAGCAACCACCATCAATGACCTGCTCATTGGCCAAAACCGTAGCATCATGGGGACACCAGTTTACGGCGCTAGTTTTTTTATATACCAAACCTTTCTCATAGAGGCGCGTAAAGAACCATTGTTCCCATTTGTAATAATCTGGTTGGCAGGTGGCAATTTCCCGCGACCAGTCGATACCAAAACCCAATGATTTAAGCTGGGTCTTCATATACTTTATATTTTCTAAGGTCCATTTAGCGGGCGCGGTTTTGTTTTGTATTGCAGCGTTTTCTGCGGGCAGGCCGAAGGCGTCCCAACCCATAGGATGAAGAACATTTTTGCCCTGCATTTTTTGATAGCGCGCGATAACATCAGTAATGGTGTAGTTGCGCACATGCCCCATATGTAATTTACCGCTGGGGTAGGGGAACATAGCCAGACAATAAAATTTCTCTTTATCGGTATCCTCACCGACTTCAAAAGTTTTATTATCAGACCAAAACGTCTGTGCCTCTTGCTCTACTGAGGCCGGATCATATTGCTGTTCTTGGGTCATTATGCTCACTGCTAATACAAAGTTGATTTTCAGTGGCGAATTATAGGCGAACCAGAGCCGCTCTAACAGCGATTAAGTACAGCGAAGTGAATTTGTCGGTGATTAATACTACTCAGTTGAACTAAGGGCAAACCTAGAAATCCCTAATTTCTCCAAATTAGCCGCTATATCTTGCGCAGAGGTGGCCGCATTGATTTTGCGATCGACCAAAAGGATTTTTCCGTTTTTGCCAATATAAATAGTGTGTCTTTTAGGTTTGCCATAAAAAGCTAAAACATCGAACGCTTTTGCGACTTTTTTGCTGGTATCGCTAAGAAGAGGGAAGTCAGCCTTAGTGGATTCAGCAAAAGCAGTATTTTTTTCTATAGAATCAACGCTGGCCATAAAGTAAGAGACATCAAATTGCTTTAGTAAATGGCCGTTTTCAGCCAAGGATTTACACTCGATGGTACAGCCTCGCGTATAGGCCATTGGATACCATGCTATAACGACGGCTTGCTTGCCTTTGAACTGATCGAAGCTATAAGTTTTACCATCAGAGGCTGGAAGAGAAAAATCAGGCGCCAAATCACCCACTTCGAGAGAAAAAGAGATAGATGAAAAAGCCATTAGAAAACTCAATACACTGAGATTAAAAAAATTCATTACGCTATCTCCGGTTGGTTGCGACACAAATTACCAAAAATTAGGCACGCAACGGTCAATAAACTCAATAAAATAATGGGCCAGCTACCTAATTGGGTAAAGAGAGAATTACCTTCTCTAGGTTCAATCTTACTCAATAGAACAGCTGTTTCAAATTGGGACAGCTTTTGAACTGTTCGCCCTCTATAATCAACAACTGCTGTAATGCCATTGTTGGTTCCTCTTATTAGTGGCTTGGCAGCCTCAATAGCACGCATCTTAGCCATCTGCATATGTTGGTGAGGCGCAATCGAATCACCGAACCAAGCATCATTGCTAACCGTTAATAAGATATTGTTGTTACGACTATTCTTAGCAACCAGATCTGGGTAGGCGATTTCGTAGCAGATAGCTGTAGCAATTCGAGTATCCTTCACAATTAATGGCAGCTGAAATTTATTGCCCAAAGAGAAAGACGACATGGGTAGATCAAAGAAGTTGTTTAATCCACGAATAAAAGTTTCAAAAGGCACGTATTCGCCAAACGGAACTAATCGTGTTTTGTCATATCGTCCCTTTCCTGTCCCTAATGCCAACATAGAATTATAGTATGGCCCTTCAGGTTTTGTATTAGAGGGCAAGCCAACAATAATAGCGCTTTGATTCTCAAGACCATACTCATGAAGTTTTCCCAGAAAAGGAGTTACCTGAGTATATATGGCAGGAATTGCCCCTTCAGGCCACAAAATAATGTCAGTACCCCAGTAGGGCTGAGTCTGGGTAACCAGCTGCTCCAGTATTTGGTTGCGCATCGGGAGAGACCATTTGTCGCTTTGGTCGATATTGGGTTGCACAAGGGCCACAGATAAAAACTTATCTGTAGGTTCGGTCCAGTTCACCTTTTGTAAGATATAGCCGCCAAGGAATAAAGTCGCCACAATAAAAATGCTAATTATATTAGATCCCTTTGAGGGGTGACTCAGGGCTAGAGCCAGAAGCACTGCTATACTGCCGCAGAAATAACTAATTAGATAGATTCCGCCAAGAGGTGCCCAGCCATTAAGCCAGGTTTCTGTTTGACTGTAGCCAGCATAAAGCCATGGAAAGCCGGTAAAAAGCCAGCTGCGAATCCACTCACTGAGGACCCATAGGGCAGGTAATCCCAGCAGCATAGCGAGGCGTTTATTGGGAAAAAATGGGTGAAGTGAGAAAGGTATAGCGAAGACAGTGGCATTCAATAAGCAGAATAGTATTGTACCAACAATAGCGAATTGTATAGATACATCACCAAAGGAATACATGCTAACAAAGACCCAGCTGGTGCCTGCCCCAAACATGCCCAGACCAAATAGGGCTGAAATTATAAAGGTACGCTTAGAGGGTTGGTCTATTATGACATAAAACAAAAATGCCATACTAAGAATAGCCATTGGCCAAATAGAGAATGGGGCCAAAGAAAGGGGAAGACAGGCCCCAGCACCCAAAGCACCAAAAATTTTTATTGGAGTATTCAATTGCATCGTAAGAGGTTAGCTCTTACTTTCTTTGCTGACTTCTAAAAGTGTTATTTTTCGATTATCCGAATTGAGTACTTTAAATTCAAATTGGTCAATTTTTGTTTTTTCACCAATATTTGGCAGACAGCCAAAGGCATTAATAACGAGACCGCCAACCGTATCGAATTCGTCATCAGGGAAACCAACATCGAAAAATTCATTAAAGTCATCAATGGTAGTAATTGCCTCAACACTAAAGCAGCCGTCAGAGAGGCTTACTATCTGTTCTGGCTCATGCTCATCAGTTTCATCTTCAATTTCACCCACTATTTCCTCAAGCACATCTTCAATGGTCAAAAGTCCAGAGACACCGCCATATTCATCAACAATAATCGCCATATGGTAGCGTTGCTCGCGGAATTCTTGCAGAAGAACATTAAGGCGCTTACTTTCTGGAATAATCGTGGCGGGTCTTAATAGGCTTTGTAGCTCAAAAGAATCTTTACCAGAAAGCACTAGAGGTAGAAGTTCTTTTGCCAAAAGGATGCCTTTAATATCATCAGAAGACTCACCAATAACTGGAAAACGTGAGTGCTGAGATTGGATGACTACTTCTAGAATCTTCTCCAGTGAGAAATCTTCTTCGATAACCATCATCTGTGATTTAGGCACCATAATTTCCCGTGCCTGTAAATCAGATACCTTAATGGCACCTTCCATAATTTGCAGGGCGCCGGTGTCGATAATCGACTGGTCTTCAGCGTCGCGAAGTAATTCAATAACATCGTCGCTATTTGAGGGTGAAGGTGAAAAATACTCCCAAAGCTTTTGAAGAAAATTTTTATTTTGCTGTCCGTTGTCTATTTCGTCGTTCATTATTCTGCTCTTATTGACTCAAATAGGGAGGGGGGAGCCCCAAGCCCTGCATAATTTCTGTTTCAAGGGCTTCCATCGCATTGGCTTCAGTGTCATTTTGATGGTCATAGCCTAACAAATGTAGCACACCATGAATAATCATGTGAGCCCAATGGGCATTTAATGCCTTATTTTGTTCTGCGGCTTCTTTTGCAACTATAGGGGCGCAAATAACAATATCGCCAAGCAGTGGAAGTGGTTCGGGGCAATCATTTTCGAAAGGAAAAGACAACACATTGGTGGCTTCAGTAGAGCCCCGGTATTGTTCGTTTAGTGCCCGACCCTCTTCGACATCGACAATGCGAATGCTAAGTTCTGTTGAATCACGTTCATTATTTATTGCAGCGCTTACCCAGCGCTCAATACTTTGCGGGTCGGGGGCTTCTTCAGAGGCCGAAGCCAACTGAATGTCTACGATTAAAGTCATAATAAACGCTAGCTAAGCCTAGGATTTAGATTCGTGAAGATCATAGGCGTCAACTATGCTTTGAACTACAGGGTGGCGCACAACATCACGGGAGGCAAAGTTAGTGAAACTAATTTCCTCTACTGATTTTAGAACCTCTTGTGCATGAATCAAGCCAGAGCTAACCCCTTTAGGAAGATCAATCTGCGAGCAGTCGCCAGTAATAACTGCAGTTGAGCCAAAGCCAATGCGAGTTAAAAACATTTTCATCTGTTCGCGGGTCGTATTTTGGCTTTCATCCAAAATTATATACGAGGCATTCAATGTTCTGCCGCGCATATAAGCTAGCGGAGCAATTTCAATAACGCCACGTTCCTGTAGTTTGGCGACTGTTTCAAAGCCCAGCATTTCATGAAGTGCATCATAAAGCGGGCGTAGATAGGGGTCCACTTTTTGTGCTAAGTCGCCTGGTAAAAAGCCTAGCCGTTCTCCAGCCTCAACGGCGGGGCGAACAAGAAGAATGCGTTCAACCTCATCTCTGAGTAATGATTCCACAGCGCAAGCTACAGCAAGATAAGTTTTACCAGTTCCAGCAGGGCCAATACCAAAGTTAATATCATGGGTCTGAATGGCTCTTACATAGCGTTGCTGATTGAGCCCTCGTGGTTTGATATTTCCTTTTTTAGTGCGAATGACAGAAAAGCTTTCCACGTTATCAGTTACATTTGCAGGGCTAGCATTTTGAGGCATAGGTTGTTCTCTTTCAGTTTGTCTAAGACTTAAATGAACTTCTTCTATAGGTAATTCACGGAAATGGGCTGTTTCTTGATAAAGGTTAAAAATGATATTTATCGCACTTTCACAAGCTTCAGGCTCGCCGTAAACGGCAAAGAAGTTATCTCTAGAGCGTATTTCAACATCAAGGCGCTGTTCAATAAGGCGGATGTTTTCGTCGAATTGGCCGCAGAGGGAGGCCAGACGGTGGGCGTCGTTGGGCTCTAAGTTAATACTTTGAGCTGGCTTATTTGAATCTAATTGATTCACTAAAAGTACTTTTACCTTTATTAGAAACTTGGCCTTAGCATAGCGCGAAATTCAACTCAGCGTAAATACTTTTTTACCAACAAATGATTATAAAGACCAAATAAAACGGTCTTTTATGTTCTAGCAAAGCACGCCTCTAAGACTATTTGGGAGTGCCTCAGTGATTTCTACCTCAGCAAATTGGCCAATTAATTGATGATTATCCGATGAGAAATTAACGACTCGATTATTTTCAGTTCGACCCTGTAACTGCCCTGGATCTTTCTTTGAGACACCTGTGATAAGCAGTGTTTGTTGCGTACCAACCATTCGACGGCTGATTTCAAATGCATTTTGCATAATGCGATCTTGAAGAATCTTGAGCCGTTTCTTTTTTACGTTTTCATCTTCATTGTCGGGCAACTCAGATGCTGGTGTTCCAGGTCTTGCGCTATAGATAAAGCTAAAGGAGGTATCAAAGCCAATCTCTTGAATAAGCTTCATGGTAGCAGCAAAGTCAGTTTCTGTTTCACCGGGGAAGCCAACAATAAAGTCAGATGAGATACTAATATCGGGACGAATCGCACGCAAACGCCGGATTTTTGACTTGTATTCAATGGCAGTATGGCCGCGTTTCATTGCCATTAAAATGCGGTCAGAACCACTTTGAACGGGTAAGTGAAGATGACTAACCAGTTCAGGCACCTTGGCGTAGACATCAATCAGCGCATCTGAAAACTCAACTGGATGAGAGGTGGTATAGCGAAGGCGATCAATACCTTCAATATCAGCTGCATAAGTAATTAGTTCTGCAAGGTCACAAACTGAGCCGTCAGGCATATCGCCACGATAGGCATTTACATTTTGCCCCAAGAGATTGATTTCCCTAACACCCTGTCCTGCCAGAGCGCTAATTTCAGAGAGAACATCGGCTAGTGGGCGACTCACTTCTTCACCTCTGGTATAGGGAACAACACAGAAAGTGCAATACTTTGAGCAGCCCTCCATAATAGATACAAAGGCGCTGACCCCATCGGCTTCTGGCGTCGGTAGCCGATCAAATTTTTCAATCTCTGGAAAGCTAATATCAACAGCTACAGTACCGTCTTTTTTCTTAGTTTCTATCATTTCAGGTAGACGATGAAGTGTCTGCGGGCCAAATATCACATCTACAAAAGGCGCTCGTTTTGCAATGGCATCGCCTTCTTGACTGGCTACACAGCCACCAACACCAATGACTAAATCAGGATTTTTGTCTTTAAGATTTTTCCATCGACCTAGTTGATGAAAAACCTTTTCCTGTGCTTTTTCCCGAATCGAACAGGTATTAAGCAGCAAAACATCGGCTTCAGCAGCATTTTCTGTAGCCACCATATTGTGACTATCCCCCAGTAAATCTGCCATACGCGAGGAATCATACTCGTTCATCTGACAGCCATGAGTGACAATATGCAGTTTTTTTACCGAATCATTAGGCATTAGGAAGTTAAGGGTCTAATAAATGAGATAGGCATTATAGCTTTGCGTCATTAATTGGCAATATTATCCCAATATTTATGGTATGATTGCCGCCTTTTTTTGGAACAAGACCAGTGAAATCAATGACAAATAATCCTATTTATCGAATAACCTTCTTTAACCAAGGTGAGGTTTATGAAATATATGCGCGGCATGTTTTTCAAAGTGAACTTTGGGGTTTTTTAGAGGTTGAGCAATTTGTTTTTGGCGAGCGTTCAAAGATGATTGTTGATCCGGCCGAAGAAAAGCTAAAAAGTGAATTTTCATCAGTAAAGCGTAGCTTTATTCCTATGCAAGCGGTGGTTCGAATTGATGAAGTAGAAAAAGAGGGTGCCGGTAAGATTTCAGAAGCGCCGCAGGGAGGAAATGTCAGTCCATTTCCCTTTCCAAATATGGCGGGTGCCAAGCCTGCATCAGAATAATTTCTTTTGTGATTAACTAAGTCGGCTCTAGGCTTAAGTATCTTGTAACGCCATTATCGTTAAGGTAGTCCATAATTAAGCAATAATTACCTTTAGCGGTGTATACTTTACACAAGTGTATGATAGAGTTTGAATAACTTAATAGCTTAATTAGATTTGCTGTTTAAATTAGCAAATACCAGGAGTTGTTGTGGAACATCAAGCATTAAAATTGTTGCCTTTTGAGTTTGCTCGAGTCAATCGAGTGGCTATAGACAATGAGCGCAAACAATTGCTGATTGGCCCTGCTGCGCCTCTATGGGCAGTAAGTGAAGCCAGCCGCTTCACTGGTGCCAAGCTTCCTGTAGAAAACTTGCCCGAAGCAGAATTTGACGCTTTGTTGAGTCAGATTTATAGCGGCCGTTCGGGAGCATCTGAATCAGTTATGGAGGATATTAAAGACTTTGTGGATATGGAGTCTGCCGCTGCTGATCTTGAAGATGCTAGCGATCTTTTAGACGCCGAAAATGATGATGCTCCCATAGTACGACTACTCAATGCAATACTCACCGAATCCCTTAAAGAGAATGCCTCTGATATTCATATTGAGCCCTACGAGAAAGAGGCGTTGGTTCGCTTTCGACTCGATGGCGTCTTAAGAACAGTTCTTACACCTTCTATTCAGATTGCACCCTTACTTATTTCTCGTATCAAGGTAATGTCTAAGCTTGATATCGCAGAAAAAAGATTACCTCAAGATGGTCGCATGAGCGTCTTAATTGGGGGTCGAAGTATTGATCTGCGGGTTTCAACCATGCCTTCTAGTCATGGTGAGCGCGTTGTGATGCGATTATTAGATAAAGATGCTGGCAAGTTAAAAGCGCAGCAGCTGGGAATGCCTGAAGATACCAGACAAAAACTGGATGGCCTGATATCTAGGCCTCATGGCATTATTCTAGTGACTGGTCCAACAGGTTCGGGTAAAACCACTACGCTTTATGCGGCACTTCAGCAGATGGATCGTCAACAGCGTAATATTATGACGGTTGAGGATCCAGTGGAATATGATTTGCCTGGGGTCAGTCAAACTCAGATAAATTTGCGTGCAGGAATGACATTTGCTCGTGGGTTGAGAGCGATTCTTCGTCAGGACCCAGATGTCATTCTGATTGGTGAAATTCGAGATAGTGAAACCGCAGAAATTGCTACTCAGGCCAGCCTTACAGGGCACTTGGTGCTTTCGACGCTGCATACCAATACTGCGGCGGGTGCTATCACAAGATTACAAGATTTAGGCGTTGATAGCTTCCTGCTTGCCTCTACGGTAAGAGGTATAATCTCTCAGCGTCTGATGCGTAAACTCTGTACCTCTTGCCGAAAAGAGGTTCCTGCAGATGATTATCAAAGGGAATTATTGAAGCTTCCAAAAGAGGCGACTATTTATCAATCTCAGGGTTGCGAAAATTGTAATAATACTGGATTTATTGGACGTCAGGCTCTATTCGAATTAGTCACAGTAAATGCATCCTTGCAGGCATTAATTCATGAAAATGCTGGTGAAATTGAGCTTGAGCAATCTATACGAGAAGATGTCCCCAGTATTCGTGAAGCAGGTTTTGAGTTGGTAAGGCAAGGAGTGACTACAGTGGAAGAAGTGCTCAGAGTTACGAGTGTGTAATCCTTTATGCCTACTTTTGATTATTCAGCCTATGATGCCAAAGGCAAACTTGTTGATGGCGTAGTCACTGCAGATTCTGAACGGCAAGCTCGCCGTCAGCTGAAAGATAAGAAACTTCTCGCCTTGAAGCTTAATGAGGTAGCAAAATACTCCTCAAGTTCAAAATTGGGTGGCCGCAGCAAGGTCAATGATTTTGATCTTTCTCTCGTACTTCAGCAACAAGCTATTTTGATTCAGTCTGGATTGCCCCTTGAGGATGCTATGCGAATGACCATCGAGCAGGCTGAGACAGATCGTCAGCGAAGAATGGTTGAAAGTTGGCGTTCAGAAATCATAGAGGGGCGAAGCTTTTCAGAGGCAATGAGGCGTTCACCCTATAAAATCCCAGAAAGTGTTATCGCCGGTGTAGGTGTAGGAGAGGAGAGTGGTCATTTGCATACTGTGCTTATGCGCTTATCTGAAGACATAGAAACAAGTGCAGAAAACCGCAAAACGGTTTCAAGGGCTATGATTTATCCAGCTACGCTACTTGGGGCATCCATGTTGGTAGTGTCTATGATGATGGTTTGGGTTGTGCCCAAGATTACAGCAATCTTTATCAGTTCAAATCGAGAGCTGCCAACCATTACGAAAGTGATTATGGCGATCAGTGGTTTCTTTCAGGAATATGGTCTAATGATGCTCTTACTTGTGATACTGATGGCTGTTACTGTTTCATGGTTGCTAAAAGATACTGGTCGCAAAACAAAGTGGCACCAATTGATATTAGGTATTCCTGGTCTTGGTCGCTGGATGACCATGGCTAATGTGGCAGATTGGTCGAGAAGCTTAGGCGTTCTTCTTGGCAATGGTGTTCCTGCCTTGGCGGCATTAAAAATATCTTCATCAGTGGTTGGTAATCTTCACCTCAGGGGAAAGATGGAGCAAGTCACAGAAAGTATGAGGCGCGGAACCAGCTTGCAAAAAGCTCTAGAAGAAAATAATGTCGGTAGTGGTTTTTTAATCCATATGGTTGGTAGTGGTGAGGCCTCCAGTGAGTTAGATAAAATGCTTATCCGCGTGTCCGAGTACTATTCTCTTCGTCTGGCAAATGCAGTAGAAGTATTTTTAAAATTAATTAATCCCATACTGATTATATTTATGGGTGGCATTATTTTATCCGTAGTGGCAGCGGTTATGTTACCTATTATGGATATGGGTAATATGGTTTAGGTATTATTGAATAGTTGTAAGAATTAAGAAGGGTAAACAAGAGGAAAAATAATGAAATTATCGAATAAAAGAAAACAGGCAGGGTTTACTCTGATCGAAATGATGGTTGTTGTTGCGGTAATTGGACTATTGATCGCAATGGTGGGGCCGAGAGTTTTTAATCAGGTTGAAAAGGCTGAGCGAACGCGTGTGGCACAGGATATTAGGGTGATTGAAAATGCGCTCAAGTTTTATCGACTAGATAATTACCGCTATCCAACCCAGTCGCAAGGTCTTGAAGCGCTTGTTACTGCTCCATTAGGTTCAGAGAATTGGAATGGCCCCTATATAGATGCAGTACCTAAAGACCCATGGAAAACCCCTTATCTCTATTCAAACCCGAGTTCTCATGGAAAGGATATTGATGTTTATACTTATGGTGCAGATGGAGCATCTGGCGGTGAAGGTTCCAACAAAGACTGGGGTAATTGGAATGTCCAATAGTACGAGGCTTCTAACGAATAATTCTTAGGAGTATATTTTGCTTGAGAAGCAGGACTATCAGCGCGGTTATACACTGATTGAGATAATGGTGGTAATTGCTGTACTTGCGTTGATTGCAACTGTTGCGGTGGGCTCAATAAATCAAGCTATGAATAGGCGTTATGCCAGCGAAGCAGAGCAACTTTCAATTTGGTTGAATCAAATATCTGATATGGCCTTAATCCAGGGTGCTGCCTTTGGTGTTCTAGCAGAAAAAGATAAGAAATCAGAAAAAATAACTCAGCTAAATGCAGCCATATATTACAGAAATAAATGGGTCAAAGTGTCTTTCCCCGACCCATACATACTTGGAAAGGGTGCTGTTATAAGTTGGACTCAAGAGACGCTGCAAAATGAACCGTTGTTTTTTCAGCAACAGACCAAGGTAGAGGACTTTTCGAGTGAACCTGAGGTTAAAACCAGAGAAGAAAAAAAACTATTAACGCCGTTTGTAGCTTTTTTACCTGATGGTTATGTTGAGCCAGAGGTAGACATGATGTTGCGCTATGAAAACTATGAGGTAATCTATAGTTATTCATGGGATGTCGATTATTTGCAAATTCGTATGGGTATGAGAAATGAATTGCGTTAATGGAAAATCTGGTTTTACGCTTATCGAAGTGGTGGTTGCCTTGGCTATTCTGGGGCTAGTACTTGGGGGTGCAATCTTTACAGTTAATCAATATGCTGATCAAAGAGGATCTATTAATACCAAAATGATTGGCTCGCAAGTGGCTTGGAATGTACTTGTAGATCAGTATCGAAGGTCTGAAAATTGGGCTGTTAAGTCTGGTTATAAAAGAGGGTCTGTTGGTGCAAAAAAAGGTATTGAAAAGCAAAATGGTCAGGATTGGGCCTGGGAGTTGGATGTTGAGCCTGCCGTTGGAAAGGACATGTTTCGATATCAGGCGAGCGTGAATCTTAAGGGAAGTAAACGCAAGGTAAGTTCTCTATCTATCTATATTATTGAGGATTAGATTTGAAAAAAATAATCCCTCCTACAAAGATTTTTCGGCGTTATTTGCAACGTGGTTTTACCCTTATAGAAACCCTGATTTCACTTTCATTACTAGCTATTATTTCGGTGATGTCTTTTCAGGCAATTGAAGTTGTAATCACTGCTGATGAGCGCAGCCGTTCGAAGGAGTCAGGTGCCACTGAAATTCAAAAAGCATGGCAAATTATTCACCGAGATCTAATGCATCTAAGAAACCGCCCTTTTAAAGATGGGCTTGGCGGTACTGAGCCTGCGTATCAGACTGATAATGATAAGTTTGGCGTCCGTTTTACACGAGGCGGCGGCCCCATGATAACGACAAATCCTAGTGGTATCAGGCGAGTTTATTACAGTTTAAATAGCTCTGGACAGTTAACTAGGCAGTCTTGGGGTATCTCAGAGTCACCTAGGTATAGTGATGGGGTTACATTGGTTATGTTGGATGGGGTGGCAGAAGTATTGTTTGAGCAGCTTGACGATTTAAAGGGCTATACGAGTAATTGGCCTCCCTCTTCAGGTCAAAAAAACGCGATATTTCCAAAAATGATTCGTGTGACAATACGCCTAGAAAATAACATAGAAACGTCCAGGCTGTTTATAGGATTGGACGCCTAATGAAGAGTTTAAAGAGACGCGAATACGGTGTTGCCCTTGTTGCGGCGCTCATTCTTATGACCAGTATTGTGTTTATTTTGGGTAATATTTTTTATCGCCATCAGATTAATGTCGCGCAATCAGCACTTGCTATGCATCAAAATCAAGCTTATTTTTTAGCGCTTAGTGCCGAAAGCTGGGCAAGGCAGCTTTTAGACGAGGATGGCAATGAATCCTCTTATGATCATTTTGATGAGATTTGGGCACAAGCAATTCCTGCAATGCCAGTGGATGGTGGACTTATCAATGGCTGTATTTCGGATATGCAGAGTCGTTTTAACCTCAATGCATTGGTAAAATATACCGATGCATCGAAATTAATGTCAGATTTAAACAGTGAAAATAATAGTCATGCCTCAGTATGGAATAATATTTTACGACTTATGGAAGTTCCGTCAGATCAAAGCCGCCTCGAGACAATTATTGACTGGGTAGATAAAGATTCTTCAATTATTGGAGCAAGTAGTGCTGAGCAGGAAATATATGAAAGCATGAGGCCTCCACGAATGATAGCTGACTCACAAATGACTCAGCCCAGTGAGCTAGCTGAAGTGATGGGTTATAGTATTATAGATGTTCAGCAATTAATGCCAATCATGACCGCATTGCCCGTAGCGTTGAAAGTCACTCCAAATCAAACAGAGCCCTATGCAATAAATATTAATACAGCGCCCAATGAATTACTCTTAGCTATCGGTGGTGATTATGATATGAGCTTTAGGGATGCAGTGATTAATAATCGTCCCTTTGAGAAAATGCAAGATTTTTACAACGAAGTAGGCTTTGAGCTTGGGTTCTCCCAAGATAATAATATTAAGCAATTATGGCCAGATGACCTTGTTACAGTTTCCACGCAGTTTTTTGAGCTATATCTCGAAGTGACGTTAGGTGAGGCGCGAATTGAGGTTAGAAGTATTATTATGCGCAGATATAATGCAGATTCAGTTATACTGAGAAGATCAATGACAACAGTTCCAACCAGTATAAATAAAAAAAGTGCATCGCCTTTGCTAGGCAATATGCTTGGTGTTGTAGCTGAAGATGAATTAGAAAATAATTTGGAAGATAAGCAGGTGGTACCTGCTTGTTCAATGATTGGGGCCTAAAATGACATTGCCGGTGGATCATATTCATAATCTTGATAGCTATATCACTAATGAAGGTGAGGCTTTTGAGGGGCCAGCTGATAAAAATTTAGTTAATATGGATTTATGGGTGCCATCTGAGCTGGTGAGTCTTCATTTGGTTGAGCCGCCTGTTGCTCCAAAGCGCAAATGGGCTGAGCTTATTCCTTGGATACTTGAGGATAGGTTGTTGCAACCTGTTGAGGAAATGCATTTTGTGGATTGTGGGCAAAATGCCGATGATCAAATTCAAGTTTTAGTGGTAAGCAAATTAGATCTTCAAAATTGGCAACGAATCGCAAAAAACTCTGCTGTCAAAGCTTATGGTATGTACCCAGATTACCTAACGCTTACATGGGAAGTGGGTCGAATTTCTGTAGGTTGGCGTGATGGTGTTTTTCTTGTTAGATACGGAGTTGTAGAGGGTTTTGCGGCAACACCTGATATAGCATGGCCAATGATTGAGTCTATACTTAAAGAGCATTCGGAGTTAAGAGTTTCCTTATCAGTTCCCAGTGTTGAATTAGTGCCAGAAGCCATAATTGAAGTGGCAGACATAAACGATGCCGAGCTAGATTGGCAGTTTTCGCCACTTCCAAGTCAATGTAATTTGCTTAAGGGAGAGTATGGACGAGAATTTTCTGCAGATGCCTTGATAGCCTGGCTTCCTGTTTCCGTTCTGGCTGCAGTCTCTATAATACTTTCAGTGATTTATTTTGATATTGCTAATTCTAATTTGGATAAACAAATTAATCAGTTAGAAAATAATCTTACCCAGGGATATTCGCGTTTATTTAAAGGTAGAAGACCTGAAGCTAATAAAGTCCGTTCTGAAGCTGAAAAGAATATTACCTATCTTTTCGAGCAACGTACTGGCTTAAATGCGCAACCGACAGCCGGTTTAATTGCTTTAGATAAACTGATGTCGGGATGCGGGTGTCAGCTTAGTTCATTGCGTTTGTCAAATGATACTATTGTCATGCAAATTGAAAATGGTTCAGCCCTTAAAAAGAGAAAGCTTAATGTACCTGGGTATCGTGTTGCTATAACTCAGCAGTCGGGAGGCGATGAAAATGCAATTGAAATGCGGCTTACTCAAGTGAAATCGGGGTCAGAGTTGTGAAAGATAGTTTATCGACAATTTTGAACGCATTCGAAGCTTTGCAGCCACGCGAAAAACTCTTTTTGAAGGCGGGAGGTGCGTTAGTAGCTCTTGCTTTGGTCGCTATGCTTTTACTCCCGAGTATAGAAAAATACCAACAGCTAGCTTACAAAAAAAATAGTTTGGCGGCTGATATGACTTGGTTAGTTGAGCAGAGAGAACTTGTTAGGGGTTTATCAAATGGTTGCCCTAAACTGAGTCAGTCTGATGCAAATCAAAAAGTTAATCTTTCTAATATTGCAAAGCGAAATCAGCTTAAGGTCGAAAATATCATTGACAATAATGAGTCTTTTTTGATTTCAGTATCGGGTGGTGAGGGTAATAAATTTTTAAAATCGATATATCAGATAGCTTGTCAGGGTTATATTTTTAAAACTATTAATATTGATGCCGATGACGATCAATTAACGACTTTAAAAGCAAAATTTGAGGTTCAGCGTGTTAAATAATTTATCTCAAATAACTCAAATCTTAAAAGCACAGTTCATACCTTTATTGGTTTTTTTTGTACTTGCTTTAGGGCTAACAATAGCTGTCGTGATGGAGAAGCATAGCTCTGAAAATGAGGAAATAGTAATTCAGCATGTGCGCACTCCTGTAAAAGTGAGCTTTAACTGGTTTGGAAACAAAGCAGTCGACCAAAAAAGGGTAGATATGTCAAATATCTATGATGTGCTACCAACCGCTACTATAGATGCTAAACTGCTCGGCGTTGTTATTGCGGGTGATTCCTCATCTGCAACCATAAAATTTGGTCGATCTAAAGAAGTGGTTCATTTTAAAGGGGACAAATTAAATTCTGAGACAACTATAATTGATATACAGGGTTATCGTTTAGTGGTGCGTCAAGGTGGTGTAAATAAGCAAATGCTTATGCAAAAGCCTCAGTCAATTATTGAGCAGTCGCAGGGTGTCGCCAAAAGTTCTGGCTTCCAAGATGGGGTCAGCGGATTTTCTTTGGCTAATATGTTTGGTGCTGTGCCGGTGATGGTGCAAGGTTCAACAGGATTTAAGGTCAATAATTTATCAACGGAAATGCAGCAGTTGGCAGATATCCAAGAAGGCGACATCATTGCGCTAGTTGACGGTGTCCCTATTAGTGAAATTATGTCAAATCCAGCAATGTGGTTGAAGTTTAGTTCGTCTACCAGTTTGCCATTATCGGTGATGAGAGATAATCAGATGCAGATAATTTATATCAATGCGTCTAGTCTTTCAGCTAAAATGATGCCTAATCTTGGACTCTAGTCTAATTATGAGTATTAAAATTAAAAGATGGTTAAAAATATGAAAGTGGGTCATATAAACATGCGTTCAAGTTTCCTTAAATGGTCACTAAGCTTGATACTTTCGTTTTGCTTTGTTGCAGAGGCGATAACGGCAGATTTGGTCAAGATCAACTTTAGGGATGCTGATATTCGCAGTGTGATTGAAAGTGTTGCTGAAATCACGGGTGAATCCTTCGTTTTAGACCCAAGAGTAAAAGGCAAAGTCACGATTATTTCGCCAGAGACTATTGATAAATCACTGCTTTATGAAGCGATTCTTTCGGCGATTCAGGTGCAGGGTTATCAAGCGGTTCGTGATGGTGCTGTGACGAGAGTATTGCCTTTTAATCAGTCTTTTAATCTTGCTGGTGGCGGACAAAGTGAGTTAGTCACAGAGATTCTTAAAGTAAGATTTGTTCAAGCGGCTACTTTGATTCCTGTTCTTAAGCCATTAATGAGCAATGGCGCCCGTGTTCAGGCCTATAACCAAAGTAATTATTTGGTGGTTTCAGATATTCGTTCAAATGTTGAGCGATTAAAAATGTTGCTTAGTGAATTAGATGACCCTGATCAAACTGCCGTTGAAGTTATTTCCCTTGAGCATATTTCAGCTGCCGAGGCAGTGCATATTGCTGGGCAGTTAAAGCAGCTACAAAAACAAGAGCTCTCACTGGTTGAGGATGACTTAAATAACCGTGTTATTGTCAGTGGTCCGGGTTCAGCAAGAACTGCTTTTAGAGAAATGCTCAAATCATTAGATGTACCTTTAAGTAGTAAAGGCAGTGTTGAGGTTATCTATCTCAATTATTCTCGCGCATCAGAATTAAAGCCTGTTTTGGATGGCTTATTGACCTCTGAAATCTTATTGAGATTGGCCGGTGAAACAAGCGGTAAGGGTAAAAAAGGTGGGGCAAAATCGAGCTACAAAGTTGAAATTGATGAGTTAAATAATGCATTGATATTGGCTGCCCCTGCGGCGGTCATTCGAGAGGTGAAGACCATTGTTGAGAAGTTGGATATCTCTCGACCACAGGTATTAATTGAGGCTGTTATTGCTCAGCTTTCAGAGGACCAAGTTAAAAAGTTAGGCGTTGATATTCTTTATACAAGTAAGGATACTGGGGGCTATTTAACTAACTTTGATGGATTGCTTGGTAAATTGGTCGGTGCAGGTCTAAACGGCACTCCAGATTTGGCTACCTTAAACACTTTGATTGGTGGTATTCCTAAATCGCCTGTTGCTTTTGGCGGCGAATTTAACGCAAATACAGGTAAAGGTATGGGCTTGCTAGTTCAGGCGTTACAAAATGACAGTGATACTAACATCCTCTCTACGCCATCGGTGGTGACATTGGACAATGAAGAGGCATCGTTGTCGTCGGGTAAAGAAGTCCCCTTCCAAACGGGTAGCTATACCAATAGCAGTACTGGTTCGAGTACAAGTAATCCGTTTACCACCTACAATCGCGAAGAAGTGGGTGTTTTGTTAAAGGTTAAGCCGCAAATTAGTAAAGGCAATGCGGTTCGTTTAGAAATTGAACAGGAGTCATCGAAGGTTGAGGCGGGTGGTAATCCTGGATTACAAACCACAACCAAAAACACCATCAAAACGAATGTAATGATTGAGGATGGCGAACTACTTATTTTAGGGGGGTTGATAGAGGATACCTATACTGAGAGTGAGTCGAAGGTGCCCCTATTGGGAGATATTCCTTTGTTCGGTAGACTTTTTCAGTCATCATCAAAGGATAAGGATAAGCAGATACTAATGATGTTTATTCGACCCACCATTATTCGTAATCCTGAAGATGCCAAAAATTTATCTGATGAGCGCTTTAAGCATCTAATTAGTCGCGATCTTGATGGTAAAAAGGGCAGTCTCCTCAGCGAGCAGTTAAAAAAGATTATAAAACAAGAGTCGATACAAGAGGCCGAGTAATC
Organism: Porticoccaceae bacterium; assembly: GCA_038139495.1. Lineage (GTDB taxonomy): Bacteria > Pseudomonadota > Gammaproteobacteria > Pseudomonadales > Porticoccaceae > HTCC2207. The sequence continues at coordinate 44,070 of JAYOSY010000007.1, forward strand.
GTGCGATATGAGCATCTATCAGCAGTATTTTGCGCTTAATTGTGAGCCCTTTTCAATTGTTCCGGATCCGGGGTTTTTATATCCCAGTAGTCAGCATCGCCAAGCGGTAGCGCATCTCAAATATGGCCTTGATCGTGAAGGCGGTTTTGTTCTTTTAACCGGTGAAGTAGGCACTGGAAAAACTACACTCACTCGAACGCTTATCAAACGTTTGCCTGCCCATGTTCGTGTCGCCTATGTGCTAAATAGTACATTTGATGCTGCCGATGTTCTAGCTAGTATCTGTCAAGAACTGGGTCTTAAGCTCGCAAAGTCTGCAAAAACTTCGCTAACCAAAAACTGTGTCGATGCGTTAAATGCAGATCTTATTGAGTCCCATGCCGAAGGCAAAAAAACGCTGGTAGTCATTGAGGAAGCTCAGAATTTAAGCGCTGAGGTGCTGGAGATACTTCGTCTGCTAAGTAACTTAGAGACGGCAACTCACAAATTACTGCATATTTTATTAGTCGGCCAGCCAGAGCTACTTGAGACACTCGCTCAAAAAGATCAGCGCCAATTAAACCAGCGGGTGGTTGCTCGCTTTCATTTATTACCTCTAGCAAAAACTGATGTGGCTAATTATGTTAATCATCGGTTACATCATGCAGGTGCTAATCGAGCGATTTTTGAAAGCTCAGCGATGACGGCATTGTTTAAATTAACAGAAGGTGTCCCGCGGCTGATTAACCTTATTTGCCATCATGCATTATTGGCCGCCTACGCTACGGGGGCTAAAACTGTATCTGCTAAGTTAATCAAAGCTGCAGCAGTTGAAATTTTTGATATTGAAAAGCCCAAACAAAAATCATCGGCTAAATTAGGCTGGCGCCTCGTTTTTTGTGCAGCCATGATTTTGATTGCTGGTGTGGCCTTTTATGGGGACCAATGGTCCAATAAGTCTGTGGTTGATACAGATGCTAAGAAAGTGCCAACTGATATTGAGCTTCAAACTGAGGTTAAGAATGAGGTTCAACAAGTGCCTGCGTCTCAACCCTTAATACTGGAAGTTGAACCCACAGTGGATATTGTGGAGCCACGGCCTTTAATGACAGGATCTGAACCTACGCCTAATTTTTCCAACCCATTTGCCGCGCTTTTTTCTCTTTGGTCAGTGGAGATTGAACCATTATTTTCGGAAGAAGAAGTTTATGCTGTGGCAGCTGAAAATGAATTAGGGGCTGAAAAGCTTATTAATTTACCACTTGCTGACTTAATCAAATTAGATCGCGTTGGTATTCTATGGCTACAGGATGAAAATAATCGGTTAAAAAGTTATTTGCTCACGGCTATTGATTCAGGTTCCGTTAGTTTGATGGGAGTCAATGGTGAGCGCCAAGAAACCCTAGAGTGGTTTGCTGAACGTTGGAATGGTGCTTTTTTATACCTTTGGCATAGGCCGCTTGATATTCTAAGTTTTCGCTTAGGCGATAAAAATATCGTCGCATTGGACTGGTTGCAGTCACGCTTATTGCAAATTAGTGAGACCTATCAGCCGATTATTACGGGTGGTTATTATAATGAAGCGGTTAGGTTGCAGGTGCTAAGCTTTCAGCAGCAGCAGGGTATTAGAGCCGATGGCGTGGTGGGTCAGGAGACAATTATGAAAATAAATGAGCTAACCAGGTCGAATTTGCCAAGGTTAAGTAGGGGTATTGGTGAGAGGGATAAACTCTAATGTCATTTATACTGAATGCGCTTAAAAAAGCTGAGCAGGAAAGGTTACGAGACGATCCTAAGGATCTTGAAGATTTTGCCAGTGCTCGATGGGACCCCTATGAGCAAAAGGCCTCATCCAAAAAGCCTCTGATGATATTTTCTGCTGTGATATTTGCCGTATTCTCAGCTGGGGTGCTGTTATATCTTTCGGATAGCAAGGGATATGAGCAGAACAAACCAGTGGTAAATACAGTTGAAATTAATTCAGAGCCAACCCTTGATCTGTCTAGCTCGGTTGTTGCTGCACAAACTCAACCCATAGACCCTTTGGCAATTCCTTTACTTGATATTTCTGGGCATATGTTTTTTGCGCAGGGCTCATCTTCAAATCGATTGTTTGCCAATGATCAGGCGTTTAAAGAAGGTGACTTAGTCGCCAATGGCTGGGTGCTAGTGGCTATTCAATTGGATGGGATCAAGCTTAAAAAGAATGAACAATTAGAGTTTATCCCTTACCCTTAGCAAAAGATTTTCAATTTAGCCAAGAAACTCTAGTTTAATCAATTAATGCTTGTAACTTTTTAAGTTGTTTGAGATTTTGCGCTTTACTGGCTTTTATGTCTGAGGTTTCAGTCAAGCTCTTAGGTTTCTCTATTGAGAGTTTTTCACCAGCAAGCACCCGATCGCAGTATTTGCGGTATATTTCATTAAACACAGGGAAGGCTTTTCTTTCTATTTCATTGGCTAGCATATGCCATCCGCTATCGCGACCGGCGAGGTAAACAGCAGCATGAGACCACAGTTGCTCAGCTTTAGGGCTAGGTTTATTACAAGCTTCTATATAGGCATTTCGCGAATTTGGAAGACCTTGTGGCATACCAACCTGGCGGCAGGCCTCAAGCATTTTATGCAGGGTAGGCAGATAGTCACTATCGGCAATGATTTTTTCCGCTGCATCGCAGATGGTTTTGGCGCTAAATAAAGACAGCTTGTTTAGCCAGAGATTTTTAGCGAGATTTTCAGATTTGGTGTTGTCGCCAAAAGCACTGAAATATTGGTTATGATAATTTATTTGGAACAGCGCAAACACCTGATTGATAGCATCAATCAGCTGCGGATCCTGCTTTTTATTATCAGGATGCCCAGCTTCGGTCTGAGAGCGCGTCGATGATGCTGCGATCTCTGATGCGACCTGCTGAATCAGATCCTTGCTGTTTGCCATAATTATTTCCTGTTGTCTGTGGTTGACTGTGCCTTGCCCACTGACGTTTAACATACTGTAAAAATTTGGTACTCCATGAGCACTGTGCTGAGCCATTTTCTTGCCAGTAAAGCACAAATTCAGGAATTAATCCCTCAGCAAAATCACGCTCAATATTTGCCATGCGCAACACATCATAAACCGACTCGTTAGGTTGCCATGAGCTAATAATTGTTTTTGGTGTTTTATCCTGATTCATCATGCCATTAAAAAACTGCCATTGGCGTCGAACATGCTGAACAAATTTGGAGTCCCAGGTGCTTGAGGCCTCCCCAGTGTCGCGCCAATAAAGGATAAATTCAGGGATCGCATCTTCGATAAAATTAAGATTGATCGCGCCCTGTTTACAAAGTATGTCCATCGCATCCTGTGAAGGTTGCCACTGGTTGGAAATAGGTTGCTGCTTATTTTTTCGAAAACTAGCTGTTTCAGATTGTTGCCATTGGCGCCAAACTTCTTTGATATATTTTGAATCCCAACTATGTTTGGGTACATTTCTATCTCGCCAATAGGCAACAAATTGCGGAACCTGTTGACGTGCAAATTCGCTAGTAACCCCTAGTTGTGCCAGTTGTCGTAAACTATCTTTATTGGGCTGCCAGCTATTGCCGATGGTTTTAGCTGAATGGCCTTTGGTTGTTGATTGGACAAGTGGCTGTGATGGATTGGTTTTTCTAGAAGTCGAGGTTTGCTCATTAAACGCAAAGCGAAAATCTTGAGTGGCTGAGAATGCACCACCGCCAACCAGCAGCAGGCCTTTTTCATGCAGACTTGCCGATAGTCGTTTAATATCTTGTTCGTTCCAAAATGGACTGAGTTCAAGCATTTTTTGGCCTGAAATCGATGTCCAAGCAAAACCACTGCTTATTTCTTGCCGAGAATGATTCACACATTCTTGCAAAATTTGCAGCATTATCGCCTCCTCAAGGCCTAAAGTGGCGGCTAGAGTGGGCGAAAAGACAATAGGTTTTTCTGGGATCAAGGACATCTCCTTACTTTATCAGAAACAAACTCAATGAACGAGAAAATAGTCTCTTTGATTGTCAATGTTTGAAAAAATTAAGTTTGAAAATGAGCACTTTTTGGTTTACTGTATATAAAAACAGTAATGGAGTAAATAGCGTGTCAGTCAAAACCAAAACTGCTTATGTCTGCAGTGATTGTGGCTCAGAGTATAGAAAGTGGCAGGGTCAGTGTAATGATTGCAAGGCATGGAATACCTTAACCGAAGTGCGTTTAGGGGCTGTGACTCGAACATCACCCCTATCGCGTTCGGGATTTGCTGCAGCGGTTGATGGGCAGGTTAAAACCCTATCAGAAATTACTCTAGATGAAATCCCAAGAATAAGCACCTCTGTAGGTGAGCTCGATCTGGTTTTAGGCGGCGGTTTGGTGCCGGGTTCGGTAATTTTAGTAGGGGGTGAGCCTGGGGCAGGTAAAAGCACTTTGTTACTGCAGACATTATGTCAGTTAGCAAATACGGAATCTGCACTCTATATTACAGGTGAAGAGTCACCACAGCAGGTCGCCATGCGCGCATCGCGATTGCAGTTGCCCACGGATAAGCTAGAAATTATGGCTGAAACCTCGGTAGAAATGGTCTGTGCGGTTGCCCAGCAAAAGAAGCCGAAGATTATGGTAATCGATTCTATACAAGTGATGCATATGGAAGAGGTCACTTCGGCGCCGGGAAGTGTTTCTCAGGTGCGCGAAAGTGCCTCGATGTTAGTGCGCTATGCCAAGCAAACCAATACAGTATTAATTTTAGTTGGTCATGTCACCAAAGATGGTTCATTGGCGGGCCCTAAAGTATTGGAGCATATGATTGATTGCTCGCTAATGCTTGAGGGTAACAGTGATAGTCATTTTAGGACCTTACGTAGTCATAAAAACCGCTTTGGTGCAGTCAATGAGCTTGGCGTCTTCGCTATGACTGATAAGGGACTAGTTGAAGTAGCTAACCCCTCGGCAATTTTTCTACAGCGTGGCGAAGATATTTCATCGGGCAGCGTAGTAATGGTGGTCTGGGAAGGTACGCGACCCCTGTTAGTAGAATTACAGGCGCTGGTAGATGATAGTCATTTAGGGAACCCGCGCCGTGTGACAGTAGGTCTAGACCATAATCGACTGTCTATGTTGTTGGCCGTATTGCACCGTCATGGTGGGATTATGGCGGGTGATCAGGATGTTTTCGTGAACGTGGTTGGCGGCGTTAAAGTATTAGAAACCAGTGCCGACTTAGCATTGATTATGGCAGTGATTTCTAGCTTTAGAGATAGTCCATTGCCTGACGATTTGGTGGTCTTTGGTGAAGTGGGACTTGCGGGTGAAATTAGACCTGTGACCAACGGTCAGGAGCGACTTCGCGAGGCGGCCAAACATGGCTTTAAGCACGCCATAGTCCCTGCCGGCAATAAACCCAAACAGCCTATTAAAGGAATACGCGTTACTGCGGTGCGCAATGTTAATCAAGCCCTAGAGGCCTTAGGTTAAATTGTTTTAAAGCGTATTGACTTCCTGTTCGCTACTGGTTAAATTCACCACTTGCCTCGGCAACAGGTTCTCTTTGATTGAATTCTTAAATTAAAGAGTGAAACGGGAAATTGGTGCGTTTGGTCTTTGGTTATTAAAAGATCCAGCTATTCCAATACTGCCCCCGCAACGGTAGGTAAGAATGTTAGGTTGTATGACCACT
>JAYOSY010000008.1:0-39441 GCA_038139495.1 Porticoccaceae bacterium
TGAACCATATTGTTCGACGATGGTTTTTAGTGGCACCTGTTCCATTATTCGCTGGCTGCCAATAGTTTTAACTGAGCTATGCATGCTTATTGTGTCTCCTCAGTTTGTGAGGTTGCTGTTTCATCGGGCAAGTATAGTTCGCCCGTATTACCGCAACTAATAAGACCGCACAATAATAAAAGACAAGCAAGCAAAGGGAATCGTTGGTCCATGTTCTGTTTCCATGAAAAAAACAGTAGTATAGCGGTAGTAGCCAATCACACTCAAACAATTATGCACAGCATTTAAAACAGGTATTTTAACTATGACTGAAGCTAGGTTTAACGAAATTGTCGATGATCTAATGTTCTCAATTGAAGAGAGCATTGATAATAGCGGTGCTGATATTGACTACGAAAACACGGCTGGCATGTTAACGATTACCTGTGAAGTCAATGGCTCGCAAATTATTTTGTCACGCCAGCCAGCATTGGGTGAAGTATGGTTGGCGGCAAAGTCGGGCGGGTTTCACTTTAAATTAGACGCCCAGTCTATATGGCGCAATACCATTAGTGATGAGACTTTAATAGAGATGTTAACTGATGCTTGCTTGGCACAATCCGGTGAGCAGGTTAATTTCGACTTTTAACCAGAGCTAGTGCTCTTTCAGCTGCAGCCTTAACCTGTTGTGGTGCTGTTCCACCCTGATGATTTCTCGCGGCTACCGAACCCTCTAAGGTGAGAACATCAAATACATCCTGATCAATCAGGCTTGAGAAACTTTGCAGTTCATCGAGGCTCATTTCAGAGAGATCTTTATTTTTTTCAATTCCATAGGCAACGGCATTGCCAACCACTTCATGGGAGTCCCTAAAAGGGGTGCCTTTACAGACTAAGTAATCAGCTAAGTCGGTTGCTGTAGAGAAGCCTCTGCGCGCAGCTTCATACATAGACTCACGATTAGCCTTAATAGCGGGAATCATATCGCTAAAGGCGCGTAGGCAATCTTGAACAGTATCTACTGCATCAAAGAGTGGTTCCTTATCTTCTTGATTATCCTTGTTATAAGCTAGTGGCTGCGATTTCATTAGGGTAAGCAATGAAATAAGCTGTCCAGTGACTCTGCCCGTTTTGCCTCTAACTAATTCGGGAACATCGGGATTTTTCTTTTGTGGCATTATCGATGAGCCGGTGCAAAAGCGATCGGGAAGATCAATAAACTGAAACTGTGCCGAGGCCCAAAGGATTAATTCTTCAGAAATACGCGAAAAATGCGTCATTAAAAGACTGGCAAATGCGCAGAATTCAATCGCAAAGTCGCGGTCGCTGACAGAGTCTAAAGAATTTTCAGATGCTTTGGTAAAGCCGAGCTCAGCAGCAGTAAAGTCTCTATCAATAGGATAACTAGTACCTGCCAGTGCTGCAGATCCAAGCGGGCTTTGATTAAGTCGTTTACGGCAATCGCAAAGACGCTCATAGTCGCGCTGTATCATTTCATTCCAGGCCAGAAGATGATGGCCAAAGGTCACAGGCTGAGCAGTTTGCAAATGGGTAAAACCAGGCATGATGGTGGATGCCTCGCTGCTCGCTAGCTTAATAATATTTTGTTGTAATTGGCTTATTTGCGGCTTGATAGTATCAATTTGGTCACGCAGCCAGAGACGAATATCAGTAGCAACCTGATCATTTCTGGAACGCCCAGTATGCAATTTTTTCCCCACAATACCGATGCGCTCGGTAAGCGCTGCTTCAATATTCATATGAACATCTTCAAGGGTTTGAGACCAGCTAAATTGGCCCTGGCTAATTTCCTCGTCAATCTGTTTTAGACCATCAATAATTTGATCGAGCTCATTAGAAGTAAGAACTCCTACCTTGGTAAGCATCTTGGCATGGGCAATGGATCCTTGAATGTCCTGTTGGGCTAAGCGTTGATCAAAATCAACGGATGCAGTGAAGCGAGCTACAAAGGTGTCTACTGGCTCATTAAAGCGCCCGCCCCATGAGGCATTGGTAGCTGAGTTGTCGCGCTTTTCGCTGTTTTTTTTGTTAGATTTACTCATCGAGTTATATGCCCAAAAGGTATTGTTAGAGGCGATTATAGCTAATCCTGATGCTTGGGGGCTATAAGTTAGCTCAGATACATAGTTTTTTTTTAATAAACCGCTGTCATTAAAAGGTTTATTCTGACAAATCGGCTCAAATTGATGATAATAACAGCTTACAGAAAAAATTAGGTTAAAGCCGTGACGAAAAAAGTGCGTATTGCCACAAGAAAAAGCCCCCTAGCTTTATGGCAGGCAGAATATGTTAAGCGAGAATTGCTTCGCTATCACCCTGAATTGCAGGTTGAGCTAGTCGCAATGAGCACGCGTGGAGATAAGCTTCTAGATGCTCCACTGGCTAAGGTGGGAGGTAAGGGCTTATTTGTTAAAGAGCTTGAAGTGGCAATGCTAGAAGGTAGGGCTGATATTGCGGTGCATTCCATGAAAGATGTGCCCATGGAATTTCCTCAAGGTTTAGGCTTGCCTGTTATCTGTGAGCGAGAGGATCCGACCGATGCCTTTGTATCAAATAACTATACCGATCTTTCTCAGTTACCCGATAATGCAGTTGTTGGCTCCTCTAGCTTGCGCCGTCAAACTCAAATTAGAGCACAGTTTCCAAATTTAAAAATTAAAGATTTGCGCGGCAATGTGAATACCAGACTAGATAAGCTGGACAGAGGTGAATATGACGCGTTGATTCTTGCAAGTGCCGGCTTAATTCGATTGGATATGGCACATAGAATTACTTCTAGACTCGATACTGATCTCTGTCTTCCTGCTGGCGGTCAAGGCGCCGTGGGGATTGAGTGTCGATCTGATGATACGGCTATTTTGGCGCTTCTGAGTCCGTTGCATCACCAGGATACAGCCAACTGTGTGATCGCTGAGCGAGCACTCAATCAAAGATTACAGGGTGGCTGTCAGGTGCCCATAGCCTGTTTTGCAGAACTTTCAGATGATCGTCAATCGATGAGTCTTAGAGGTTTGGTAGGCAGTGTTGATGGTCAGAAAATTTTACAGTCAAATTTATCAGGCCCTGTGGCACAGGCTCAACATTTGGGTGAAGCCTTAGCGGATCAGCTTCTCGAGATGGGTGCAGGTGAAATACTTAGCGAAGTACTAGGAAATCAGTAATGCCTAATAAGCCAGTATTAGTGGTTAGGCCTTTGCGTGAGGAAGATGCATTCCTCAAGTTACTGAATGAGGCTGAAATTCCATATAATTATATTCCTATCATGAGTATCGACCCTGTATCGGCAGATAGTGATGATTTTGCTCGCGCAAGCTATTATCTCGACAGGTTAGATCAGTTTGATCAGGTGATATTTATTAGCGCTAATGCCGCTGAAATTGGATTGCCGATGATTGCTCAGCGCTGGCCTCAGATACCACAAAATACTCAATTTCTCGCGGTAGGTCAGCAGACTGCCGACATTTTTTCAGCCTTTGATTACCCTGTTAGCTATCCACAGCGTCAACCCAACACTGAAGGTTTGTTACAAGAGTTGCCCCAGTTGCAAGATTTAACAGCTCAATCAGTGCTTATTTTACGTGGTGGTAGTGGAAGACAGACATTAGGAGAGGAGTTGGTTAAACGGGGTGCTCAGGTTACCTATGCTGAATTATATCGTCGTAATATCGATTCTAAATCACTGGCTAAGGCACAAAATTTTGTATCACAGTCCAGTTGTTTGGTTGTCCATAGCGGTGAATTACTCCATGCCATGAGCACGACTGAGGATAAGCATATACCACTGGTAGTGCCCAGTGATAGAATTGCGCAAGTCGCGAAAACAATGGGTTACCAAAGCGTGCAGGTTGCTGATAATGCGCTGCCTGCCTCAATGTTTAAGGCAGTTGTGCAAGCACTTTAAAATTTAGAATTAATAAATAAGTGAAAACAATTTTATGAAAGCATCAATTTTAGCCAAGCTGGACAACCTTGATGAGCGCTACCAAGAGGTTGCCGCCTTATTGAGTGATTCAGAGACTATTTCAGATCAAAATAGGTTTAGAGAACTCTCAAAGGAATATGCTGAGTTAGAGCCAGTGGTAAAAGCCTATGTAGACTATCGTGATGTGATAAATAATTTGGAAGAAGCAAAAATTTTGCTAAAAGATTCTGATCCGGATATGCGCGCCATGGCGCAGGATGAGCTTGCTGATGCAGAGTCTCAACGTGAGCCCTTAGAGTTAAATTTACAGCGATTACTACTTCCCAAAGACCCCAATGATGAGAAAAATGTTTTTCTGGAAATTCGCGCCGGTACAGGTGGCGATGAGGCGGCCATTTTTTCGGGTGATCTTTTTAGAATGTATAGTCGCTTTGCTGAGGGTCAGCGCTGGAAGGTAGAAGTTATCAGTGAAAGTGAAGGGGATCATGGTGGTTATAAGGAAATTATTACTAGAATCGTTGGTAAAGGCGTTTATTCAATGCTTAAATTTGAATCTGGTGCCCACCGTGTTCAACGTGTGCCTGAAACAGAATCTCAGGGTCGAATACATACATCGGCCTGCACGGTAGCTGTTATGGCAGAGGCAGATGAACAGGATGCTATTGAAATTAATAAGGCTGACTTACGTGTTGATACATTTCGTGCCTCTGGGTCTGGGGGGCAGCATGTGAATAAAACCGATTCGGCTATTCGTTTGACGCATTTGCCTACGGGTATTGTTGTGGAATGTCAGGATGAACGATCACAGCATAAAAATCGCGCTAAGGCGATGTCGGTACTTCAAGCGCGTTTAAATAGTGCTCAATCTGATGCTGCGGCTCAAGAGCAATCAGAACAGCGCAAAAATTTAGTGGGTAGTGGCGATCGCTCTGAGCGTATTCGCACCTATAATTTCCCGCAGGGTCGAGTCACAGATCATAGGATTAATCTTACGCTTTATAAACTGGGAGAGGTTATGGAAGGCAGTCTGGGTGAAATTGTTCAGCCCTTAATTAATGAATTCCAAGCTGAACAGCTTGCTAGTCTTGCCGATTAATAGCCTTTTTCAATGGCGAATATTTCCGATCTTCTAAGTCTTTCAAATCAACTGCAATCGATAAGTGATTCACCGCGGTTGGATTGCGAATTAATACTTTGTTATGTGCTTAATGTTGACCGAGCTTGGTTGAGAACCTGGCCTGAAAAAGAGGTCTCTCAGAAGGTAGAAGATAAATTTTGTGCACTGCTTGAGTATAGGGTTCAGGGTCAGCCCGTTGCTTATCTTATCGGTTCTCAAGGATTCTGGTCGATGGATTTACAGGTATCAAAGGACACGCTGATCCCGCGACCGGAAACAGAGCTTCTTGTTGAGCTTGCATTAGGCCTTCAGTTACCAAGAAAGAGTCAGGCGCTAGATTTAGGCACAGGGACCGGGGCTATTGCATTAGCAATAGCCACTGAGCGACCCGATATGAAAGTGACAGCGGTTGATTCAATGCTTGGCGCCGTCAATTTGGCAAATAAAAACTGCCAACAATTAGGGCTGATTAATGTTGATATTTTTCAAAGTGATTGGTTTGACGCTATTTGTTCGAAAGACAATCAATTTGATTTGATTGTTAGCAATCCACCTTATATTTCTGCCAATGATCCCCATCTTCAGCAGGGCGATGTTCGTTATGAGCCCAATACTGCATTGGTTTCTGGTATTGATGGTTTAGATGATTTGAAAATGATCGTTGCTGAGGGACCAGTTTATTTAAAACCCAATGGCTGGTTGTTGCTAGAGCATGGGTACGATCAGGGAAAAGCCGTTATGGATCTTATGATTGCGGCTGGCTACCAAAAAATCGCAACGCACCAAGACTACAATCAGATAGACCGTGTGACATTAGGGCAGTGGCGATAAATCCTAGTGGGTTGATTGAGTTCATTTATAGGTTGAATAAGCTAGAACGAAAACACTGGGGGGTAGCATAATTGGTTATTTTTTAAACGGTTGTGGTGTATTTCTGTTACACTTGCCGCAAATTTATCATGGTGGCAAATTTAGCTAGGGCTATTTGTCAGTAAAGAAAACACAAAAGCACTTAATAACTTGACTAAAAATTCTGAACAATCAAAAGATCAGTTGCTGCAAGATACCTCAGTGAAGTCTGAAACTGGTAAGAATCAAAAATCTTCAAAATCCCGACGACGCAAATCGCCAAAGTGGGATATTGCTCAATTTGTTGTGGCGCCTCAAGAAGGTAAAACCAGATTTCATGATTTTGATCTACCCGACCAGCTTATGCGGGGTATTCATCAAGCTGGTTTTGAGTACTGTACGCCCATACAGGCAGCTTCACTGCCCCATACGTTGCATGGCCATGATTTGGTCGGTAAGGCCCAAACGGGTACAGGTAAAACAGCGGCTTTTTTACTCAGTATTATTGCAGACTTAGTTAACCATCCTGTGGAAGGTGAGCGTTACTTAGGTGAAGCGCGCGCGTTGATTATGGCACCAACGCGCGAGTTAGCTATTCAAATTGCTGATGATGCCGCTAATTTGCTAAAGCATATTGATTTAAGTGTGCACTGTTTGGTGGGTGGTATGGATTATGGCAAGCAGTTAGCAAAGCTTCAGAGTGGACACTGTGATATTTTGGTGGGTACACCAGGTCGGCTCCTAGATTTTGCAAACAATCGAGATATTTACTTAGATCAGGTAGAGGTTCTCGTAATTGATGAAGCAGATCGCATGCTAGATATGGGGTTTATTCCTCAGGTTAGGCGTCTTGTGCAATTAACGCCAAGGAAAGAGGATCGTCAAACGCTTCTATATTCAGCAACATTTACCCCTGAAATTATGCGTCTTACCCAATCATGGACCTTTGAGCCGGTTATGGTAGAGATTGATGCGGAAAAGGTTGCTACTGATACGGTTGAGCAGAAAATATATATCGCCTCTACTGAGGAGAAGATGATTTTACTGCAAAATATTTTGCGATCTGACGATGTTGATTCGGTAATGATTTTTGCTAATCGCAGAGATATTTGTCGCACCTTGTTTGAAAAGCTAAAAAAACAGGGGTTTAAAGTCGGTATTCTGTCAGGAGATGTACCGCAAAATCGCCGAATGAAAGCATTAGAATCATTTAAATCGGGTGTGTTAAAAGTAATGGTAGCTACGGATGTGGCAGGACGAGGAATTCATGTTGATGGCGTAAGTCATGTTATTAACTATACCTTGCCCGAGGAGCCGGAAGACTACGTTCATCGTATAGGACGAACAGGTCGTGCGGGAAAAACAGGCACCTCAATTAGCTTTGCCTGTGAAGATGATGCCTTTCGTTTGGAGCCCATTGAGAAATTGCTAGATACTAAGCTAAAGTGTGTCATGCCTGAGGAAAAACTTTTAGAGACGCCCAAAGGTAACAGCTAGTTTTTAGTTGATCTTTCTGCTTGTTAAGAGTGACGCATTAGCCTTTGTTTCTGACGACCCCAATCCTTTTCTTTAGCATCCATTCGTTTATCGTAGGCGACTTTGCCCTTAGCAAGCGCAATTTCACATTTCACTAAATGGCCTTTCCAGTAAAGGGTGGTACAAACACAGGTGCGACCTTTTTGTTTGATGGAGTCCTCGATTTTCTTTAATTCACGGGCATTTAACAGCAGTTTCCTAGATCTAGTGGGTTCGGTGACATAATGGGTTGAAACTGTATTTAGCGGCGTGATATTGGTATTTAACAGCCATGCCTCATTATCTTTCACAAAGACATAGGTATCTGTTAGATTAACACTGCCCTCGCGCAAACTCTTCACTTCCCAGCCTTGCAGGGCAATTCCCGCTTCGAACTTTTCCTCAATAAAGTAGTCGTGTCGAACTTTACGGTTTTGGGCAATAGTATTGGATTGCTGTTTAGGTTTCTTTTTACTCATGCAGGGGATTATACGTTGACCATTGATTTTGTCATGACAAATTAAACTATTTATCTGAATGCTTTATGCTTATTGATAGAGTCGTTAATCAAAAATCACAATATTAGGTCAGAGCTAAAAATATGGTTACAATTTAGCCTTCAATAACTAGGAGTTGATATGGCACTTCAGCAAAAAGGAATGCATGGCGCTTGGGTCAGTCGCTGGACTTTTATTATGGCTGCAACCGGTTCGGCCGTTGGATTGGGAAATATGTGGAAATTTCCCTATGTTGCAGGCAGTAATGGTGGCGGCGCTTTTGTGTTGGTTTACCTCGCCTGTATTTTACTGATTGGTGTGCCCGTCATGATAGCAGAGGTTATGTTGGGTCGTCATGGGCGAAAAAGTCCCATCAATGCCATGAGTGATATTGTCGAAGAAAGTGGCGCCAATCGGCGATGGGCCTATTTAGGTTGGTTGGGGGTTGCGGCCGGTGTTTTGATTTTATCTTTTTATGCTGTTATTGCCGGTTGGGCGCTGAGCTATATTATTGAAATGGGTTCTGGCGCACTACGTGGCGTTGATGGCAATTCAGCCGCCGCTGCATTTACAAGTTTACTCAATGATCCCTCAAGGTTGATATTTTGGCAGACAATCTTTTTAGTGCTCTGTGTTGCTGTAGTCATGGGGGGTGTTAAAAAAGGGCTAGGCGTTGCCGTTGAAACTTTAATGCCGTTATTATTTTTCATTCTAATCGGGTTATTAATCTTCAGTATGTTTGAGGGTGATTTTGCCGCCGCGGTTAACTTTCTCTTTAATTTTGATCTTACTCAGCTTAGTTGGCGCTCTGTACTTGAGGCTATGGGGCAGGCATTTTTCACGCTGAGTATTGGTATGGGAGCGATAATGGCCTATGGTGCCTATATGCCGCAAAAAGCTAACATTGGTAAAACTATTCTAGTGGTGGCATTTTTTGATAGTGCGGTAGCCATTATTTCTGGGCTTGTTATTTTCTCCATTGTGTTTGCTACGCAAGGTATCGAGCCAAGCGCTGGTCCTGGTTTAATGTTTATTAGTTTGCCTGTAGCATTTGGAACCATGCCAGGCGGGCTATTAATTGGCGCGATCTTCTTTATTCTTGTTTCGATTGCAGCATGGAGTTCGGCTATTTCATTACTTGAGCCCTGTGTGGCATGGCTGGTCGAGGCAAAAAATATGAACCGCTTTAAAGCCAATAGTATTCTTGCCGTATTAGTCTGGGTGATTGGTTTGGGTACAGTATTTTCATTTAATCTCTGGTCGGGCTATCAGTTATTTGGCTTCACATTTTTTGATTTTCTGGATTTTCTAACAGCCAATATTATGCTGCCAATTTCGGGATTATTAATCGCATTATTTGTCGGCTATGTGGTGGATAAGAAAATTATTGAGTCAGAAATGTTAGGTATTCAACCTAGGGTGGCGTTAATATGGCGTTTTATTTTGCGCTATCTGGCACCGCTAGGAATTGGCGCTGTTTTTGTAATGGGCTTTTACGATAAATTCTTTTAGGTGTGGCAGTGGCACAAGTAAGCAGATCAGCATTGGTTCCCTACTCAGCAGATGCTATGTTCTCTTTAGTCAATGATGTGGCGAGTTACCCGCAATTTATGGATGGCTGCCAATCAGTTAAAATTATTGAACACACAGAGCAACGTATGGTGGCCTCGCTGTGTTTGAAAAAAGCGGGTATTGAGGTAAATCTGACCACAGATAATAAATTAATACCGGGTGAATGTATTGAGATGAGTTTACAAGATGGCCCCTTTAGCTCATTTAAGGGATTATGGCAGTTTAAGGCGCTTTCTGACTCGGCTTCAAAGTTGTCACTTGATCTTGAGTTTGAGTTTAAGCGTCGAGGGCTAGGTACTGTGGCTTCAGGTATGTTTTCTGGAGTGGCTAATAATCTCGTAGACGCATTGTGTCGACGAGCAGATGAAATGTATAAATAGGGATAAAAATGACAGCAAGTGAGACAACGATTATTGTTGAAGTGGCCTACGCGCTTCCAGAAAAGCAGGTGCTTAAAGAGTTAACTGTTGCTGATGGAACCACTGCGTTGGAGGCCGTTAAGCAGTCTGGTATATTAGCACTTTTCCCTGAAATAGAGATTGAAAATACAAAAATGGGCATTTTTTCTCAGGTATTGGGAACTAAGGGCTTGGAATCACCAGAGGCCTATATTCTTAAGCCCCGTGACCGTGTTGAACTATACCGAGCACTCATAGCAGACCCAAAGGAAGTAAGACGCCGTAGAGCCGAGGAAGCCAAGGCTCAGAAAATAGACTAGCTATTTATTCCGCTGTTTGATTGGGTTCTGCTAATTGGAAGTCGCCTGAGATACTCTTAAGAAGATTTTCATTGTTAAAGTGAATTATAAGCTGGCGTTTAGACCTTTTTCCCTCTGAATCAACATTGCTGTAAAAATAATCCCAACGTGAGTTGTCAAAAGTATCCGTTGTTAGAGGTGTACCCAAGATATATTGAACCTGTGCCATAGTCATGCCAATATTTAATTTATTAACCATTTCTTGGTTGACTATGTTACCTTGTTGTACAGATACCTTGTGGATGCTTGGGAACTGAAGCCAGCTGCAACCAGAAATAAGTGAAAAGCAAAGTAAAAGCAGGATAGAATAATTACGCATTTGGGTTTCCAATAGGGTTTAAAGTAAAAGTAATAGGCTAAATGATAACATAGAGAAGGGTATAGTATGTCTCCAGAAGATATGGAACTTAAAAAAGCGGGTTTGAAGGTAACCCTACCGCGCATCAGAATTTTACAAATTTTAGAAAACTGTTCTGAGCGACATATGACTGCTGAAGATATCTATCAGTCTCTCCGCGATGCAGAAGAAGATGTTGGTATCGCGACCGTATACCGAGTGTTGACACAGTTTGAGACTGCAGGACTTGTTGAAAGACATAACTTTGATTCTGGCCCGGCAGTTTATGAGCTTGATCGCGGTGAGCATCATGACCATATGGTATGTACTGAAACGGGTAAAGTTATTGAATTCCATAACCATGAGATAGAAGAACTGCAGGAAAAAATTGCAGAGCAAAAGGGTTATCAATTGGTTGGACACAGTTTAGTGTTGTATGTGAAGGCCAAAGATTAGCATTGATTTCTTTAGTTAAATATTAAAAGCAGTGCTCAGTCTCTGGGAATTGACCACTGATAACCGCTTGTCTATAAGCTTTTAGTGCGCTCTGGATATCAGATTCTTGTTGAAGAAAGTTCTTTGTGAATTTGGGTGGTTTTGTCGACATCCCCAGAATATCTTGAAGAACCAGAACCTGAGCATCAGTGGCAGATCCTGCGCCTATACCGATAACGGGTATATCCAAATTTTTTGCTAATGAATCACCTAAGATTGATGGAATACATTCAACAACTAAAAGGTCAGCACCCGCTTCTTCGATTTGCTTCGCCTCATAGAGCAATTTTTGGGCGGCTTCTGCATCTTTGCCTTGGACTTTAAATCCACTGAGTTTATGAACTGATTGTGGGGTTAACCCAAGGTGACCACAGACCGGAATGCCTCTTTCGGTCAGAGCCTGTATTGTTTCGATAAGCCATTCACCGCCCTCAAGCTTGACCATTTGTGCGCCAGCCTGCATAAGAATAGCTGCATTTTCAAGCGCCTGAGGGACTGTTGCATAGGACATAAAAGGCATGTCAGCAATAATGAACGATGAATTAATACCGCGTCTAACATTAGTTGTGTGATAGGCCATTTCGTCAACGGTAACAGGAAGGGTAGTTTCTTGTCCCTGGATAACATTACCAAGAGAATCGCCAACCAATGTGACCTCAATACCAGCCTCATCAATTAACTTTGCAAAGCTATAATCGTAGGCCGTAATAACGGCAAATTTATTGCCATCGGCTTTGATAGATTTTAGGCGTTCAATGGTTATATTTTTCATAATTTACTTGCTCAAAAAATAAGGCGCAGGGTTAATATTTCAGGCCACATTGTAGCATTATAACCACAGGACGATTATTGAATAGGATATGGGTTGTAATAATGCCGGCCTGAGTGGCCACGAAGGATATATTTTACAAGATTATAATAATCTGAATTACCTTCAGATAAATTAATTTCACTGGTATTTACAATCAGAAGAGGGCTGTCTTCATAATGGTAAAAAAACTGCGTATACGCGTCATTAAGCTGTTCTAGGTAGGTTGGGTCTATATTGTGTTCAATAGGGTTGCCACGCTGCTGTACACGACTTAACAGGGTGCTAGTGGGTGCCTGAAGGCATATCACTAGGTCTGGTTGCGGTAGTTTTTCAATAACCTTGTCATAGAGGGTTTGATACAGGCGATATTCATCGTCATCCAATGTGATTTGAGCAAATAATGGATCCTTTTCAATTAAAAAATCAGAAACCTGACCCTCATGGAAAAGTTCGCCCTGTTGTAATGTTTTAAGCTTCTGAATTCTTTGAAATAGAAATGATAGTTGCGTCGGAAGTGCATTGGCGCGTTTATTTTGGTAAAAGCGCTCTAGGAAAGGATTTTCATGAGCATCCTCAAGCATGGTTTTACAGTTGAATGTTTCAGCGAGACGTTTCGCTAAGGTAGTCTTGCCAACGCCAATTGGGCCTTCCACGGCTATAAAGTGAGGAATAGTGATATTGGCTGCCTCAGTTTCAAGACCTAGTTCATTAAGAAATGCTGCTTCCACTCAATTAGTCTCCAGTGACTGTACTTAAAAATAATTTGTCATTTAACTTTAAGATACCTTGCATCGAACAGTTTGCCAATAGATTGGCGATATTTCCCTGTTTGGGAATAATTAAATCGCCATCTAAGTCATTAAGTGGCGCTAGAACAAAAGCGCGCTTATGAGCCCGAGGATGAGGAAGGGTGAGCTGTTCTGAGTTGTTAATTAATTGATCAAAAACCAAAATATCCAAATCCAGTGTTCTAGCCCCCCATCGTTCCTTTCGTTCCCGACCTTGTAGGTTTTCAATACTTTGTAGCGCCAGTAATAATTGATTGGCATTAAGACTGGTTTCGACCTTGATCGCAGCGTTGATATAGTCGGGCTGATCCCCAGGACCTATAGCTTTGGTTTGGTAGAAATGAGAGGTTTTAATAAGGCGAATATTAGGATGCTTGTTGATGCTTTGTATGGCAATTAACAGTTGCTCTTTTGGGCATTGATATATGCCATTGCACTCTTTTCCGAGGTTGCTGCCTAGACCGATAAATGCCACATGCATTAGTCAGTTTTCCTAGGTCGCCGTCTGGGTTTTCGTCCTTGTGAGTAGCCAGTATTTAATTTTTGTACCATCTGCTGGCGTGAATTTTCATCAGCATCTTGATACTTTGTCCACCATTCACCGAGACCGTCTAACTTTTCGCCAGTTTGTTCGCGAAGAAGCACAAAATCATAAGCCGCACGGAATCGGGGCTGTTCCATCAGTCGTTTAGCTCTATTGCCACCGCGCTTGGGGAGAGTAAGCTGCATTGCCCAGATTTCTCGCATCGCTAGGGTAAAGCGCTTTGGAATGGCAGTGATAGGAATCTGATTGCTAATCACTTCACTGGCGGCTTTATTAATTGAAGTGGTAGCGGGCTGACCATGATTTTGAAGTTCTTGAGCTATTTTTTGTACAGCTGGCCAGAGCATGGCTGCATAAATAAAGGCTGGTGTCACCCGCTGCTTTTTTTGTAAGCGCTGATCAGTGTTAGTTAGCGCCTGCTTAACCATTGCTAAAGCTGTTGGATGACCCTGCTCTATAAGACGATTCGTTTGGGGGAAAAGATGAGCAAAAAGCTTGTATTCTAGGAGTCTCTCAAAAACTTCTAGACCATAGCCACTCATAAATAATTTAAGGGTCTCATCAAACATTCTTGGCGATGAAACATGTTTGAGTTTATGCCCTAGTTTGATAATCGGCTTTGCTGTTTTAGACTCAACATCAAAGCCTAGTTTGCCAGCAAACCTAGCTACACGAAGCATTCTTACAGGATCTTCACTGTATCTTATTGATGGCGTGCCAATTATTCGAATAGTCTGAGATTCAAGGTCATCTAATCCATCGCAATAGTCATGCAGAGTGTTTTTTTCAGTATCGTAGTAGAGCGCATTAATGGTTAGGTCGCGCCTTGTTGCATCGTCAACTAATGAACCAAATTTATTGTCGCGAGTAAGCAGCCCGTTCTTTTCCTGTTGGACAAGATTGGTTTGTTCTGTGTCATTTGATCGAAATGTGGTAACTTCAATAATATCTCTACCAAATTGAACGTGCACAATTTGAAAGCGCCGGCCAATAATTCTTGAGCGTCGAAATAATTGTTTGACCTGTTGAGGTGTTGCATTGGTTGCTATATCAAAATCTTTTGGATTTAAGTTAAGAAGGATGTCGCGAACACAGCCGCCCACCACGTAGGCTTCGAAATTTTTGCTTTGTAGTACGCGAATGATCTCTCGCGCATTTTTACATATATCAGCGGGGTTGAGACTGTGTTCATCTGAGGTTAGCACGCACTGACTGCTAGCCGCTTTTTGCGATGAGGATCGATCAAATAAATGGGTTAAACGTTTAAGCAAAGTATTAGCCGTTTTGTGCAAAGCGAATAGTTTAACAGAGCAAAACCTGCACTGTTAGGATTATTATCAGAGAAAAAAAATTGCTGAGAAAAGGTAGGTTTTTTTGGAGTAGAAAATAAAAAGGGATGCCTTTCGGCAACCCCCCTCAATTGTTCTTCGGCATAAGCTTTAGAACACTTTGCAATCCATCCGATTTTTATTGTTATTTATTTTTATTATTGTTAATTGAAGTCTCCCTCAACTAGGTTCTATCTAATCAAAAATAACTGTTTGGGACAACTGAAATTAATGCAATTGAACGCAGAAATAGACCAAATTAGCTCAAATGTTACTTTTTGTAACAATTAATGCGTTAAAAGACCCTTTTTGTGAGTTGGTTACTTTGTTTTAGCAAGCTTAAATTTGATTCTTCGTTGCCATAATGATTTGCGACTGATCCCCAAATTTTTGGCTAGAGTAGTCTCAGACATATGTGCCTGATTTTGGGTTACAAAGTGAATAAAATAATCCTCTAAAGATAAATTAGGTATAACGGTTTGGCTATCAGTAATGGCTTTTTGAGGCTGATTATTTTTTTGCAGGCTAAGCGAGGGTGCATCAATAATACCCTCAGAATTAGTAAAAATTAGCGCCTGATGAATGGACTCTTTTAGCTGACTGACATTTCCAGGCCAGTCGTGAGCGTTTAATAATTTAATCGCTTTATTTGTTAGTTTGATATCACGCCGTATTTTTTTCGCATATTGGTTTAAAAAATACTTGGCCAATAATGCAATATCTGATTTACGTTCTCTTAACGGGGGAATGTTAATGGTAATACTGCTGAGCTTGAAAAGAAGATCTTTGCGAAATAGACCCAGTGCTGTTCCCGTACTTAAATCTTTTTCAGTAGAGGCTATAAGGCGAATTTTTTTGTTACTAAAACTGGATGCAACCATTTTTTGAAGCAAGGGATCTAGTTCACAAATATTGTGAAAATACAGTGTTTTATGATTGTCCGCATTAAGTTCTTTGTTGAGTTGTTGTTGAGTGACGGAGTTACAGTCAATCATTATCAGCGGGTAGCAAAAAAATGCACTGGTTTGATGAATCTCTCTGACTACTCTTCGTTTCCCAGAGCCAGGTTCTCCGATAATAAGTACAGGCGTAACGCGCTTTGAAATCTGTTTTATTTTATTGGTTATTTTTATGATTTGCGGACTATTGCCTACAAGAGGCAAGTTGTTTTTAGTTTGTAATATGCTGCCAATAACCTGCTGTAGTAGATCGAGGTCAAGCGGCTGTATTAAATAATCCGCCGCACCGGCTTGAATAACTTTAATGGCCTCTCGCATGTTAGGATTTTGGGAAAGGAACACCACGGAATTTTTTGGGCAGCGTTCCAAGAGAAGGGGTGCATTGATTTTTGGCATATCAATATCACAAAGAATCGTTTCAAAAGTCGAGCTACTTAGGGTTTCAAATGCATGCTTACTAGAATTGACCTGAGTAATATCTAGCTGAAGTTTCTTGAGCATACTCATCAAAGCTTTCTCATTAAGAAGCTGTTCAGAGATGATTAAAATTTTTTTTGTTGATGCCATACGCTAAGCATAACTCAAATAAACTGTTTTGCGAGAGAGAATCCTAGAGATTTTTTGGAGCAGAAAAACCGATTTCAAGTGCAGGAACACTGGAAATATCCCAGTGGTTAGTTGCCCAGACTAAAATGTCATCTATGGATGATTGGCGAAGTTTTAATGGTGGATTCTGTTTTAGCCAGTCAAGCGCAAGCCAGATTTGCTCCGGCTCCTTGCCTTTGGTTAGCTCCTTTGCAAAATGTTGCTTGCTTAGTTTCTGTCCCTGTGAATTTAGTGCAAGGGGTATATGTGCATAATCAGGAGTTTGGTAATTAAGACATTTTTGTAACAGAATCTGTCTTGGGGTTGAGTCTAAAAGATCATACCCACGCACGATTTCAGTAATGCCTTGATTGAAATCATCAATGACCACCGCTAATTGATATGAAATTAAGCCATCTCGCCTTAATACTACAAAATCACCTACTTCATTATTAAGAGATTGGGAAAATTCACCCATAATTTTGTCGCAAAAGTTAAGCTCATCATTATTACAGCCCATTAATTGTAACGCCTTATTAATTGAGAGTCGGCAAGAAGTGTTTGCTAATGGAAGCTTTTTTTTACTGCATTCACCATCATATATGCCATTTAATGAGGCAATACGTTGTCGCGAACAGGCGCAGTTATAAATAAGACTCTTTTGTCTAAGATCCTGCAGAATGTCGTGATAGTGCTCAACTTGGGAACTTTGATAAACAACAGAGTCGTCCCAATAAAGGCCATGCTGTTCGAGCTGTTCAAGAATAAGATTGGCAGAGCCTTCGACTTCGCGAGGAGGGTCAAGGTCTTCAATTCTTACCAGCCATTTGCCATGATTTTTTTTTGCTTGTAGATAACTCGCTAATGCAGCTAGCAGTGAGCCAAAGTGAAGTGGTCCTGTTGGAGAGGGAGCAAAACGACCTACGTATGGGGTTAGCATCTAATGTTTGCTGATTCAGCGAAGCAATAGAGCTGTCGGCAATTTAGCCGCCAGTTATTTGCTTTTCCTTGATTTCATCGAGGGTTTTACAATCAATACAAAGATCGGCTGTGGGCCTTGCTTCTAATCTACGAATGCCGATTTCTACGCCACATTGGTCACAGAATCCATAATCGTCCTCTTCAACACGAACAAGGGTTTTATCAATTTTCTTAATTAGCTTGCGCTCACGATCTCTAGTCCGTAGTTCAAGGCTGAATTCTTCTTCTTGTGTTGCGCGATCCGCAGGGTCAGGGAAGTTCGCCGCTTCATCTTTCATATGATTGACGGTGCGATCAACTTCTTCCATAAGCTCTTTGCGCCATGCATTTAAAATTAATTTGAAATGGTTACGCTGAAGATCATTCATATACTCTTCATTAGCCTTTGGCTGATAAGGAGCTATGCCGTGTAGCGTCACTGAGCCAGGCGCTTTGGAAGCCTTAGATGAATTGGTTGCTGATGTTTTTTTTGTTGCTGTTGCCATGCTTTAAGTCCAAATTTGAAATAAGCTCAAAAAAAGTAAACACGGCTTTATAGAGATTTTATAACAATATATCAAGTGAAATTTATCCCTCTTTACTAAGTTTTGGTGTTGAAGTTCACATGAATTAGGATGTTAAATAAGAATAGCACATAGTTATTAGTGAATACTTCTTTAAATTACTAATAGTTAACAGGTAGGATTAATGAAGCTTGACCCCAATTTACACTCGGCGCAGTTTATAAAAAGATATAAACGCTTCTTTAGTGATGTGCTGACTCAGAAAGGTGATGTGTTAACGATTCACTGTCCAAATACAGGTTCAATGAAAAATTGTTTAGTGGCAGAGTCTCCCTGTTGGTATTCGCTATCAACTAACTCTAAAAGAAAGTTAGCGGGAACACTGGAATTGATAACCACTAAATATGGCAACCTCGCTGGTATTAATACTCATAGAGCCAATCATCTTGTCAAAGAGGCTATTTTAGAAAATAAAATTCCGCAATTAACCGGATATGAAAATCTTCGCACTGAGGTTAAATACGGCAAGGAAAATAGCCGCATTGATTTACTACTTGAAGATACCGACAAAGGTCTTTGTTATGTTGAAGTGAAAAATGTCACCTTAGAGGGTCCCGATGGGATGGTGATGTTTCCGGATGCCGTGACTAGTCGAGGAGCAAAACACCTTCGTGAGCTGATGGATATGGTTAATCAGGGTCATAGAGCTGTGCTTTTTTTCTGCGTTCAAGTGAACAACGCTCTAAAAATGGAGGTGGCCAGTCATATTGATCCAGAGTACGCAAAAATTCTAGCGGAAGCTATTGCCGTTGGAGTTGAGGTCATTGCATGGCGTGCTGATTTAAGCGCAGATGAAATAGTGTTAAGCCAGGCTATTCCTTGTCTTCAAGATCTGCCAGTGCCTGAGCTCGAAGACTAACGGGGGCAGGCGGGAGTTTTTGGCCTGCGCTGATTACAAAATTCTGTCCATTTTGGTGTAAGTCTATGGCTTGCAAGTGGTCACCACTGCAGGGTCCTAAAATACAAAGTCCAGAATCAATCTCAAATAATGCACCATGAAATGCACATTGTATGCCCTGCTGGTCAACACTTAAAAATTGGTTAGGGGACCAGTTGAGCGGGCTACCTCTATGGGGACAAATATTCCAATAAGCATAAATTGAGTCAGACTTTCTTATGGCAAAAAGGGACCTGCCCTGAACCATCATTTCGATGGATTGACCCTCTTCAATATCATCGAGTGAGCAGAGCGGTATTTCATTTTCAAGAAAGGGCTTTGTCGTCATAGTTGGATGCTGTAAATCGAGTTTCCTACTAAAGGGTGGCGGCCAAACAATTAAAAGTCAATATTTGGTTGCAAAATGTAAAGGCAATTTTTCTTTATTGCCCCCTTTGCGGATATAAGGTAAGTTGAAGGTTTTGATCGTTACGAGATCTATTATTTATGACTGCTAATATTGTGACTGGTTCAACCACTGATCATCTAGCAGCCCTTGAGCAGGCCGCTGATCATAAGATTGAACAGTATATTCACAGGCAGGTAATGAAGCCGCTATTAGATTTACAGCAGGCCGCGAGTAAAGCGGGTTTTGATTTAAAAATCTGCAGTGCCTTTAGGTCTTTTGAACGGCAATTGATTATATGGAATGGTAAGGCCTCGGGCTCAAGGAGCGTAATGGATGCGTTGGGCCAGCCCATCGATATAGCATCATTAGATTCATGGCAAAAAATTCAGGCAATCATGCGTTGGTCTGCATTACCGGGTGCATCCAGACATCACTGGGGCACTGATTTTGATGTCTATGACGCAAAGGCTATGCCCAAGGGTTATCAAATAAAACTAACCCCCGATGAAGTGCAGGGAAAGGGTCTATTTACTCCAATGCATGATTGGCTTGATCAGTATATACAGTCAGGAAATACAGAATTTTATCGTCCTTATGAGTTCGATACAGGCGGTGTTGCGCCAGAACGTTGGCACCTTAGTTATCGTCCGCTAGCTGATAAATATGCAGCACTGCAGACTGTTGATGTAATTACCCAAAGGTTGCAGCAGTCAAAAATACTATTACTTGATACAGTGATTGAGCATTTGGATGAGATATACAATCGTTATATCCTTGTGGATTAATCGCCTGATTATGGAAAACTTTAAATTATGATATCAACGGACCCAATATGGGATCATATGATCGCTGAAGCTAAGCAATTGGCTATGTCTGAGCCAATGCTGGCGGATTACTTTGAGAGTGCAATTTTGCACCATCCAGATATAGAGTCTGCAGTAAGTCACATTCTAGCAGAGAGTTTTGTTGATTCTTCGTTGTCGGTCCATGATGCCAAAGCAGTAATTACTGAAGCCTTTAATTCTGATTTAACCATTGCTCAATCAATCAGGCGTGATATTGAGGCTGCCTATGAGCGTGATGCCGCCTGTCAGTATTATTTAATGCCTCTAATTTACTTTAAAGGTTTTCAGGCTCTACAGTTATACCGAGTGGCACACTGGTTATGGCAAAAAGAAAGATTTGCACTAGCCTTATTTTTTCAAAATAGTATTTCAGAACGTTTTACGGTGGATATTCATCCAGCGGCAAAATTAGGTAGCGGCATTATGATTGATCATGCCACAGGCTTGGTGATTGGTGAGACGGCAGTAGTAGGTGATGATGTCTCAATTTTGCATTCTGTGACCCTTGGTGGGAGTGGTTGCCAGCAGGGTGAAAGGCATCCAAAAATTGGCAATGGTGTTTTACTTGCGGCTGGGGCCAAAGTTCTTGGAAATATTACTGTCGGTGATGGTGTCAAGGTGGGTGCGGGAAGTTTGGTTCTTGAATCAGTTCCCGATCATGTCACTGTTGCGGGCGTGCCGGCTAAGGTTGTAGGTGCTCCAGCTGAAAAAAATCCAGCATTAGAAATGGATCATTTTATCGAGTAGGAGCGTTATCTTTATGTTGCGTAAAGTGCTTGGCGTATTAAATCGGCGGATAAAAGTTGCGGGCCAAAACTCATGGCAAGGACTTAAAGATGCGTTTGCAAATGAAGAAGCATTCAAGGTCCAATCTGTCCTGTGTCTGTTCTTAATTCCACTAGCGCTGACGATTGCCGAGAATTATTTACAGTTACTGCTCCTTCTGTGCTCTCTTTTTCTGGTGCTGATTGTCGAACTCCTCAACACCAGTATTGAAATGGTTGTTGATCGAATTGGTACAGATTTTCACAAGCTTTCCGGTCGAGCAAAAGATATTGGATCAGCGGCAGTCTGCCTTTCCATGGTGCTATTTATACTGGTATGGTCAACGGTAATCGCACAAAATATAGGTGTTTTAGATTATTAATCTAAACAAATACCGATTAAATAACCGAGCTGCTGACGCAGAACCTGCAGCCGACTCTCTGAAAACCCTTCTAAAACAAATTGATTCTTATCATAGCTTTGAAAACGAGCAATGGAAGATAATTGATCAATACTAAATTCATTGCAATGCAAAATAATAAGTCCCTCTTGGATATCTGAGGCAATCGCTGCATTTTGTTTTTTGAGGGCAATAATGGACTGCTCATACCAGAATTGTGGAGTGGTTCCAATATCGTCACTACTTATAATCCAGTTGATCTCTAATTCTATGCCTGATCGTTTAGATAGTTGCTCAACCAGTTTTTGCAAGCTATATACTGCCATTAAACAGACTAACAAATGTTGCTTGGAACAATGGGTAGAGCGAATAGCAAAGCAAAAGCTATCCTCAGTGCCCTCAATACGCTCGCCACCATAGAGCTGAAGAGTGCGCAGAATACAATAGTCCAATTTTTCTAACAGCTGATCTAAGTTATCTCGATTTAATTGCGCAACAAGTCGTTGATTATTTTTTATATTGCCACTCACCAGAGAATAAAAGTATTTATTGTTGGGGGCTAATGAAGAATCTCCTGAGGTAGATAGCAAGGGTTGTATTTTGGTTTCCAGTTCAGAGATTACGTCAGCTAAGGGTTCTTTTTTGCCTGGTAGCCGATCGCTCAGACGCTCAATTCGGGTAGTTATCTGATCAACAAACCGATAGCAACCATAGGTGCAAAGCACAGTAAAGGCCAACCAGAGCAGTAACCAGTTAATAAATACTCGCTGATATTGCGCCATGATAGGTTGAGTATCAACTTCAATAGAGATAATTCCAGCCTGGGTATTTTGGAATTCAATTGTCTGTTTAAAGGTTTTAGTTTCAGTGGTTTTGGCTGGACTGGTGGCACTTTGTGCAATCAACTGCCCCTCAATATCCATTAGGCTTGCGCTAGTCACTCGTTCGTCTTCTGTAGCTCTCTGCAGGGACACCTGCTGACTGATAGTGTCATTACTTAGTAGGGGTGTTAGGATTGCTTCATGAAGCTGGGCAAGGGTTGAAATACCCTTGTCGTCAATTGCTTTTTTTGCGAGTTGATCAGTTTGCGCAAACAGTAGCAACCAGCTGACAAGGCCAAAAAGGAGGCAGGTAAAAAGAACGGTAGCGGATATTTTCTTTGGCATCGTATATTGTCGACGCATGGATTGCCTTTTTTTTGCAGTTATTTTTATACATATTCTATCCTATTCTCACAGCTTTTATATAATGTCTGATAGAGAATTACTATTTGGGAACAGTTTTGAAAGATATTTTATTAATAAATGTATTTGGTGAAGATAAGCCAGGGGTCACAAGTGCGGTGACGAGTCTTTTGTCCAACTTTGATGTGACTATTCTAGATATAGGTCAAGCGGTTATTCATGACCAATTGAATTTAGGTCTTCTAGCCGCTGTTCCTAGTGACGCAAACTTAGACGAATTGATGTCGCAGGTACAGTCATGTTCCACTGATTTGAATATGCGCGTTAAATTTTTACCCATTTCCGAACAACGCTATCAGCAGTGGGTTGAACAGCAAGGCAAGGCGCGCCATATAGTGACCCTGCTAGCGAGAAAGATCGAGGCGCAGCATTTGGCTGCACTCACTGCCGTGGTTTCAAGGTACCAGCTCAATATAGACAAGATAGTTAGACTCTCAGGTCGGATTGATTTGCATAAAACTGATCAGCTGGGCATAGCTTGCGTTGAGTTTTCGGTTCGTGGCGAAGCCTCCGATCCGCAAGCATTTAAAAAATCATTGCTCAAGCTAGCTCATCAGTACGATATTGATATTGCCTTTCAAGAAGATAATATTTTTAGGCGCAACCGTCGGTTGGTTGTATTTGATATGGATTCGACCTTAATTGATGCAGAAGTTATTGACGAATTAGCCATTGAAGCTGGTGTGGGTCAGCAGGTAGCTGAGATTACTGAAGCGGCAATGCAGGGTAAGCTTGATTTTAAACAGAGTTTTGAGCAGCGTTTGGCACTTTTAGAAGGTTTAGATGCGTCTGTTTTGCAAAAAATTGCACAGCGGTTGCAACTAAATGAGGGCGCCGAACATTTAATCTCAACTCTAAAAAAATTGGGCTACAAAACCGCAATTATATCGGGTGGATTTAGTTTTTTTGGCGAGTATCTCCAAGAGATATTGGGGGTAGATTATGTCTATGCCAATCAATTAGATATTGAAAATGGAAAGGTAACCGGCCGTGTTAAGGGCAATATTATCGATGGTCAACGCAAGGCTGATCTATTGCGAGAACTCGCCGAGCGCGATGGTCTAATGTTGGAGCAGGTGATTGCTGTAGGTGATGGCGCCAATGACTTGCCAATGCTAGATATTGCAGGTTTAGGTATCGCATTTAGAGCCAAACCATTAGTCGAAGCCTCTGCTAAACAGGCGATATCTAGCCTTGGTCTGGATGGTATCCTTTATCTTTTGGGGTATTCAGATAAAGACACCGGTATATTGGGTTAATTATGAATGTTTTCCTGCCTTTAGATTGCAGGGGATTTAACTAAAAATGGCTAAAACTTCTGATACATCGGGTATCATTGGTTTTTTAAGCATTAATTGAGAGCAAAAAATCATGGGAAATTACTCAACTAACGAATTTCGGTCCGGTCTAAAAGTGATGTTAGATGGCGATCCCTGTTCGATTTTAGAGAATGAATTTGTAAAACCAGGCAAGGGTCAGGCGTTTAATCGTGTCAAGCTACGAAATTTGAAAACTGGTAGAGTGTTAGAGAAAACCTTTAAATCTGGCGAATCTATTGAGGGCGCAGATGTGCTTGATATGGATATGCAATACCTCTATGAAGATGGTGATTTTTGGTATTTTATGGAGCCGGATACGTTTGAGCAGCATCAGGCCAGTGAAACGGCTATTGGTGATGCCAAGCTTTGGTTAAAAGAGCAGGATATTTGCATGGTAACTCTATATAACGGTGCACCCCTCTCGGTGACACCACCCACTCATGTTGAACTGGAAATTGTTGAAACTGACCCAGGTCTTCGTGGTGATACCGCGCAGGGTGGCAGTAAGCCTGCAAGATTAGTCACAGGGGCGACAGTTAAGGTTCCTTTGTTTTTAGATCAGGGAGATGTAATTAAGGTCGATACTCGTACCGCCGAATATCAGGGTCGTGTTAAGGATTGATCGTTTACAGGCTTAGACTGAGGGCTATCCTATAGATAACTGGCAGCCCAGTGCTGAACTTAATATTTTACAAATGCGAGCAGAATTGCTCGCATTTCTCCGTGCATATTTTGCTGAGCAGTCGGTTATTGAAGTTGACCCACCCCTGCTTGCAAGCAACTCAGTAACTGATATCAATATAGAGAGTATTGGCGCTCAGGCTATGGGCCAGTCTTGCTTTCTTCAAACTTCCCCAGAATTTTTTATGAAACGTCTATTGGCATCAGGTGCTGGTGATATTTATAGCTTAGGGAAGGTGTTTAGAGAGGCTGAGCAGGGTTCACGTCACAATCCAGAATTTACAATGCTAGAGTGGTATCGTCTAAATTGGGATGAATTTCAGCTAATAGCTGAGGTGGAAAGGCTTGTTTTTGGAACCTATAAAGCCATTCAAAACACACAGATTCCATTAAGTCGAATCAGTTATGGAGATTGCTTTGAGCAGACCTTGGGAATTGATCCTCATGGGGCAAAATTAAGCGCACTGCAGTCTTTGGCTGAAAAAAAAGGTTACCCGCAATGGGGCAGTGAGACCCGCGCCAATTGTCTTGATTTATTATTTAGTGAACTGATTGAGTCCCAGTTAACAGAAGGACTAGTCACTGTATATGACTATCCCGCCTGTCAGGCAGCACTTGCCCAAACTCATCAGGATGCCAAAGGTCGCCTAGTCAGTCGCCGATTTGAGAGTTTTCTAAATGGCATGGAACTGGCAAATGGTTATTTTGAGCTGACAGATGCAGAGCAACTGTTGCAACGATTTAAGCAGGACATTGAGCAAAGACAAAAAGCTAATAAGCTAGCCATGAATATTGACCCCAAGTTTCATGAAGCGATGCGAGAAGGCCTGCCAAGTTGTAGTGGCGTTGCCTTAGGTGTGGATAGGCTATTAATGCAGCTAACAGACGCGAAGTCTATTACTGAGGTTATAGCTTTTCCTTGGGACCGATGTTAGCAGGCCTTAGGCTTTAAAATAGTGGTTCATAACCTTAGAGGGTTTATCAACATCGGCTTTGCCGACTACCTCAGCAGGAACACCAGCGATAATAGAATGCGCAGGCACCGACTTTAAGACCACACTTGATGCAGCAACCATTGAGCCCTCAGCGACTTCAATGTTCCCCAAGACTTTGGCCCCAGGCCCTAGCAAAACATTTTTTCTGATTTTAGGGTGGCGATCGCCACTTTCTTTTCCAGTGCCACCCAGGGTTACGGATTGCATAATAGAAACTGAATCCTCAACCACCGCGGTTTCGCCTATAACTAGACCGGTAGCATGGTCAATTAAAATACCAGAACCAATTTTGGCTGCTGGATGAATATCTACAGCGAAGTGAGTTGAGATACTGTGTTGTAACATATGAGCTAGAGATTGGTTGCTTCTATTCCAAAGTTGATGAGTCACCCTATAGGCCTGTAATGCAAGAAAGCCCTTAAAGTAGAGAAAGGGAGTACTGTAAACAGAGCATGCTGAATCTCTATCCACTGTGGCCTGAATATCACGGGAGGCAGCATATAAAAGCTGTTCACTGGCAAATATCTCATTGAATAATGGCAGTAAAGTTGCAAAGGGCAGGGCTTGATTGGCCAGTTTTGATGCTAGATGGAAGCTTAATGACTCGCCCATATTGTTATGATTAAGCACAGTCGTCTGTAAAAAATTCGCTAGCATGGGCTCATCTTTTATGACAACGCCGATTTCATCAACAATTGTATCCCATACAAAAGTAATCGATTCTTGTTTATTCACTGTATTCTCAGTCGTTAATTGATCAATTGGTTTATATTTTGATCGAGCTTGGGTAATTATGCCAGCTTGTTTTTGCAATACACCATAAATCGACGGATTTTGCACCTGCTTGCATAAGGGATTTGCTTACTGCATTGGCCGTGGCACCGGTGGTGATAATGTCATCAACAATCGCCAGTGATTTTCCTTGAATTAAATCTAAATTTCGTACAGCAAAGGTATGGGATAACAGTTTTAAGCGCTGTGCGCGATTTTGAAATTTTTGCGGTTTACCCACTAATGTGCGATAACAAATATTATGATGTAAATGAGTTAGGCTTAGCTCAGAGCATAGATGATTCGCAATGAGTCCGCTTTGGTTAAAGCCGCGACGTAAGATTTTAAGTGGGTGAACAGGTATTGGAATCACCATGCTCGGTAATGTCTTTACCCTATAGAATCTCTTTAAACGTTTGGCTAAAAGTGCACTCAAAATTTTAGTTTCAGGCGCGTGAGTCGTTTGCTTGATATTTTTTAGCGCGGTTGAGATTGGGTATTGATAGTCGCAAAGCGCAACGCATCGACTGAAATAGGGTGGATTTTTTTGGCAACTAGGACAGATGCCTTTGTAGGGGAGTGGTTCAGAGCAGAGGACACAAGCCTGTTTTATGTATGGTAAGCCTGTTTCGCAGTTGAGGCAATACAAGTCTTGTGCCAGAACCAGTGGCTCCAGACAAAGAGTGCAACGGCTGGGTAAAAGGTGATTTTTAAGCTTTTTTAACGCAATCTTTAAAAAAAATTGTCTGTTAAATGATATTGACATCCTGTCTTATCATCTCCTTTTGAATATAGGGCTTTAAATTACCTTATTGGTTGGATCCTCGTTATCCTCACCATTCGCCTCAGGATTAGCTTCAGGGTGTTCAGGTGATGTTTTTTTAGCTTCATTTTCACCCAAACCATAGTCTTCACTTAAAATACCACCAGGCACCTTAGGTGCGTAATCTCTGGGCGGTTGAACATCTTCAGGATTAATCAAAGGCTTGCCATCTTCATCGGTTAAATTTAGATCAGAGCCACCGGACTTTAATAGCTGGCGACCAATCTCTGGGCTTGCCAATCTAATAGCGCTAGTCGCTAGATGCTCGTGAATTTGGCGATAACTTTGCGACATATTTGTAGTTAGGTGAGAGACTTTCAAAAAGTGCTCAGTGACTTCTTGTTGATATCTCTTTAGCTGATTTTCAGATTGGATTAATTTATTTTCCAGTTCTTGAACTGTCTGATCACCCGATTGGTTTTTTCGCGAAAAGAGATGGCCAATGCCTGCTCCAATAAGAAAGAATGTCGCTGCTGTAATAATGATTGTTAACGTACTCATGCCGCCCTCTAAAAAAACTTAAAACTGAACTTATGCTTGTCCATTATTGTAACTCAATATAGTGCCTTATAGGCTAATATGCCAGTGCAAAGAGTATTCTATATTGTATTTTGATTGAAAATTAATTTTTTGTGGCTTGTTTTGCAGATCATGGATCGGTAGAGTGCGGTTGTCTAATTTTTTCTAAAGTCTAATGACAACTCCAAAACAGCGATACTATTCAGATTTAAAAAGCCAGGGCTTTGTTGCAGACAAAGCGCAAAAATTGGCTGTGGACCACTTAGATGCCCTGTATTTTCGGTTAGTAGCCGCCTACAACCATAAGCGAGATACGAGCTTCGCCAGTAAAATGAAGCGCATAATAAAGCGTCGTAAAATTAATCCGATACTGGGGCTTTATTTGTGGGGTGGTGTGGGTCGGGGCAAAACTTATCTGATGGATGGTTTTTTTGAAAGCCTGCCTTTTGAGTCAAAGTTACGTATTCATTTTCATCGTTTTATGCGAAGAGTTCACGAAGAGTTAGATGAATTTAAGGGGCATGCCAATCCGTTAGAAAAAGTAGCAGATAAAATTGCCAGTGAAACTATGGTGATCTGTTTTGATGAATTTTTTGTCAGTGATATTACTGATGCAATGATATTGGGAAAACTGTTTGAGGCTTTATTTGCTCGAGGTGTCTGCCTTGTTGCAACCTCAAATGTAGAGCCTAGCAAATTATACAAAAATGGCTTGCAACGACAGCGTTTTCTTCCGGCTATTGAATTAATTAAAAGCCGCTGTCAGGTGATTAATGTGGACGGTGGAACTGATTACCGATTGCGAACCCTCACAAGCACTGAGCTATATCATCACCCTCTAACAAATAATAGCTATAATTCAGTTGCGGGCATATTCCACTCCCTGGTGACGGATAGAGGCACGATAAGAGAGAATTTTAAGGTAACCATTGCTGGAAGAGACATCCCTGTGGTCGCTAAAAGTTCTGATGTGATTTGGTTTGATTTTAAGGCCATTTGTGAGGGCCCTAGAAGTCAGCATGATTATATAGACCTTTCCTGCGAATATCATGCCGTGGTTATTTCAAACATTCCAACCTTAAATAAAGAAAGAGACGATGCGACACGTCGATTTATTAATTTAGTCGATGAGTTTTATGACCGCAATGTAAAATTAGTTATTTCGGCAGACCAACCTATAGAAACTCTCTACCAGGGAACGAGCTTGGTATTTGAGTTTGAGCGCACAAAAAGCCGACTTATTGAGATGCAAACGAGGGAATTTCTTTCGCGAGCACATCGCTCTGATTAGTTAGCACTTTTTTTGCGATTAAAATCCGCTGTAACCCCTGAAATTAAAAGATTATTGCAAAACATAGGTAAAAAAATTGATTTTTAGGTCAATCAGTACTTGTAATAGAGCACTATGCTCTTTACAATTCGCACCCTTTTTTGGGATAGCCCAAGCTCAGGCAGGAACTAATGAAAACGTATAGTGCAAAAGCAGAATCAGTAGAACGCGATTGGTACATTGTTGATGCGGCCAATAAAACTCTTGGTCGATTAGCAACGGAAGTTGCGTCTAGATTGCGTGGCAAACATAAGCCAGAATACACCCCTCACGTTGATACAGGCGATTACATCGTGGTTATCAATGCTGAGAAAGTGACGGTTACTGGTAACAAAGCCAGCAAGAAAATTTATTACTCTCACACAGAATACCCTGGTGGAATTAAGGATATTACTTTTGAAAAATTGATGGAGAAAGCACCAGAGCGTGCGCTTCAATCAGCGGTCAAAGGTATGTTGCCTAAGGGTCCATTGGGACGTGAGATGTTTAGAAAGCTAAAGATCTATGTTGGCTCAGAGCATCCTCATACGGCTCAACAGCCACAGACACTAGAACTGTAACGGAAAGAAATCATGGCAGATACTCAATATTATGGCACTGGCCGACGTAAAACATCAGCGGCTCGTGTATTTTTGAAAAGCGGCAAAGGTGAGATTCAAGTTAACAATCTTTCTTTGGATAAATACTTTGGTCGTGAGGTTGCGCGAATGATCGTTCGTCAACCATTTGACGTAGTTGATCTTACTGATAAATTTGACGTTAAAATCTCAGTTACCGGTGGTGGTAACTTTGGTCAGGCCGGCGCAATTCGTCATGGTATTGCAAGAGCATTGGTAGAATATGATGAAGGTCTTCGTTCTCCATTGCGTAAAGCTGGATTCTTGACGCGAGATGCACGTCAAGTTGAGCGTAAAAAGGTGGGTTTGCACAAGGCGAGAAAACGTCCACAGTTCTCCAAACGTTAATTTTTGCGTTTATCGAAAAGCCCGGCAAATTTGTCGGGTTTTTTTTCGTTTAAAAAACAATCACTTAGCTATTTTGTAGTGAATGGCAGTCTTGCCAAAAAAAAGCTTTTATTCTATAATTCACCCCACCAAAAACGTCGCGCATTCAGCTGCGATCTACATTCCAAATTTAGTAAGGGAGAGCGTCATGAGCAATGACGGTGTCAACCAAAGTCGTCGTAAATTTTTATTGGGAGCCACAGGTGTAGTCGGTGGCGCCGGCATTGTGGGTGCAGCCGTACCCTTTGTTGCCTCATGGCAGCCTAGCGCAAAGGCTAAAGCAGCCGGCGCGCCCGTTAAGGTAAATATATCTCAGCTAGAAGCCGGTGGAAGGCTGGTAGTTGAATGGCGTGGTAAGCCGGTATACATAGTTCGCCGCACCCAGGAATCACTCAAAGCGATCGATGGTATTGATGCTAACGCGCTCAAAGATGCGCAATCAACCAGTGCTAATCAACCTGCTTATATCAGCGGTAATGCACGGTCTCTCGAGGGCAAAGAAGATATTCTAGTGTTGGTTGGACTTTGTACTCATTTGGGTTGTGCGCCAATGTATAGACCTGATGTGGGTGCAGCAGACCTAGGTGGTGATGCTTGGTTAGGTGGCTTTTTTTGCCCCTGTCATGGTTCTACTTTTGATATGTCTGGTCGCGTGTTTGCAGGTGTTCCTGCACCGACCAATTTAGAGATTCCGCCGCATTCTTACGAGTCGGATGATGTATTAGTTATTGGTATAGACTCGGAGGTGGCGTAATGAGTAAAGAAACTGGATTTGCAGCATGGCTTGATTCGCGGATGCCCACGCTTAAGCGTGAGTGGAAGCGTCATATGTCAGAATACTATGCGCCTAAAAACTTTAACTTCTGGTATCTGTTTGGTATTTTTTCACTGGTAGTTTTAGTGATTCAGCTAGTGACTGGTATTTGGTTGCTAATGAGCTATCAGGGTTCTGCCGAACAAGCTTTCGCATCCGTTGAATATATTATGCGAGATGTAGAGTTAGGCTGGATTATTCGCTATGCCCACTCTACGGGTGCCTCTGCGTTCTTTATCGTTGTCTATCTGCATATGTTCCGCGGCCTAATCTATGGCTCTTACAAAGCACCTCGAGAATTAGTATGGATTTTCGGTATGACAATCTATGTGGTGCTTATGGCTGAGGCATTCTTGGGTTATGTATTGCCTTGGGGTCAAATGTCTTATTGGGGTGCCCAGGTAATTATTTCATTGTTTGGCGCTATTCCGGTTGTTGGTGAAGATATTGTTCAGTGGATTCGTGGTGATTACCTAATTTCTGGCATTACACTTAATCGCTTTATGTCACTGCACGTTGTGGCAATGCCGATTATTCTGTTGGCATTGGTGGTAATGCATATTATTGCACTTCACGATGTGGGTTCTAATAATCCTGATGGTGTAAGCATAAAGAAATACAAAGATAAGGCAGGCAACCCTATCGACGGTGTTCCTTTCTATCCTTATTTTGTTGTTACTAAGATTGCGCCGTTGGTGGTATTTTTCTTTGTTTTCTGTGCGATCTTATTCTTTATGCCGGAAATGGGTGGCTACTTCCTAGAGCATGCAAACTTTGAAATTGCTAACTCACTCAAGACGCCAGAGCATATCGCGCCGGTTTGGTACTTTACGCCTTACTACTCAATGTTGCGTGCGGTTCCCGATAAGTTAGGTGGCTTTATTATCATGGCTGCGGCAATTGCAATTCTATTTGTATTGCCATGGTTGGATCGAAGTCCTGTAAGATCAATTCGTTATAAGGGCATTATTAGTCGTATTGCTATCTTGGTATTTGTAGCCTGCTTTATTATCTTGGGTTACTTGGGTGTTAAGGCGCCGACACCAGGGCGTACGATATTAGCCCAGATTTGTACGGTTCTTTACTTTGGGTACTTTATTGGTATCTATTTCTGGACGCGTTATGAGACTACTAAGCAGGAGCCTGATCGTATCACTATGAATGGCGGTATGGGTTTCTGGAAATCTATGGGCGCATTACTTATCGTTATTCTGATGGTAGTAATTCCAATTAAAGCTGTGGGTGCTGAAAGTGGAAAATCATGTGGTGCTATTGACTGTGATCCATTTGTAACAGAACTCACTGATTATGCCTCACTACAGCGAGGTACTAACCTTGCTGTTAACTATTGCATGGGTTGTCACTCTTTCAAGTACTCAAGATGGGAACGGGTTGCTGACGATCTTAAAATTCCCCATGATTTAATGATGGACAACCTAGTTTTTAGTGGGCAAAAAATTGGTGATCTAATGACAATTGCTATGCCTGCTGACGGTGCAAAAGAGTGGTTTGGCGCAGTTCCTCCTGATCTAACTTTGGTCGCACGTTCGCGTTCTCCCGAATGGATTTATACCTACCTTAAAAACTTTTATGTTGATCCAACTAGACCCTTGGGTGTCAATAACAGAGTGTTTAAAGATGTAGGAATGCCTCATGCATTACTCGATTTACAGGGATTGCAAGAATGTGCTCCCGGACCGGTGATTGCTGCAAATGGGGGGATTAAACGTGACCTATTAACCGGTGAAGATTTACTGGATGACCCCTGTGGTCAATTTAAGTTGATTGAAACGGGTTCAATGAGTGAGGCAGAGTATGATCAGGCTGCCTATGATATTGCAAATTTCTTGGCTTATGTTGCTGAGCCCATGGCTGAACAACGCAAGCATATTGGACGTTGGGTTCTTTTGTTTTTATTGTTGCTTTTGGTTCCAGCTACACTGTTAGCCAGAGAATATTCTAAGTCCATACATTAATTAGAGAATTTTTTTCCACTTAATTGTGGAAATCACTTAATATAAAAAGACGTTTTGCGTCAATAAAATAAATGAGAGGCAGATTTTGCGACGATCATCTATGACATTATTTTCAGATCCCTGTTCACATTACAGCCACAGGGTGCGTATTGTACTTGCTGAAAAAGGAGTAACAGTAGATATTGAAGATATTGATCCAAATAACGTGACTCAAGAAATATTTGAGGCAAATCCTTATGGTACCCTACCTACGCTAGTTGATCGGGATTTGGCACTCTATGAGTCAAATGTTGTGATGGAGTATCTAGATGAGCGATTTCCTCATCCTCCTTTGCTGCCTGTTTATCCGGTAGCGCGAGCCCAGAGTCGTCTTTGGATTCACCGTATTGAAAATGATTGGTGCACATTGGTTGATGCAATTATCGCCGATCCTGAATCTAAGAAGTCTGAAGCAAAGAAAAAAGAATTTAAAGAATCATTGATTGCTGTTTCTGATATCTTTGTTGAGATGCCTTACTTTATGAGTGAAGAATTCACTCTGGTTGATTGCTGTCTTGCACCGATGTTGTGGCGATTGCCTCAGCTGGGAATAGAGCTTCCCAATACACGTCAAACTAAGCCATTATTAGATTATATCGATCGACTTTTTGAGCGTCCTGCATTCCAAGAAAGTCTCACTGATCTTGAGCGTGAGATTCGCGCTTAATATATTGCTATGACAATGAAGTCGAATAGATACTATCTGCTCAAAGCCTTTTATGAGTGGATAGTTGACTCTGATTGTACGCCCTACATTGCAGTTGATGCACATTTTCCTGGCGTTGAAGTCCCACAGGACTTTGTAAATGATGGACAGATTGTTCTCAATGTGGCACCTCGTGCAGTCAGCGACTTTTCTATGACAGAGCAGCTAGTCACATTTACAACCCGATTTGGTGGTATTCCTATTGATATCATTGTGCCAGTAGGCTCAGTTATGGGTATCTATGCCCACGAAAATGGTCAGGGTATGATGTTTGATCCTGAGGAAGATCCGGAAAATGATCCTCCACCGATTAAAGGTCCAACTGTGGTACCATCGAATAAAAAGACGAGCCAATCGTCTAAATCTAAATCAAAAGTTAAGCCTTCGTTACGCGTGGTTAAATAAACTTTTAAGCGAAGGCTAAAGGGAATACCTATGTCAGAGCCTATTGCTATTATTTCTGCAAAGCGCACGCCTATTGGTGGACTATTAGGTAGCCTTGTTTCTATTCCAGCACCTAAGTTAGGCGCTATTGCCATCAATGCGGCCAGAGAAGCCGCTGGTCTCAACGTTAATCAAGTTGATGAAATTATTATGGGCTGTGTGTTGAGTGCTGGAATAGGCCAGGCACCTGCACGTCAGGCGGCCCTTCATGCAGGTCTAGATAAAGCAACTTCCTGTACCACAGTTAATAAGGTCTGTGGTTCGGGTATGAGTGCGGTGATGATGGCCTGTAATGCGCTTTATTCAGGGCAGTCTAAGACTATTATTGCTGGTGGTATGGAAAATATGAGCCGTGCCCCCCATCTTCTTCCCTTAGCGCGTCAGGGTTATCGTTATGGTGACCAACAAGTGCTTGATCATATGCATATAGATGGTTTGCAGGACCCTTTTCAAAGGGTTGCCATGGGGCAATATGCTGAGCAATGCGCTGACAAATATGGTTTTACTCGAGAAACTCAGGATGCATTTGCATTAGTCTCTCTTCAGCGTGCACAATCTGCGATTAAAGCGCATAAATTTCAGTCTGAAATTGAACCGGTAACTATTGAAACCTCCATGGGCACTCAGATTGTAGATCAGGATCAGCAGCCTTTTAATGCTAAACCAGAGAAGATTCCCAAACTGCGTCCAGCCTTTAAAGAGAACGGAACGGTAACGGCAGCCAATGCGAGCTCAATTTCAGATGGTGCAGCCGCACTGGCATTAATGTTACCCAGTCAGGCAGAAGCGCAGGGGATTAAGCCTATTGCATTAATTCATGGTTATCAGCAGGTGGCTCATGAACCCGAGTGGTTTACGACTGCACCTGTGGCGGCAATTAAAAAAACGCTTAAGCAGGTTGGATGGACTCAGTCGGATGTCGACCTGTGGGAAATTAATGAAGCCTTTGCAGTAGTTGCCTTAGCGGCAATGCAGGACTTAGGGATTAGTCATAATCAGCTTAACATCCATGGTGGAGCCTGTGCACTAGGGCATCCAATAGGTGCTAGTGGGGCTAGAATAATTGTTTCTTTAATACATGCGTTGAAGCACACCCATGCAAAAAAAGGGATTGCTAGCCTGTGTATTGGTGGGGGAGAGGCCACCGCAGTGGCCCTTGAGGTGGTTTAAATTGACTAATCTACGTACTCAAATACTTTGACTACTTTTCTGACGCCGCTGTTTCCGCTAGCAATTTCAGCAGCAAGGTTGCCATTATTTTTTGTGGTAAGACCCATTAGAAAAACAATACCGTCTTCTGCGACAACATTAATCTGAGATGAATCTATTTGCTTCTCAAATACTAATTTCGTTTTTATTTGTGCGGCGATAATAGAATCATTGGTGCGTGACACTAATGTAGTGTTACCTCTAACTTGAAGTTCATTATGCACTTTTCGAACGCCTGAATAGGCACGTGCAACATTGCCTGCAAGTTGCTTAAGTTCATTGCTTGGAACTTCCCCAGCCAAAAGGACCACTGAATTAACCGTTGTTACATTGATATGCGAATCGTCTAATCCTGGGTCGGCCTTTTTAATATTAACGCCAATAAATGTGCTCATTTTCACATCATTAAGGTTAGTTAAGACACCAGTTCTAGTGGGGTCTGGTTCAATAGGTTTAGTTGTTAGCGAATCAACTATTGAAGTGCAACCGTTTAAAAGGATTATACAAGCGACTAAAAGCAAACAATTTCGCATTTAATTTTCTCCAAAAATTTTACTATCTATCAATGTGCAAAGACATTGAATAATTAAGAAATTTATAGCTGCGAAGGATTTAGGTGCAAATTCTCCGCAGTTTATTTCAATACTATTATGCCCAACCGAAGTGGTTAATTGAGATTCTCTCGAGGCTGAGATATGGACTATCAGCAGGCCTTTTTCCACTGCAGTATCAATGGTTTTAATTAGAGCATTGTTATAATTTTTATCACTAAAAACAACCAGTATGTCTGAGTTTTCACCATGAATATGCAGGGTATTGGATAAGTAATCAGCATCTACATTGTCATTTATCAGACTGAGTAAATCTATGGCTGGAAACCCAGGGCGTTCAATTTCAAAACCGTTAGTCAAATAATAAACAAAAAGTTGTGATAGAGGTGCATTTTCACCTGTGCCGCAACTGTAGATTTTTTGTCCCGCAAGTAAAGCTTGAGTGATTTTTTCTGCAGCTTCAGCGATCTTTGGGGCGCAATTTTCTCCCATAGACATAGTCGCTTCAATATGATTTTGCAAATGTTGGAAGACTACTTGGTCCATCTTATAACTTTCCACGTTCAAATTTAGCTAAGGATATTCTTAATCCAGTTGATAGTACAGTTTAAATACGCCTCTCTTGCAGGCACTACAGTCACAGCATCAAATCTAAGGGGTTGATTATGGCCATAATTGTTAACTAATAGATAGGTTTCAATCGCTGCAGTTAGTCGGCGACATTTTTGTGGGGTAATGGATGCTTCTGCACTGCCAAATTTGTTGTTCTTTCTGTACTTAACCTCAAAAAATATTAGCTGAACTGCGTCGCTCATTATGAGATCGATTTCGCCATACTTCGTATAAAAATTTTTTTGCTTGAGCGTTAAGCCTTGCTTAACCAACCACTTACAAGCAAAGTCCTCTGCCCAGTTACCTTTTTGTTTTGATGTTTGGTGCAGCAAAGATTCCTGTTTATGC
This sequence comes from Porticoccaceae bacterium, assembly GCA_038139495.1. Lineage (GTDB taxonomy): Bacteria > Pseudomonadota > Gammaproteobacteria > Pseudomonadales > Porticoccaceae > HTCC2207. Next base: position 36,302 of record JAYOSY010000008.1, read on the forward strand.
TGGTTATTGGTCATAACTCAACCCCTCCTTGGTAATAGAGTATTTATTAGACCTCTTTAGTAGGATTCTATAGCAGTTCCGCGTTTAAACTTGGCCCATTTGGGTTCTCGAACAATAGTTCCGTTCTGTAATGATAGAAGACCTGTGGCGCCGAAGAGTGGAAAAGGTTCACTTTTTTCAAGATTACTTAGGTTTCTTGCAACGAGAAAACTATCATGCCCCAACGCATAAAGATGTCTATAGGCGGTATGAAGTTGATTGTCTGGTAGAAGTTCCTTGGCAAGCTGTCCTTTAAGCGTCCACGGCATAGAAGAAAATTCAACCTCGCTGAGATCTCGGTCCAAGACTGTTTGAACTACACCGCTGTATATGTGTGATGTTGCCATAACAGGAATTTCAGAAGCATATAAGAAATCGAGCGCAGGTTTAATCTGCCGTGCCTTAAGGGGGTAGCCAAGCATAACTACTAAATCAATATCTTGACGTCGGCGGGCACTGTATTTTACTCGACTATTGATATAGCGCTTTATATTGAGTCCGCGTTTTTCACTCAAATCAATTTGCAGTGACGGTTTAAGAAATTTAGTAAAATCATTAACCGATAATGGATAGCGGACATCTTCTACCATAACTCCGCCTTTGCTACGCCAGTGCTGACTCATAAAGTCTGCAGATTTTCTCCCCCAGCTGTTATTAGGTGCGATCATTAATATATTTCTATAACCGCGCTGCCAAGCTTTGTCTGCAATCTGTGTTAATTCATCTTCGGTGGAAAGACCAAATTGATAAAGGTTATCAGTTGTCGCCGCTGGTTGGTTGTCAAGACGGTTTAAGCTAATGGTTGGCACTGGAAGTTCATCCAGCTGTCCCAGAGTTTCAACGTCAGATTGACGCATGGGCCCAATAATAACATCCATCCCATCCTTGACCGCCTGATTGTATACCGTGGTTATTTCAGCTGAGGAACTGTCATAAATTCGCACTTCAGGGAGTTTCTTAGATTTCTTAGTCTGCAAATTTATGGCGCCGTAATAAGCAGCCATAAAGCCATCTACCAAAGTTTTACTGGGTGTTAAATAGTTTTCCTGCATTGGGATAAGTAAACCAATTGATGCTGGCTGGCTGTTCCAGAATGAACCGCCGCTAAAGAAGCTGGGTGGTTTTTTTGCCGCAGGATGATTTTTCCAATTACGACGCCAAGTACTTAAAACTTTTGATTGCTCACTGGGATGAATTTGATACTCTCTACTTGAAGCGGCGAGTTTTAGCCAGCCCCTGTGTTGATAATTATTTTTACTTTTTGCAACGAGTACTTCATAGGGAACTTGGTAAAGAACAGACCAAATTTGATCATGAATAGCTCTAATATCACCTTTACGTTTGGTTAACCGACTCAAGTCAATTAGTTTCTCTAAGCCCATTAGGTAATTACCCAAGGCAATAGCAATATCCGCTTGCAGTTGAATTCCTTCAGTGCGCAATTCAGCTTTTTGCCTGCCAATAAGAGCGTTAAATCGCGGTGCCTCTAATGTTTCTGATGCAAGTTTAAGCTGAGCACTCGCGATATAAATATTAGCAAGTAGAATACTGTGACGAACAAAGCTTTGGTTATCAAGGTTGTCAGCATTAATCGTTAGGATCAATGCGTCACTAGCTTCAGTTTTTTTCGTTGCTAACAGTTCTTCAGCCTGCAATAATTTTTCTAAATCAGATAATTGATGACTATCAGCCGAGGCTGATAGTTTTTGAGAAGATAAAGCAGGCAAGGTGCTCAGAGTCTCATTTTCTGATGAGGGTTTATTTTGTAGCGTAGAAGTTGGCGCACAGCCCCCAATTAAGGCTAAGATGCTCACAACTATCAATAATGGCGAAGTATATATTTTCATGGACTCTAATCGAACTGGTACATTGAGTATTGTAGCAACTCCTATAGGTAACCTACAGGACATGGTACCTCGTGCAGTGATGACTCTCCAGTCTGCGAGTTTAATTGCCTGTGAGGATACACGTCATAGTAAGAAATTGTTAAATCATTTCAGTATTGATAAGCCTTGTATAGCTTATCATGATCATGGCGATAAAAAGACCATGGAAAAGCTACTAAAGCGCTTGCAGGCTGGTGATGATATTGCGCTTATATCCGACGCAGGGACACCGCTGATCTCTGACCCAGGGTATCGAATAGTCTCTGAAGCCCGCAGGCGAAATATCGCAGTAAGCCCTATCCCAGGGGCTTGTGCGGCTATTGCAGCATTAAGTGTATCTGGATTACCTACAGATAGTTTTTATTTTGGTGGTTTTTTGCCGGTAAAAAGTGGGCAAAGAAAAACTGCCTTATCAGCGCTGAAGCCTTCAACCAATACACTAGTTTTCTATGAGGCTCCCCATCGTATTCTGGAAACTGTAGAAGATTTGCTCAATGTATTTGGCGATCAACGTCAGGCATTTATGGCGCGGGAAATTAGTAAGGCATTTGAAACTTTTTTGCAGGGAGATTTAGCTCAGTTGCGCCAGCAAATTAGCGAGGACTCCAATCAGCAGCGCGGCGAAATTGTTATAGTAATTGCAGGGGCCGATGAAAAAGTCGAGGCTAGTACTGTGGATTCAGAAAAGGTGCTTAAATTACTGTTAAAAGAATTACCGACTTCTAAGGCGGCATCGCTGACCGCCAAAATATGTGGTGTAGATAAGAAGGCTATTTATCAAGCAGCCCTTAGATTACAGGATAAATAATTAGCTGGTAGGCCAACCGCCCAATTCTTTCCAGCGATTAACAATGCTGCAAAAAAGTTCAGCAGTTTTTGTGGTGTCATATAGGGCGCTGTGAGCATCCTGATTATTAAAATCAATTTTTGCTGCGTGACAGGCTTTTGCTAAAACGGTTTGACCATAGGCTAGACCAGATAGACTTGAGGTATCAAAGCAGGAGAATGGGTGGAAAGGATTGCGTTTAATCTGAGCTCTTTCAACTGCAGCATTAACAAAGCTAAGGTCAAAATGCGCATTGTGTGCCACCATAACTGCTCGGGTACAGCCCGTTTCTGATACTTCGCGGCGAATGGGTTGAAAGAGTTCTCTTAATGCATCGCCTTCTTCTTCAGCATTGCGCTCTGGGTCGTAAATATCAATACCGGTAAATT
>JAYOSY010000009.1:0-36435 GCA_038139495.1 Porticoccaceae bacterium
GACCACGGTGAAGAGCATGGCGATGACCACGGCGATGACCACGGTGAAGAGCATGGCGATGATCACGGCGATGACCACGGTGAAGAGCACGGCGATGAACACGGCGATGAACACGATCATGGGGATGCACACGACCATGGGGATGACCATGATGATCATGAAGGCGAAAGAACATTTATTCGCGTCGACTCAAAGACAGTTACCTTTGAAAATCTATACAACTTTAAAGGCGACTTAATCAATACTGCCGAATACTCTATTCGCGACTCTGACTATGAGCATATTGAAGGTCATGGCAATCATGGCACTATTTTCTCTAATCAAGCTACAGAACTTGCTGTCAAACTCGATATGGGAAATGAAGAAAAAGGCCAAAAAATCGCTTTAAATATTGCAGAAGAAGAAATATTTATTAATGGTGAAGAACAGTACTTAAAACTTACCAAATCAGATGAGCTTACATTAGGTTACTACCTAAGTAACCATTTAGACTTTGCGCATATTGATCTTGGTATTAGATATGATCAAATTGATCGTAAGTCTGAGGCTGGTAACTATGATGGCAGTCTGTTTAGTTACTCTTTTGCCGCAAGCAAAGATATTTCTGACAATCTAGGCCTTAGCCTTGGCTTGTCTAGTGTTGAGAAGGCGCCCTCAGCTATGGAACTGTATGTTGATGGTTTGCATATGGTTACCCAGCGATATGAAACGGGTGACGCCAACCTCACCGAGGAAAAAGCTAATAATATTGACCTTACCATTAATACAGCTGTATCAGGCTTTGATATTGATTTAAGTCTCTTTAAAAATAGTATCACTGATTTTATTTATCTCAATGATACCGCTGAACATTATGAGTTGGGTGGAAATGACTATACTAAATCGCAGTACCTTCAAGAGGATGCAACATTTGAAGGTTATGAGTTACTAATCAGTCGCTCATTTAGTCTTGCCAATGGTAGTTTAGTGGCTTCTGCAGGTAGAGATTATGTGGATGCTCAGTTTGATCAAGGAGGCTATATTCCACGCACGGTACCTGCAAGAAATTTAGTGAGTTTAAACTACAGCAGTAATAATGATCTAAACTGGATAGTATCGTTGAAGGATATTCAGGATCAGACTAAAGTTGCCACAGATGAAGAGGCTACTGATGGCTATCAACTGTTAGACTTTAAGCTATCTAAAGGCTTTAAAGTATCCAATACTGAGCTTCTAAGTGTTTCAGTGTTTGCTAAAAACCTATTAGATAAAGTAGCTAGAAACCACAGTTCATTTGTTAAAGAGGAAGTACCGTTACCTGGCAAGAATATTGGTATAAAGGCTAAGTTAAGCTTCTAAAAACCAAATAGTAATTAGGTAAAACGCTTAAAGCGGTGTGGTATGAATTTATCCACCGTTTTAAGCACTTATCATTTCAGGTAAAATCGCTACTTGTTTTTTTAACACTAACAACAGGTACTGATTTGAAAACTCTCCTAAAACCACTACTGACTGGCTTATTGGCACTTATTGCAATAGTTTTTTTAGGGCTTTTTATTGTTTCACTGGCTATTGATGCCAATCGTTTTAAACCAGAAATTGAATCTGCAGCTGCAAGCGCGGGCATAGAACTTTCTGTTGAAGGTGATATTGCTTGGCAACTTTTACCCCTTGGCATCGCACTTAATCAAGTAAATTTTACACTTGATAATAAGTCGATGGCGGGTAATGCTGATCAGTTGGCAATTAGCGTTAATTTTAAAACATTAGCTTCGTTACTAAGTCAGTCACCGCAACTACCCATCAGTCATATTGTAGTTAACAATGCCCGAGTACTTGTGGCTATCCCCAATAGTCTTCCAGTGCAGCTTAGCCAAATTAATTTAGCGGTGGATAATATTAATACTCAGGGGCAACCCTTTACCTATTCTATCGATCTACTGGCACCGTATAGCGTCAAGCTCTCTTCGTCTGCAGCGTTACGCATCGCGCTGAATAATCAACAAAAGCCTGAAAGCCTTTCGGTAAATGATTTAGATCTTAGTATTAATGATCTATCTATTAAGGGCTATATTGAAGGCTCTGAGGGTTTAAATAAAATCCAAGGGCAACTCAGTGCCAACTCATTTAATTTAATGAAACAACTCAAAGTTATTAGTCGTTTTATCCCTGAACTTGAAGTCCCAAGGATGGTTGATCCAAAGGCATTAACCGATATCGCTTTTGAAAGCTTTTTTGATCTAGTTTTAGATGGCTTTTCGACCATTCAAAGCACGCTGTCTATTGACGGGCAGACTATTGATATTAGCTCTGAAATTGACAAGGAAAATTTAAAGCTCCATACAACGATTTCAGCTAATCAATTAAAGCTTGATGGCTACACCAGTCAATCAGACTCTAAAAGCGCAAACCCTGCATTATTTGCACCTTTGGGGCTTCCTATGGCGCTCTGGCATGGTCAGAGTCAAATGGAATTAAATGTTAATAAGATTGATTTCGGTGCTACTAGTCTATCTAACATTTACGGCAACCTATTTGGCAATCAAAATGTTTTTAAACTGAGTTCATTGAGCAGTAATCTGTTTGATGGTCAGATTAATCTTAGCGGCGAACTTAATATGCAAAATAGAGTGCCCTCATTTTCGGTAAATACCTTAATTAGTGATATTGATTTAAATGCGGCTAGCCAATTATTTGAGAAGTTTAATCTGAGTGGAAAACTTAATTTCTCATCCCATATTAATGGTTCAGGTAATGATAGTTATTCTATTATACAATCGCTGGACGGCAGTGGTCATTTAGATGTCAGCTCACCTTCCTACAGAGGAATGAATTTAGAACAAACTTTATGCAATGCAGCAGCACTCTTTAGCGGTAATGTGCCACCTCTGAAAAATTGGTCTGAGGATACGCAATTACATGATTTAAGTGCCTCGATGAGTCTAAACGATGGCAGTTTTTCTGTTACTGAATATAAGACTCAACTAGGTAATGTAAATTTTTACGGCAGTGCTAACCTTAACTTATCATCATTACGCTACAAGCTAAATACTACCGTATTTGCTACCCAAAACAGTAGCAGTGCCAATGGCTGCAAGGTTAATCCAATGATTGTAAAACGCGAAATACCCTTTAGATGCAAGGGTGCATTAGGTCAACCCTTTAACTGCAAGCCAGACAATAGCTTTATCAAAACGTTACTTCTAACCCCTAAACGATGATGGCGCTATGAAGCCAAACGATTTTCAGCAAGCCGTTCTAAACTGGTTTGAGCATCAGGGGCGCACTGATTTACCTTGGCAGAACCCTATCACACCCTATGGTGTTTGGGTTTCTGAAATTATGTTGCAACAGACGCAGGTAGCCACGGTTATCTCCTATTATAAACGGTTTATGCAGAGCTTTCCGTGTATTGAAACATTGGCTAATGCATCGGTGGATGATGTTTTACATCATTGGACGGGACTTGGCTATTATGCACGGGCTAGAAATCTACATAAAACGGCACAGATAATCGCTTTTGAAAAAAACCAACAGTTCCCTGAATCCATCGAAGAACTTACTGCACTGCCTGGTATTGGTCGTTCTACAGCGGGAGCTATTCGTTCCATTGGCTTTAAAAAACCAGCTGCTATATTAGACGGAAATGTCAAACGAGTATTAGCACGATTTTCTGCCACTAAAGGCTGGCCGGGAAAAACTGCAGTTCATAATCAATTATGGGATATTGCGGAATACTACAGTCCACTTAAGCGCACTGAACAGTATACGCAAGCGATGATGGATCTCGGCGCATTGGTTTGTACCAAAAATAATCCGCAGTGCGATAAGTGCCCTATTGAATCTAACTGTAAAGCGGCACTTAAAGGCGAGCAAAGCCTGTTTCCTGGAAAAAAACCAAAAAAAGTGATCCCTGTTAGAGAATCTATCTTTTTAATGCTACGTAGTTCTCAGGGCGATATTTTGCTACAGCAAAATCCCCCCGCTGGATTATGGGGAGGACTTTGGGTTTTCCCTATGATCAATCAGCTTTCTGAACTAGATGCTTTAGCAAAAAGTTTACAGCTTGAAATTAAGGCCACGAATTTTTTAATGCAAAAGAGGCATACCTTTAGCCACTTCCATTTGGACTATCAGGTTTTTGATATTGAGGTGCTGACTTTAAACAAAGTTACCAAAAATAACAGCATAGTCTGGTATAACAAAAATAATCCTCTATCATTGGGGATGCCAGCACCAATTAGGGCGCTTTTAAATTAGTCGTTGATTAAAAACTTAAATAGAGGTCTTTATGGCTCGCACTGTTTTTTGTAAAAAATTAAAAAAAGAATTACCTGGCCTTGATATGCCACCATTCCCTGGCCCGCAAGGCGAGGAAATATTCAATAATATTTCAAAAGAAGCCTGGCAGGAATGGATGGCTCACCAGACTACTTTGATCAATGAAATGCGTCTTAATATGATGGATTTAACCGCTAGACACTACTTGGCTGAACAGCGTGAAAAATTCTTTGAGGGTAAAGATGTGGACCAAGCAGAAGGATATGTTCCACCTAGTCAATAATCCTTGACGAATGCCGCTTCAAACGGTTTAATACGCGACCTCGCAGTAACGCCCAAGTAGCTCAGTTGGTAGAGCAGTGGATTGAAAATCCTCGTGTCGGTGGTTCGATTCCGCCCTTGGGCACCATCTGTTAAAAAGCCTCGATTATTCGGGGCTTTTTTGTGCCTCATTAATAAGCTCATCAAACAATATTTTATGTTTTTTCGTATAATACTCACATAATAAAATCTAATAATCTCACCAATGAGTTAACCGCCAATATTATAGACCTAAGGTTACGAATTATATTGAAGGATCATTATGAATCCATAACTTTCAAACATGAATTATTTTTCACGAAAATTTTTCTTATTCTTTGACGGTCACATAATTGAAGGGATATACAAAAAAAACGAAGACTTATTGAGTATTTTAGGTAATGAAAATTATTAGTTTACGACGATTCAGAGCCACCTAACATCACACTAATCCATTGGGTATCTTTATTAGCCGCTAAAGCAATCTTTACGATGATAGTCAGCGGTATAGACAACAGCATACCTACGGGTCCCAGTATCCAACCCCAGAATACCAAGGATACAAACACCACCAATGGCGATAGGTTTAAGCCCTTACCCATCCAGCGCGGTTCGATAGCACTGCCCATTAAGAAGTTAACCACCACAAAGCCTAATAAGGTTAAACCGGCACTGCCAAGACCCAACTGAACTGAGGCAAGTAATACGGCCGGTATTGCTGCTATAAAAGAACCTACTGTGGGCACAAAGTTAAGTAAAAAGGCAATTAAGCCCCAGAGAACCGCATAATCCACGCCCAGAATAGTCAACCAGATATAAATAAGTAGGCCAGTAACTACACTAATTCCCGCCTTAATGGCTAGGTAACTATGAATACTGGTAGAAAGTTCAGCCAACCATGCTTGCGAACTTTTATCTCCCCGCGCCAAACGCAACTTATCACTAAAGCTAGTATTTTCCGCAAGAATAAAAATCACAGTAATCAATATAAGTACTGAATTAGTCATCACATTGCCAAAGGAGGCCAGGGTGCTGCCCACCCAGCGCATCACCGCACTGGGGTCAAAACTGTTTTGCCACTGCTCGGCATCAATAGCCAAACCACGCTGGGTTAAGCCCTGCTGAATTGACTCACTCATTACGGACAACTTGGCAGAATAAACTGGAATATCCTGCCTAAAGCTTTCCACTGAAGAACCCACAACCGCCGCCAAAACTAACCCCATGGCTAATATAAGCGAGATAATTAATAGTATAGCGAGACTACCTGGCACCCGCCGATGCTTTAGCCACGTTAGTAAAGGCGATACAATCATGGCGATAAATACTGCCAGCAAGAATGGCACAACCAGTGAAGAAGCCATTTTTAGCCCAGAGACAACAATCACAAAGGCGGCAAATACAATAAGAAACTTAGCAATGGGAGCTTGTTGTGTGGTCATAGGTTATTCCGAAGCATCAATTTTTAATTCAACCTGCTGTAACAGCTTAGTTAATATCTGACGGCTAGACTCTGAAAATACCAGCTTGCCCTGCCGTTCAGTGATTTCATCCGCTAACATAGCACATTCACAACGTATTTTGTCTAACTCGGCATCATGGCGAATGGGAATACCAATAAACACATCCCAATCTGATGGCGTTGCTTGACCTGAAATAGCTAACTTTAAGAATGCATGAACGTTGATAGCCCGCACCTGATAAATCGGCACGCCCACATAGCGAAATAGCACTAGCGCTAACACTAGCACAATAAAAGACAATAATACTGTAACTAGAAAGCTACTCATTATTAAAATTGATCGGGGAATTTACCTTTAAATTGGGTATACCACTGTTTGATGTTTTGAATATCCGCCTGATTATCACCCGTAGGCTGATACAAATCACCCAACACAATACGTTTATTTTGAAAATCTAGGGCGCCCATCTGGATTTTGCAGTCACTGGCTTCAGCGATACGCAAAAAACCGCTTTTCCATTTCTCAGCCTTTTTACGGGTGCCCTCTGGCGCAATCACAATCACAATACCCTCATACCTATCAACCAAACCATTTACATGCTCAATCACACCCTCTGGGTTTTTACGATTAACAGGAATACCCCCCAGCCAGCGCATAAACCATTTTAGGCCTGGCACAAAAATGGTATGTTTTCCCAAAAAATGTAGCCGAACATTAAGCCCCAATACAGCGGCAATCCCAAAAACCGCATCCCAATTAGAGGTATGGGGTGCCGCAGTAATTAATACCCGCTCGGCATTAGTTATGCTGCCTTCAACACGCCAACCAAAAACCCGTAAAAAAGTTTTGCCAAACCAGCGAGTAAAGGCACTGCGATTGGCGCGCAAATGCTCAGGCACCTGATTTGCTTCAAAGGTGGGGGGGTTTATCGCCATACTAACCTCAACTTTTTATTAATGTTCCCGCGTTGCTCTAAACTCAATATCGGGGAACCGCTCCTCTGCTAGGGAAAGATTGACTCGGGTTGGCGCCAAGTAGGTTAGATGCCCACCGCCATCAACTGCCAAGTTTTCCTGTGCCTTATTTTTGAGAGCCTCTATGTTTTTATTATCTTCGGCCTCAGCCCAACGTGCCGTATAAACATTCACCGGCTCGTAGATTGCTTCTACACCATATTCTTCTTTTAATCGAAATGCCACCACATCAAATTGCAGCTGCCCTACAGCACCCACAATAATGTCATTATTTTTAAGCGGGAAAAACACCTGTGTACTGCCCTCTTCCGACAGTTGACGAATACCATTTTGCAGTTGCTTGGCTTTAAGGGGGTCTTTTAAACGAATGCGCTTAAATAGCTCAGGCGCAAAATGTGGAATACCACTAAACTTAAGTACTTCGCCATCAGTAAAGGTATCACCAATCTGAATCGAGCCATGATTATGCAGACCAATAATATCACCTGCCACTGCCTGCTCGACCGAAATGCGCTCTCCCGCTTTAAAACTAAAGGCATCGGATACGCGCATATCCTTACCGGTACGCACATGCTTCATTTTCATGCCTTTAGTATAGGTACCTGAACAGATACGCATAAAAGCAATACGGTCGCGGTGCTTAGGGTCCATATTGGCTTGAATCTTAAATACAAAACCGCTGAATTTAGCATCGCTTGCTAATACCTCTCGCTGTTTGGCCTCTCGCGGCTGAGGCGGCGGCGCCCAACGCACAAAATCATCCAGTAGCTCGCGCACTCCAAAATTACCCAAAGCGGTACCAAAAAACACAGGTGTTAGCATGCCAGCTAAAAACTCATCCATCTCAAATTGATGGGTAGCGCCCTTTACTAGCTCTAACTCTTCGATCACATCATCGGCAAAATCACCCAATGCCTCACGCGCCTCGGGGGATTCCAAACCTTTAATCTGAATATCATCCATCAACTGATGGCCTTTGCCCTGCACATAGACATGAATAGTATCGGTATACAGGTTGTACAACCCGCGAAAACCCCGACCCATACCAATGGGCCAGTTAATGGGCGCGGCTTTAATCTTTAAAACATCTTCAATTTCATCGAGCAAATCAATGGGGTCGCGAATATCGCGATCCATCTTATTAATAAATGACAAAATGGGCGTATCGCGCAAACGGCAGACTTCCATCAGCTTAATGGTTCGCTGCTCCACACCTTTAGCGCCATCGATCACCATTAACGAGGAATCCACAGCGGTTAAGGTGCGATAGGTATCCTCAGAAAAGTCCTCGTGCCCCGGTGTATCTAATAAATTGACAGTGCAATCGCGATAAGGGAACTGCATTACCGATGAGGTTACCGAAATTCCCCGTTCCTTTTCCATGGTCATCCAGTCAGAGGTGGCATGGCGATCGCTTTTTCGCCCCTTGACCGTGCCCGCCACCTGAATAAGATTGCCCAACAGCAACAGCTTTTCAGTAATGGTGGTCTTACCCGCATCGGGGTGAGAAATAATGGCAAAGGTACGCCGATCGGAAACTGGCTGAGTCATGGGTAAATGGTCACAGGGTTAAAAGCTGCGCATTATACCCTTGGCTTGGCTTGGTTTCAGCTAATGATTTACAGTTAATAAAAGCAGTACTTATTACATAAAATAAAAAGGAAAGTTTTGAGGGTTGTTTGTATATTACAAACAATTTAGTTCACCCGTATTAACCCATTCCAACGAGTTGTATAGGCCGGAGACAGATGTTCTCGCTTCATGGCCCAATCTTTTTTGATTCCCTGTCTAGCAAAAAATACCTTACCTCGCCCGCTGTGATTAATTTCGTCGACAACATGCATCAGTTGACGGCTATTGGCATGACCCGAAGGTTGATCAAATAGTCCTACTTGATAGGTGCCAATATCATAAAAATCAGAGAGTACCACGCCGGCTTTTGCATAGTCGTAACCATCGCGCCATAGCTGGTCGAGCAACCTTATAGATAACTGGATCAGGTCGCGGGTATCATTGCTCGGTCGCGGCAGTTCGGCGCTAAGAGCATTACTGTATTGGGGAGTATTATTTTGGTAGGGACTGGTACGAATAAATACACTGAGCAATTTGGCTTGCTGTCGCTCTTTGCGTAACTTTTCTGCGGCTCTGGTGGCATGTTGGCACACGGCTTGACGCATCTGCACTAAAGATGTGACTCGAGCGCCAAAGGAACGGCTACAGATGATCTGTTTTTTGGTGGCGGGTATCTGTTCTAAGGCGATACAAGACTCACCGTTAAGCTCTCTGACGGTGCGCTCTAATACCACCGAAAATTGCTGACGTATTAATTTGGGGGATGTATTGGCTAAGTCTAAGGCTGTATCTATACCCATAGCTTGTAGACGAACCGATAGTCTGCGCCCCACACCCCAGATATCTTCTACGGGGGTTAATGCCAGCAGTTTTCGCTGTCTGTTGCGATCGGTTAAATCTGCAACTCCTTGGGTAGCTGGGTATTTTTTGGCGGCGTGATTGGCAAGTTTGGCAAGGGTTTTTGTGGGCGCTATACCGACACAGACAGCTATACCTATCCAGCGATCTATGGTGTGTTTGACCTGTTGTCCAAAATCAACCAGAGAAATCGCTGACTGTATGCCGGTAAGGTCTAAAAAGGCTTCATCAATGGAGTAAATTTCGACCTTGGGCGCCATATCTTCTAGGGTTCGCATAACGCGATCACTCATATCGGCATACAGGCTGTAATTTGAGGAAAAAACCTGAATACCATGCTGTCTGATTTGCGCTTGAATTTTGAAGATTGGAATGCCCATTTTTATACCTAGGGCTTTGGCTTCTTTGGAGCGCGCAACGACACAGCCATCGTTATTGGATAAAACAACTACTGGTGTATCAGCGAGGTCAGGACGGAATAGTTTTTCGCAACTGGCGTAGAAATTATTACAGTCCACTAGGGCAAAAATGGGGTTCATTTCGATTGATTATTTTTGGCGTATATTGCGAATTACATTGGTGACTACACCAAAAATATTTAACGCAGTCCCCTCGGCAATCTCTATGGCAGGATAGGCTGGGTTACGGGGTACTAGACGAATGACTGGACGTAGTTCTAGCTCTTTAACGGTCATCTCGCCATCGATGGCCACTATCACGGTATCACCATGCTCTGCGGTAACTGAACGATCAACCACCAAGATATCGCCAGCATAAATACCGGCTTGAATCATTGATTCGCCTTCAACCCGCACAAAAAAAGTCGCTGCAGGACGCTTAATACATAACTCATTTAAATCGAGGGCTTTTTCGACATAGTCTTGGGCGGGTGAGGGAAAACCTGCGGATACGGCTTCGCTAAAAAGTGGTATTTGCAGGCAATGTGTTTTGATCCATGCAAGGGCATGGCTGCGGCCTAAAAAAGAAAGACTCATAAGGAACTCGGAATGCTATTATTAAAATACTGTTTATATATACAGTATCTAATACTATTCGGATCTATTCAAGTCTATTTTTAGGTGATTGTTTTTTTAAACTAACAGTCCCAAATAGAGACTGTGGCGTATAAATGGCACTTCAATGGTTGTCGATTATTAATCAGTGCTTTATGGTTGTGGCTATTAGCGGCTAACCCCTCAATGTTAGGAGTAACAAATGAAATATATGGGTCAAACTGAATATGACCATGATGGAGCCTCTCCTCGTCAAGGTATCTTGCTGTGCAATCTTGGCACACCTGATGCACCTAGACCCGCTGAACTTAGACGCTATCTAAAAGAATTTTTAAGCGATCCGCGAGTGGTTGAGATACCGCGACTGCTATGGTGGATGATTCTAAATTTAATTATCTTGCGTATTCGCCCGCGTCGCTCGGCTAAGTTGTATGAATCGGTTTGGACTGAGGCGGGATCGCCACTTATGTGCTACAGCCAAGGGCAGGTAAAAGCCGTTAAACAACGTCTTGCAGAAAAATACGGTGATATTCCTGTGGTTTTAGGGATGCGTTATGGCAATCCTTCGATGGCGGCGGCGATTAAGGAATTAACTGACCAAAATGTGCGTGATATTATTGTGCTTCCACTTTATCCGCAGTATGCCGGTGCCACCACGGGTTCGACCTTTGATGCTATTGCTAAAACATTTACTCAGTTGCGCTGGGTACCAGAATTACAGTTTATTAATGGCTATCATAAATCTGAGGGCTATCTAGAAGCACTTTGCACAACCATCAAGCGCCATATTGAAGAGCATGGTCAACCTGATAAGTTTGTTTTTTCTTATCATGGTACGCCAGAGCGCTACCTTAAGAATGGCGATCCCTATCATTGCTTTTGCCATCAAACTACTAGATTGGTGCGTGAAAAATTGGGCTTTGATGAAAAACAGGTAATGACGACTTTTCAATCGCGCTTTGGCCGCGAGCCTTGGCTACAACCCTATACTGATAATACCTTGGAACAGCTACCTGAGGATGGGGTTAAGCATGTAGCGGTGATCTGTCCGGGGTTCTCTTCAGATTGTCTTGAAACCATTGAGGAAATTAATATGGAAGGCCGCGAGAGCTTTATGGAAAGTGGCGGTGAACAGTTCCATTATATTCCTTGCTTAAATGATGACCCTGCACATATTGATGCCTTGGTTAGCATTTTGGAAAAACGTTTGGCTTTGTATCATTAAATCTGCATCCACGATTAGCATTTATCACCAAATATAAGGAATTATATTTTGAGATTCGTATAATGGGGTTTTGATTCAAAACCCTGTTGGTTATTAGTGGATTTCTATGGATATTAAAGCTTATATGCAGTCGGTGGGCACTGCGGCCCGAGAAGCTTCTCGCGATCTTGCACGCGCTGACAGCAACACTAAAAATGCTGCGCTTATTGCGATTGCTAAGCAATTAGATGCTAACCGCAGCACTGTTCTAGCCGCAAATAAACTGGATATGGATAATGGCCGCACCAATGGCCTCAATGATGCCCTGCTCGATCGTCTTGAACTGAATAATGATCGCGTTGATGCCATGATTGAAGGCTTACAACAGGTGGCTGAACTTCCTGATCCTGTGGGTGAGCTGACTGATTTAGGCACGCGCCCCAGCGGAATTAAACTGGCAAAGATGCGGGTGCCATTAGGTGTGATTGGGATTATTTATGAGTCTCGCCCTAATGTGACTATTGATGCGGCTAGCCTCTGTCTTAAGTCGGGCAATGCAACGATTCTACGCGGCGGCAGCGAGGCCATTGAATCTAATCAGGCAATTGCTAACTGTATTAAGTTGGGTCTTACCGATGCGGGATTGCCAGATACTGCGGTGCAAGTGATTAATACCACTGATCGCGCGGCGGTGGGTGAACTGATTACTATGACTGAGTTTGTGGATGTGATTGTTCCCCGTGGTGGCAAGGGTCTTATTGAGCGTATTAGCGCGGATGCTCGGGTACCTGTCATTAAACATTTGGATGGCAACTGCCATGTATACATCGATGAGTTTGCTGATCTGGATAAGGCTGTGGCGATTGCGGTTAATGCGAAGACTCACCGTTATGGGGTGTGTAATGCCATGGAGTCTTTGTTAGTTTCTGAATCGATTGCCGCTGATGTATTGCCGATAATTGCTGAAATATATGCTGAGAAATCGGTAGAAATGCGTGGCTGTTCTGAAAGCTGCAACATTTTGTCGTCTATTTCTGCGGCTACTGAGAGTGATTGGAGCGAGGAGTATCTGGCACCTATTGTAGCTATTAAGGTAGTCAGTGGTATTGATGAGGCGATTGAGCATATTAATACTTATAGCTCTCAGCATACGGAATCAATTATTACTGAAGACAGTGCGCGCGGCCAACGATTTATTGCTGAGGTGGATTCGAGCTCGGTGATGATTAATGCTTCAACACGTTTTGCCGATGGCTTTGAATATGGCCTGGGTGCAGAAATTGGCATTTCAACCGATAAAATTCATGCCCGAGGACCTGTTGGACTGGAAGGTTTGACCAGTCAAAAATGGGTGGTGTTCGGCGATGGGCAGATCCGCCAGTAATATGTCGGTTGCTCTGTTTGGCGGCACCTTTAACCCAGTCCATTTTGGCCATCTTAATTTAGCCAATCATTTAGCGGATTACTTGCAGGTTGAGTCTGTGCGTATGATTCCTTGCGCCATTCCACCGCACCGTGAAGCACCCAATGTTAGCGCTGAGCAACGCTTGGCGATGCTGCAATTGGCAATTGATGATCAGCCCTCTCTTGTATCTGATAATCTAGAATTACGCAAAAATACGCCAAGCTACAGCATTGAAACCATTCAACAGATAAGACAGCAGGTGGGCGACGATACGCCGCTGTTTTTTTGTATGGGTATGGATTCTCTACTAACCATTGATCGCTGGCATCGCTGGGATGCATTATTAGATGATTGCCACCTGGCTATTAGTCCAAGACCCGGATATGACTTACCTACTAAAGGCGATCTTGCCGAGTGGATTGAACATAATAAATGCGATGATTTTGATAGGGTAAAAAAGCGTTCTCGGGGTTATTTGCACCTGTGTCAAATACCTTTAAAAGATATTTCATCGACTGCTATCAGAGATAGTATAAAATGCGATAAGAGTATCGATCATTTAGCCCCTAAATCAGTGGTTAACTATATTAAACAACATTCTTTATATGAGTAATTTTCTGTTATGACGCAAGCCTTAAAAGATATTATTATCAATGCCCTCGAAGAGGTTAAAGCCACTGAAATCACCACTATTGATGTACGTGATCTCACAGGCATTACAGATACCATGGTTGTTGCTTCGGGTAACTCTAATCGGCAAGTTAAAGCACTGGCCAATAGTGTGGTGGTTGACGCTAAAGCAGCAGGTCATGAAATGATCGGTATTGAAGGAGACGATAAGGCGGAATGGATTCTGGTGGATTTTGGCGATGTTATTGTTCATATCATGCTGCCTGCTACCCGAGAGTTTTATGATATTGAACGCCTATGGTCCATTAGACCTAATGATAGCGATGAGATTTAAGAGTCTTTCTTATCGTATTTTGATTCGATAAACACTGAGGTTGTTAAACGCTGATGAAACTCAAATTGCTAGCCGTTGGAACGCGCATGCCCCAGTGGGTAGAGACTGGCTTTCATGAGTACCATAAGCGAATGCCTGCTGAGCTTAAGCTAGAAACCATTGAAATTCCTTTAAGCTCAAAGGGTAAGGGGTCATCGAATCAGTCAAAGGAAAGTCAAGGACAGGCTATACTAAAACATATTGATAAACAGGATAGAGTGGTTGCTTTGGATGTGCTGGGCAAATCAATGTCAACCGAGTCACTGGCGACTCAGCTTGCTAACTGGCAAATGAACGGTCAGGATATTTGTTTGCTGATTGGTGGCCCTGATGGATTATCTGCAGACTGTCTTCAGCGCGCTGATACCAAGTGGTCTTTATCCGATCTTACCCTACCCCACCCACTGGTTCGGGTGCTGTTAATGGAACAGCTTTATCGAGCTTGGACCATTAATCAAAATCATCCCTACCATCGAAGCTAGGGTTTTTTAATATGCTGCAAGATAATGCTCTATCAGATCCTCAAAAAGAACAGAAAATATTCTATCTGCGCGTTGTAACATCACTATTAATTGTTCTGGGTCTGACTAGTGTTATTCTATTTCGATACTTTGATTTACAAATCAATCGCCATAATGATTATGTAACCAACTCAAATAACAATCGTATTCATATTCGATCGGTGGCGCCAACTCGAGGGCTAATTTATGATCGTCGCGGCCAACTGGTGGCGGATAATCGCCCATCTTTTACCCTCAATATTATTCCCGAAAGCACTCAAAATATTGATCAATTATTAGTGCGAATCGGCGATCTTATCAGCCTATCTGAAAGGGATATTGAGCGCTTTATGAAGCGGGTCAAACGCAACAAGCCCTTTCAGTCGATACCTCTAAAATACAATATTACTGAACAGGAACGTGCCATCTTGGCCGTTAATAGCCATATTCTCTCTGGTACTGAGGTCAGTGCACAGCTTATGCGTCATTATCCAGAGGGGCCCTTGTTGGCGCACAGCCTGGGCTATGTCGGGCGTATCAATGATCGTGAAATTAAAAAAATTGATCCCGAACAGTATCGTGGCACTGATTTTATCGGCAAAATTGGCTTAGAAAAATATTATGAGGATATCCTGCTAGGTCAGGTTGGCACAGAGCAGGTAGAAACGGATGCAAGAGGCAGGGTAATGCGTATCTTGGATAAGAAAGATCCTGTTCCTGGTAGCAATCTCAGCCTATATCTTGATACTGATTTACAACGCGTGGCTATGGAATCGCTAAAAGGTGAGCGCGGCGCTCTGGTAGCAATGGATGTTAAAACGGGAGGCGTGCTAAGTATGGTAAGCACACCCAGCTATGATCCTAATCTATTTACCTCTGGGATTAGCCAAAAACAATATGATGACTTGCTCTACTCAGCTGATCGCCCATTATTTAATCGTGCTCTTCGTGGTCAGTACCCTCCCGGCTCTACGGTGAAACCACTATTTGGCCTTATAGGCTTACAACATAAAATTTATGATATGGATTATTCTATTTACGATCCTGGCTATTTTTTTATGGAGGGCATTAAGCGTCCTTGGCGGGATCATAATTCTGACCAAGGCGGACATGGCTATGGCGTTGATTTAGCCGAGGCTATTATTGAATCCTGTGATGTTTTTTTCTATACCACTGGGGTTAAAACAGGCATAGACCTTCTCTCTAAAGAAAGTGGTTTATTTGGCCTTGGCGATATCACGGGTATTGATCTTCCCGGAGAAAAACGCGGTATTATGCCTACCAGAGAATGGAAAAAAAATAAACGGCGACAAGAATGGTTTAACGGCGATACGATCAATATGAGTATTGGTCAGGGCTTTATGCTGACTACCCCATTACAATTAGCGGTCATGTCTGCGCGCATTGCCACTCGTGGCGAGCAAATTATCCCTAAACTGGTAAAATCTATTGATGGAACACCTGTTGAACCAGAATTTGCCGGTGAAAAAATAAGCTACGATAAAAAATATTGGGACTATGTGCATCAAGCTATGGTGGATGTGGTGCATTCTAATAAGGGTACTGCTCGATCGATAAGTGAAGGATTAACATATAAATTAGCGGGCAAAACAGGGACTGCCCAGGTGATTAGTATTAATGAGAAAGAGAAGTATGATTCCTCTAAAATTGATAAGAGAAAATGGGATCATGCGCTCTTTGTTGCCTTTGCACCCGCTGAAGACCCACAAATTGCATTAGGCTTAATTGTGGAAAATGGTGAACATGGTAGCCGTACGGCTGCACCCATTGCTCGCAAGGTAATCGATAACTATTTATCGGGTTTTCAGCAAGATAATAAATCCCTGGCTGCGGCAAGATTAATCCATGATTTTTCAAATCCTGCTGAGATTAACTAGTTTATGTATAAATACGATTTTGTAAGACAATTAAATACTAAAGGTGGCGACCGGCATCAAAACCCATTCCATATTGACGTCACCCTAATTCTTATACTTTTTGTACTGTGCTTAATCGGTTTATTTGTTCTGTATAGTGCAAGCGAGCAAAGCTTTTATTATGTAAAGCGTCAGGCAACCTTTATGCTTGCGGGCTTTATCGGGATGCTAATTGTGGCCCAGTTTCCAGTGCGATTTTGGGAGCGCATCGCAGTAATCTTTTATGCCGCAGCAGTATTAGCATTATTAGCTGTTTTAATGTTTGGCATTGAAGCTAAGGGTGCCACCCGCTGGCTCAATTTAGGTTTCACCCGATTCCAACCCTCAGAAATTGCGAAAATTGCTGTGCCATTAATGGTTTCTGTGTATCTCAGCCGTCATGTAATTCCACCATCCGTTAAACATGTGGTGGGGGCACTTTTAATTGTTGCGGTTCCAGCATTTTTAATTTTGAAACAACCTGATCTAGGCACCTCAATTCTGGTGTTTGCCTCTGGGTTTTTTGTGCTGTTTTTAGCCGGGCTTAGAAAACGCTATCTTGCAGGAGCTTTTTTTTCCGCCCTGGCAGCCATACCTATACTTTGGTTGTATGTTATGCGCGACTATCAGAAACAGCGTGTTTTAACCCTGCTCTCTCCAGAAGATGATAAATTTGGTGCTGGCTGGAATATTATACAATCAACTACAGCTATAGGTTCGGGCGGACTATCAGGCAAAGGCTGGACTGAAGGTACCCAATCGCAGCTGAACTTTCTGCCAGAAAGCCATACCGACTTTATTATTGCTGTTTTAGCGGAAGAATTTGGTCTATTTGGGGTCTTAGGACTCTGTACCCTCTATCTTTTATTAGTAGGATATTGCATGATTATTGCTATCAATGCGCAGTCACAATTTGCTCGCTTGATGGCCGGCAGCATTAGTCTGACATTTTTTATATATATATTTGTAAACATGTCGATGGTTTCTGGATTATTGCCTGTTGTTGGAGTTCCCTTACCTCTGATTAGCTATGGCGGATCATCAATTGTGACTCTATTTTTTGGCTTTGGCATCCTTATGGCGATAAGCTCAGAACCCAAACGAATTGGAACTTGGCGTTAATGAAAATTTTAAAGTTTTTTGTTTTATCCAGCTCGCTGTCGCTGGCATCCCTGTGTTTTGCTGACTACTCACAGCAGCCACAAGTTGCGCCCTTTATCGACCGTATGGTGGAAAAACATCAATTTGAACGCACACAAATATTAGAATGGCTCAAGGCCGCAGAAAACCAACAATCTATTATTAAGGCCATGAGTCGTCCTGCAGAAAAAGTTAAACCCTGGCATGAATACCGCAATATTTTTGTTACTGAGTTGCGTATTAAAAGAGGCGTAGAATTTTGGCAGCTACATGAAGAGACCCTAGAGCGTGTCTACAAGAAATATGGTGTTGACCCTGCGATTATTGTCAGCATCTTAGGAGTAGAAACAAACTATGGTCGCAATACTGGTAGTTATCGCGTAATAGACGCATTGAGCACTCTAGCCTTTGACTATTATCACAGTATTGAAAAGCGCGAATCTCGAAAAAAATTTTTTACCATTCAGCTTGAGAATCTATTTTTACTAGCTCGAGAACAAAAGAAAGACCCACTTACCCTTAAAGGCTCTTACGCCGGCGCTATGGGCTGGGGACAATTTATGCCTGATAGTTATCGCGATTATGCCGTAGATTTTGACGGCGATGGTTTTGTTGATATCTGGACAAACCCCACTGATGCCATTGGCAGTGTAGCTAATTTTTTAACCAAAAAGGGTGGCTGGCAAAAAGATCAGCCTGTTGCGACTAGGGCACATATTGGGGAGAAGTTAGATACTCAGGGTCTTAATAAAATGCGCAAGCCTAAATCGACAATTACTGATCTAAAAGAGAAAGGCTATCAGCCAGTGCAAAATTTTGCTAAGGACAGCCTTGCGTTCCCAATGAAGCTTACGGCTAAATATGCTGATGAATACTGGCTTGGATTTAATAATTTTTATGCCATCGGCCGCTATAATCCACGTATTAAGTATGCAATGGCAGTCTACCAATTAAGCTTGATGATTAAAGCACAGCGTTGCGAAACCACTGAAACCTGCTCTTAATTCAAGCGATTCTAAATGAAGTGAAAATCTATCGATTCTGGTTGGTTGCTATTTTCCTTTTACTGTCTGCCTGCGGTGGAATTTACTATGCTCATCCAGTGCAGGACGGCGCTGGGGTAAAAATTGATCTCAATGAAATAAAAGATGCTCAACCCATCGAAGAGCCTATCACTAAAGCAGGCAATAAAAGCCCCTACACTCAGTTTGGGGTAACCTATAAAATCATGCCCAGCAGTTTTGGCTACAGAGAAATAGGAAATGCCTCTTGGTATGGCAGTAAATTTCATGGTCGCCACACCTCAAATGGTGAAATCTATAATATGTACCTTATGACTGCCGCGCATAAGACGCTACCTATTCCTACCTATGTTCGCGTCACTCGCCTAGATACTCAGCAAACCATTATCGTTAGAGTCAACGATCGCGGTCCTTTTCATGATCAGCGAATCATTGATCTTTCTTATGCAGCAGCCGTGAAATTGGGTTTTTCTGAATCAGGAACCGCAGAGGTGCTTGTTGAGGCTATAGATGCTTCAGTACCTCTGTCCACGACTGATAAAAAAGCCTACCTGCAAATTGGTGCCTTTGATAAGCCTGAATCAGCTATAAAATTTGCTGCAAAGTTTGATAATCAGCTTACTGCGCCTATTGGCATAAAAACAATTGATGGTGCCTTTAAGGTACTCGTGGGTCCCTTTAAAAATACAAGGGAACTACTTCTTGCAAAACAGACTCTAACACTCGAATCTAATATTTCGGCCTTTACTGTTAAGCAATAATTTTTTATTTTGCATAACATTTCAGCATATTCATTATGGGCAGTTGAGTTCGACTAATGTTAGACTATGCACCCATAAAACTCGGTCCTGTTTGGTAGCCATATTATGTTGAATAAACGCTTATTTATATCATTTGTCATTTTTCTATGCACGCTGGCTAACCCCTTTGCTGCAGCTAAACAATTTCTTCCTGATGCACCTAAAATTGATGCAAAAGCTTGGATTTTAGTGGATGCTAACACCGGCTATGTTATTGCCGAGCATAATGCTGATCAAACACTGCCACCGGCAAGTTTGGCTAAAATGATGACCACCTATATCGCATCTAAGGAAATTGCTGAGAATCGCCTTAAAGAAGATGATTTGGTTGTGATAAGCGACAATGCTTGGGAGTTAGGTGGCGCTAAAACCGATGGCTCTACAATGTTTCTAAGCCCCAGATCCAAGGTTCCAGTAATTGACCTTATGCGCGGAGTCATTATTCAATCAGGCAATGATGCAGCAATCTCGTTAGCTGAGCATATTAGCGGTGGTGAAACTGCCTTTTCCGATAATATGAATTTCCAGGCCGAGCTAATGGGAATGACGAACACTTACTATATGAATGCTACCGGCCTACCCGCAGAGGGGATGGTGACCTCGGCAAGAGATCTGACCATTCTTGCTAAAGCTATTATTAATGAACACCCCGATCATTACAGCATTTATTCGGAAAAATATTTTAGCCATAACAATATTAATCAGCCAAATCGTAACCGTCTTCTCTGGCGAGATAGTAGTATTGATGGATTAAAAACGGGTCATACTGAAGAAGCAGGCTACTGTCTGGTTGCCTCATCTAAGCGTCGCGGAATGCGATTAATTTCAGCTGTTTTAGGTGCAAAAAGTGATGAATCACGAGCTCGCGAATCACAGAAACTTTTTTCTTATGGTTTTAGACATTTTGAAACCAAGAAAATATACAGTGCAGGTGATTTGATTAAAGAAAATGCTGCCCTTTGGTATGGTGAAGAAGATTTCCTTAACCTTACCGTTGAAAATGATATTACTTTGACCTATCCCAGGGGTGAAAAGAAAAACTTATCAGCGCAGATCACTGTGGATAATGAAATTTCTGCACCTATAACGGCCGGACAAATTCTTGGAAGCCTTGAGATTACTCTCGATGGAAAAACTATGACGCAGGTGCCATTGGTTGCTGAGAAAGATATTGCAGAAGCTGGTTTTTTCTCAAGAATTTTTGACTGGATCTTATTATTTTTCACCCAACTACTTTCCTGAGTTAATAACTGTGACTGAAGAAAAAAAACCAGAAATAGAATTTCCTTGCCAATACCCTATCAAGGTTTTAGGTGATGCGCATCAGGAATTGATTGAGCATGTTATTCAGGTCATGAATAACCATGCGCCTAAGATTACTGAATCAGATTTAAAAATCAGTCATAGTAGTAAAGGAAAGTGGCAATCAATTACTGCGGTAATTATTGCAACTGGCAAACCGCAACTGGATGCTATTTTTGCCGATCTTAAAACGAGTAAAAGAGTCAAAATGGTTCTTTAACCATGCCGTCTAGCGATCAATCTTTACCTTTAATTATTCGCCATTTGGGTCTACAGGACTACTCAACGACATTTACTGCCATGAAAGATCTGGTTGATAGTCGCAATGAGCAAAGCTGTGATGAAATCTGGTTCTTAGAGCATCAGCCTGTTTTTACTCAGGGGCAGGCTGGCAAGGCAACTCACGTGCTTGCACCAGCGGAGATACCCGTGGTTAAGTCAGACCGTGGTGGTCAGGTTACTTACCATGGTCCCGGACAGATTACCGCCTACCTAATGATTGATCTAAAACGTCTGAAAATTGGTGTTCGTGATCTTGTTAGCTTAATGGAACAGGCTATTGTTGACTGCTTATCACATTGGAATATCGATGCTAATCCAAGACCTGATGCACCAGGGGTCTATACCGCTGAAGGAAAGAAAATTGCATCTCTAGGCCTGAGAATACGTAAAGGCAGTAGCTACCACGGCTTAAATTTTAACATTGATATGGATATGGAGCCCTGGGGTCGTATCAACCCCTGCGGTCTTGGCATAGAAATGACTCAGATGGTAGATCTAATTGAGAGGGCACCTAGTAAACACATGGTTGTAGATAAATTAGCTGAACTGCTTCAGCAAGCTCTGGGTTATAATAGCCACCGGCTTGGCGATAACAGTATTTTAGTAGCGCATTAATTAAAGGTAACTTCATGACAGCAAATCTGGTTGATCCACCAAAAAGAACCAAACGGCTCCAGCAAGGCGAGAAGCTTCGCAGTGCCGATAAGGTGGAGCGTATTCCTGTAAAGGTAATTCCAACGACGGAATACCAAAGCAAGCCAGAGTGGATGAGAATACGCTTAAACGCGTCCCCCAGAGTGAATGAAATCAAGAGTATCTTACGCGAGCATAAGATGGCTACGGTCTGTGAGGAAGCCGCCTGCCCCAACCTTCATGAATGCTTCAGTCATGGTACTGCAACCTTTATGATTATGGGTGAAATCTGCACGCGTCGTTGCCCATTTTGCGATGTAGGTCATGGTAAACCCAACCCACTCGATCAAGATGAGCCATTAAATCTTGCCAAGGCTATCAGCGAAATGGCGCTGAGCTATGTGGTTATTACTTCTGTTGATCGCGATGACTTAAGGGATGGCGGTGCTCAACATTTTGCCGACTGCATTAGAGAATCACGTCGCCTATCACCGAATTTAAAAGTTGAAGTCTTAGTGCCAGATTTTCGTGGGCGTATGGCACCGGCGTTGGATATTTTATCGGCGACTCCCCCAGATGTATTCAACCATAATATGGAAACCATCCCGCGCCTTTATCGCGAGGCTAGACCGGGCGCGAATTATCAGTGGTCACTAAAACTGCTTAAAGATTACAAAGCACGTAATCCGCTGGTTCCTACTAAATCTGGGCTTATGGTGGGGCTTGGTGAAACGAAAGATGAACTTTTGCGCACCTTAGACGATTTACGTGAGCACGATGTTGATATGTTGACTGTGGGCCAATACTTGCAGCCTTCGACCAATCACTTACCCGTTGATCGATTTGTTCATCCCGATGAATTCCAGGAATATACAGAGTACGCGGAAAGTATTGGTTTTTCTCAGGCAGCTTGCGGGCCTTTGGTTCGCTCAAGCTATCATGCCGATAAACAGGCTCGCGGCGAAGATATAACCTAGCGATAGTTTAAGTTTATTCGTCCACCCAAACTTCTCTTAATGGCTCACCAAAATCATCATAGATAATTTTTTTCTTTGGTCGCTTGGGTGGCTTGCTTACTGGCTTGGCTGGTGACTTGCGTTTTCGCTGATCTATTTGTGTCACCAACTCGTTCACATAGGTTCGAGTTTTTATTGGTGATGGGCTAACAAAAACCCCTTTTGCACGAGGTTGATCAGCAGGCTCACCAGTTTCTCCAGGCTGACATTTTTTTATTTCACCGCCACTTTCTAGAAAAGCTTCCGTTTTTTTACGAAGCTGTTTACGCAGGCTATTTTTTGAAATGCCGTTACTCAAGATATATACCTTTGATAGCAATGACTACGATTTATATTAGCAAATAACAACTGCTCACACCATTTAGCTAGCGACTTATTACCCTGTGTAATATGGCATAAAACTTAACTTGAAAGCTTCTTAGGGTTTCAAAGCTTAACTTCTTCTTTACAATTTCGGGCAACAGTAACATAGCGGGTGTCAGTAATAACGTCATAATAGTAGCGACCAATAAACCATTTACAATAGCACTGGCTAAGGGCTGCCACCATGAA
Organism: Porticoccaceae bacterium; assembly: GCA_038139495.1. Lineage (GTDB taxonomy): Bacteria > Pseudomonadota > Gammaproteobacteria > Pseudomonadales > Porticoccaceae > HTCC2207. Next base: position 23,216 of record JAYOSY010000009.1, read on the forward strand.
GCAACCATGCCACCCACTTCAATTTTACGATTAACCATATCAATACTATAACCTGTAGCCAGTGGCAAAAGCCCTGCTATAGTGGTTACTGTGGTTAACATCACGGGCCTAAATCGCGATTTAGCGGCTTGAAAAACAGCGTCTTTAAGGGGTAATTCTGACTGACTTCGTCGGAAGTGATTAAAGCTATCGATTAGTACAATATTGTTGTTCACCACAATTCCCGCCAATGCGACTATACCGACCCCCGTTAAAATAGTACTAAAAACAGACTGGGTTACCAGCAATCCTAACAATACACCCGCCGTTGACATAACCACAGAGAAAAGTATAAGAACTGCTTGGTAAAAGCTATTAAATTGCGATACCAATAGTATCAGCATCAGTCCCATGGCTAAGGTAAATGCGGTTGATAAAAATTCTGCTGATTCAGCTTGCTCTTCGTTAGCACCGCGAAATGAAATTTTTATAGACGGATCAATTGCTTGCGTGGCAAGCCATTGGCTAATTTGATTAACCTGTGTATCTGTTAAATAACCCTCTTCTGTATTAGCTAGTATAAAAATACTTTCTAATTGATCTATGCGCTGAATTGCGTCAACGCGATTCTTTGCTTCGCGCTGGGTAAAACTGGCTATGGGTACTGAGCCATTGGCGGTATTAACTCGAAGACGATCCAGAGACTCAAGCTTTCTGTCAACTTCTGGGTAACGCACTCGAATTTCGACTTCTTGATCTGCATCATCAGGCCTAAATTCACCAATCATCATACCGTTAGTCACTAGTTGCACCATTTGCCCCACAGAATTCACATCGACCCCAAGCATGGCCGCCTGTGAACGGTCGACGACCATTTCCCACTGCACTCCAGAAAGCGGGAGACTGTCTTCAATATCTCGCAACCCTTCAACATTTGATTCGATCCATTGACGGATATATGCAGTCGTCTTGTACATTAACTCCCGATTGCTAGAAGAAATTTGTAGCTGCAAATCCTTACCGACAGGCGGGCCGCCTTCAACACTGGCAGCCGTGACGTAAACTCCAGGAATATCTTTAGTTAGCTCTCTTATTTCAGCAAAAATCTCTAAACTGCTGCGATTTCGTTTAGCCCTTGGATGAAGTTCAATTAAAAAGCTACTAATTTGATCGCGACTAGCATCTCTTTGCCCCATTAACTGGCCCGCACTGCTAGAGGCATAGATTTGCTTGATCCCCGGTAGATAAGAAAATCGACTTTCAACCACAGCAGTTAGCTGTTTTTGCTCTTCTACTGATAAATTACCTTGCGCACGCAATGTGGCCATACCAAATCTATTTTCAGTTTCAGTAAAAAATTCAAGACCTGCGCCAAATTTACCGTATCCGTAGAAAATGCCTACCAATAGCAGTAAAGAAGCAAGCGCTGTGGCTAGTGGTCTGGCCAAGGCTAACTTTAATAGTCTGAGATAATTATTAAGCAGCGGCGTAAACAATGTAGATGACGGCTTAGATGAAGCTTCTATTGACTGCTTTTTAACTCCTATTTTCGCAAGCGTTATACCTAGCGTGGGTGCAAAAATTAGAGCATAGATTAAAGACCAAGCCAGTACTGAAAAAACCGTAACCGGCAAATAAACCATAAAGTTGCCCGACACACCCGGCCAAAATAACATAGGTAAAAATGCAGCTAGCGTGGTACCTGTCGATGCCAGTACGGGCACAGCCATACGTCTAATAGACTGTAGGTAGGCAGATTTTACTGAGAGGCCCTCAACAATTTTGGTATTAGCAAATTCAACCACCACAATAGAGCCATCAATCAACATCCCAAGAGATAGCAACAGACCAAACATCACCATAAAATTGAAACTGTAGCCGAGCATGTTGACGATAATCATTGAACCGAGCAAACAGAAGGGAATACCAAATCCCACCAACAGACCTGATCTAATCCCTAAGGTTGCCACCACTAACACCAAGACTAGTATCATTGCGGTTAAAATATTACCCATTAGCTCACTAACCATTGATCGAGCATATTCTGAGCTATCAAACATAAAGTCGATTTGAATATCCTGCGAAAATTCAGATCTGTGGGTATCAATAATTTCACGAACTGCTGCGATGGTTTCAATTGAATTGGCTTTTAGTCGTTTACGAACATCCACTGCAATAGTTGGCTGACCATTGAGTCGACTGAAACCAGTGGCATCTTTAAACTTGCGCACTACATTGGCGATATCTCCCAATCTGACAACCGCTTGGCTATCACTTCTGATGGGTATATTTCGAATATCTTGCTCGGTTTCAATCAGCGCTGGTACTTTAATACCAAAGCGCCCAAAACCTGCATCCATTTCACCTGCTGGTATTAATAGATTATTTTGGCTTAAACGCTGAAAAAGCTCACTGGTAGTAATATTGTAAAGATCAAGTTTTGTAGGATTTAGAACAACTTCAACAACCTCATCGCGATGCCCAGACAAATTGGTTTCAAGGACCTGAGTAAGGCCTTCAATTTTTCGCTGAAAAAATTTTGCCGCTTTAAACAGGTCTCGTTCATCCACTGTTTTACCTGAAAAGGTAACAACGACATCGGGTTCAGGGCTCGGGCTAATGGGCTTGACTATGGGCTCTTTAGTTTCTTCTGGGAACTTTGCCTTGGCGCGATCCACTGACTCTCGAACATCAGCGATCACGGTATCTATATCTAAATTGATATCAAACCTTACAAATACATACACCGCGCTTTCACGCGCGGTAGCAATCATCTCCTCAAGACCATCTAAGGTTTTTAACTCGTTTTCAATGGGCCGAATTAACAGTCTTGCACCATCCTCAGGTGAAATACCCTCATGTCGTACCATGATAATAGCTGCGGGGACAGTGACATTAGGATTTACCTCAACCGGCATCGTGGCACGGGACATTAACCCTGCCAACAAAAACAAGAACATCAATGAAAGCGTTGCTCGTGAGCGACTTACGACAGCTTTAAAGAATCCCATCAGCTATTTCTTCACCTGTTAAAGGTTAATGTTTGAGAAAAAGGTTTTTACCTTTTCTCCCTGAATAACGTAGTTTTGTCCCACTGTGATCAAATTGATCATTGTCGGTAAACCACTTACCCAGAGACCATCATCTGCCTCACCTACAATCGCCACCTTATGTTGAGTAACAAGCTGATCTTGATTAACCGCCCTGACCATCATGTCACCATCAGCATCTAAAAGAATCAAACTGGCCGGAATAAGATGTGCCTTCACTGGAGCTAGGGGGAGCTGTAATTGTCCAGAAATACCCGCTCTTAGTGCCAATTCATTGTTTTCGACTAGCGCTTCAACTCTGTAGGAACGCGTCGCAGGATTTGCTTGGTGGGCAATATAGGAAATAGTGGCACTTTTTGTTGTGTAATCATCAAATAATGCGCTTGCTTTATCGCCAATTTTCAAATTCACCACATCTGATTCTGATACCTCTGCAACCACCTTGATCGGCTTTAGTTCAACCAATGTGGCACAAAGCTGTCCCGCTGTTAAAAAATCCCCAACTTCAACAGGTCGATCTTCCACTATACCTGCAAATGGGGCTTTAATTTCTAGGCTATCAACATCATTCTGACTTAGATCAAGATCAAGTTTCGCGATTTCTAGATTAGCTTTTGCTTGCGCGATAGCCAAATCTGATTGATATCCTGCAGTTTTCAACTGTAATGCGCCAGTGTAGGCAATCTGTGCCTGCTCTAACTTCGCCTTAGATTGCATCAGTCGTTGCGGCCTTTCTTCTGCTTCAATAACACAAATACTCTGGTTTTTATCGACTTTCGTACCACGCTGACCAGGAACTGATTCAACGGTACCAGCTATCTGGGCTTTTAAACTAACCACTCGATTAGGTTTGGTATGACTGTTGATGCTAAGCAAAGGAACAAAGTTTTGTGCGCTAAATTCGTCCACAGAAACTTTGGTTATAGGGACTGCAGATTGATCCAACTTTGACGGGCCTTCATTAGCAAACAAACCGCTAGCTAACCACGCTAGGGTTACCAAAATAATTACAAGCGCGATTTTTACATTTGTATTCATCATGTTCCTTTGTGGGAAATAAATCATCTGACATAATAGTTTTAATGCTTTTTACGACTTGGCCAAAACTACAGATCCTAATGTCGCTACCTATACAATTAAATTATATCCATCTGTTGTAGTTTTACACACAAATAAATGACTGACGGGATTTAAACTTTGATAGTGTTTTTACTGAACATTTAAAAACCCTTCATAGGGGACTAGTCAAATTATAGCTGACTGGTATAATCCGCAAACTTTCTGAACGCTATCAATGGATTCTTAACAATGAGCTATAACGACATTCCTGCAGGTAAAGATCTGCCTAACGATATCAATGTGATCATCGAAATTCCCGCGAATCACGACCCAATTAAATATGAAGTCGACAAAGACAGTGATGCTATCTTTGTTGACCGCTTTGTTGCTACGCCGATGTTTTACCCAGCAAACTACGGTTATGTTCCCCAAACATTATCTGAAGACGGTGACCCCTTAGATGTTTTAGTGGTAGCACCTTACCCTGTTATGCCTGGTTCTGTTATTCGTAGTCGTGTGGTTGGCGTACTTAAAATGAGCGATGAATCTGGTATTGATGCCAAACTACTTGCTGTCCCACATAGCAAATTAACTCGCATCTATGATCATGTTGAAGAAATCGCCGATCTTGACCAACTATTAGTGCAACAGATTGCTCACTACTTTGAAAACTACAAAGCACTTGAGCCTGGTAAGTGGGTTAAAGTTGAAGGTTGGGACAATGCTGATGCTGCACGAGCTGAGGTTATTGCGTCTCGCGAGCGCTACCTAGCCTCCTAAGCGACTAGGTTTACCCGATTAAAACCCGACTTATGTCGGGTTTTTTTGTTTAGGGGATTTGATTAATCAGGTATCTCATTTTGATCAGAAAAAATAATGTCACTTGAGAGACCATTTTTGTTGAGAATATCACTCAATCTTCGCAGCGCATCAATCTGAATTTGTCTAACACGCTCTCGCGTAAGACCCACTTCACGTCCCACTTGATCAAGGGTTTCTTGTGCATGATTCAATAACCCAAAACGTCTGACAACAACTTCTCGTTGTTTTTCTGGAAGCTCATCAAGCCAATCGTTTAGTTTAGTAATCAAATTTTCATTTCCAGCCACCATTTCCGGACACATGGATTTATGATCAGGAATAGTGTCGCCAAAGGATTTTTCATTATCACCTACTGGAATATCCAATGAGCAAACTGAGTCATTTAACTCTAGAATACGATTAACTGTATCCGCAGGCTTACCGGCTTCTTTAGCAATTTCTTCATAAGTTGGTGTATGGTCAAGTGACTGAGCCAGTTTTCGTGACAGCCTTCGATAGATATTAAGCTCTTTCACGACATGCACTGGTAACCTAATAGTACGTGTCTGATTCATTAAAGCTCTCTCTATGGTTTGCCTAATCCACCAAGTTGCATAGGTTGAAAAGCGAAATCCTCTACTAGGGTCAAACTTTTCAACGGCTCGCATAAGACCAAAGTTTCCCTCTTCGATAAGATCGAGAAAATCTAGCCCTCTATTCAAATAAAAACGTGCAATTTTTACCACTAGGCGTAAATTACTTTCAATCATTCGATGCCGAGCAGACTCGTCACCCTCCTGAAATTTTGTTGCATAGTGAACTTCTTCTTCCGCGGACAACAGGGGGGAACGACCAATCTCTTTTAGGTAAAGACTGGTGGCATCTATCTCACATGATTCTGGTGGATGGTTTGATTTTTGATCAACTACAGATAGTTTTTCCATAACGCGCAACTCCTTTGCATATTTATAACTCCATCAGACAAGTTAGACTTGTCAGAACATCCTTATTCTTAACTCATTATTAGGTTCTTGAAAAAAGAAACTGTAGTATTTTTAAATGGCTTAATTAATGTAAGCCATTGGATTAACCGGTTTACCATTTTTCCTTATTTCAAAATAGAGCCTTCCAGTGGATCCTAATTTTGAGATAATTTCATTTTCATCAACTTCCTGACCTTCGGTAACTAGTAACTTCTGATTGTGACCGTAGGCACTTAGCAGGTAGTCTGAATGTTTGATGATAACCAGTTTTCCGTAATCACGCAAACCGTCTCCAGCATAAACAACCACACCACGTGCAGCCGGTTTAACACCTACACCCGACTTGGCTTTGTATTCTATACCCTTGCGTAAGTCCTTTGGATTATAGGTTTCAGTCACTTTTCCCTTAACAGGATTGCGCCAGATCAGCGCACTATTATTTAGCTTTGTAGTGGATTTTTTTACTTGTGAATTTTTTTTATCGTCATCACTTTTGATAGTTTTTTCAGGAATTATTATCGATTTTGAGATAGTTGAAGACTTTGGCTTTAATTTAGCAATGCTATTTTTATCGATATTTAACAACTGACCACGACGCAACCGATAGGAAGCGTTTAAACCATTAATCTCGGCAAGTTGTGTAATGTTTAGATCGTAACGCCAAGCAATAGAATAAAGTGTCTCACCCTGCTCAACAAGGTGGGTCTTTATCAACTGGGTTGGTGGTTGCTCAAGATCAACAATTGGCGCGTTATAACTCAGACCTAGCTGACTGGCAAAGGGACTCATAAATAGGATTATGACAATGGAAAATCGCACGCCTAGCCACCCTGCTTTTGATGAGACTGAGGGCGATTAGCTAATCTTTCAATCAATAAAACCACTACCAACCCAGCTAAAAATGCCATGCTTGATGAAAAAAGGTACGGCTCTTGACCAACAGCAGCTAAATAATTTTGAGGTAAGATATTTTTTGCCCCCACAGCCAATTGAGTTTCAGAGCTTATAACTGAAGCCGCAATATTTTTCCATGGCCAAATAATCGATAAACTCCCCAACAGGAAACCGCTCATAGTAGCTATAACCGCAGATTTATAGTGGTTCATTAACCATGACAGAATACGACTTAATAGCATGAGGCCAACAATACCTCCCATCGCAAATACGATTAAAAAATCGATCTGTAAAGTGGCCAAAGCATTAATAAATATGGGATATAGACCCAATAAAACCAAAATAAATGACCCAGAAATACCCGGCAAGATCATTGCACAGAGGGCAATACTTCCAGCGAAAAATATACTCAAATAACCAGTACCAAGAACCGCCGAAGGGATCACAGAAAATGCAGAAGCAAGCAGAATGCCAGTGATGAGTAGTGCAATAAGATAGGGCTTAGAAGGTGGATTTTGGCGCAACAAATAAATCACCGATGAAATAATTAGACCCATAAAAAAACACCAAAGCTGCAACGGAAAGGTCGCTAACAAAAAGCGCATTAGACCAGCAAAGGTAAATAGACTAAAAAGAATGCCTGACAATAAAATGACCAGAAATTGACCATTAATATGCTGCCATGCGGCACCTATGCCATCATTTTTAAGTATTTTTAATGCAGTGAGGTTGAAGGATTTAATCGTATTAATTAATTCACCGTAGATGCCAGTGACCAACGCAATGGTTCCAGCAGAAACGCCAGGCACAAGATCAACTGCGCCCATAGCGACACCGCGCAAAAACAAAAGCAACTGACTTTGAATTGATTTCATAGATCAAATCTCTGTATATGCTAGCTTAGATGCCTAGTGTATGACACCACTTAATAGAGGAACAAATTTAACTTTTTCAACAATCTCTTCATCGTATTCATTGGAGGCACCCATTCGCTTAATCACACTCAAGCTTTGCGAAGTACCATTACCTATTGGAATAACTAATGTCCCGTTGGGGGCTAACTGCCTTAACAAATGCTCTGGTATTACTTGAGGCGCCGCCGTTGAAATGATGCCATCGTAGGGTGCATTTTGCTGTGACCCAAAAGCACCATCGGATAATGATGCATTCACATTATTTAATCCAAAGGTTTTAAAACGCTGCTGAGCTTTTTTTAATAAGGGCTCAATGCGCTCCACCGAATAAACAGTATCAACTAACTGTGCCAATACCGTTGTCTGGTAACCTGAACCCGTACCTATTTCTAGTACGCGACGCATGGGCCCAGCACTCAACAGAATTTCAGTCATTCTAGCCACGATGTAAGGTTGTGAAAGGGTTTGGGAAAAACCAATAGGCAGTGCGGTGTCTTCATAGGCGCGGTGCGCTAAAGCTTCATCGAGAAAAAGATGTCGTGGTGTTCGCCTTATCACATCCAAAACCGCTTGATTTCTAATACCCTGCTCTTGAAGACGCTTAATCAATCGCTCTCTTGTGCGCTGAGACGTCATACCAATCCCAGCAAAATCAATCGAATTCACCCAGTGCTCCTAACAAAAATCATGTACTTTGAAGTTCGCTTTAAATTAAAAAATTAAATATATCATAGGCGTTTGAATTCGGGGCGAATTAATTGTGCGATTTCTCTTAAAATGGCCGTGGCATATGAACCCACCGATAATTCAAAGTTTAGCTCAAATTGGCTATCTTGTACTTGCTGATAAGTTAATTTAGAAGGTTTTAAAATAAAGGCGCGTCGCTGTTGTTTGAGGCCTGCATGCTCCATGGCATGGCACCAATCGGCCCAAGGTTCTAGTACCTGACGTTCTATCGTCTGAAAATTTTTACAGGTTGCTGACCTACCTCTACCCCAAAGTGCCCCTGTGTCCTCAAAATTGACATTACCTAGCACTAAATACTGATCTAAAAGTAAGTTAAACAACCATGATCTTGCTGCAGACAGATACATCCCAGTTCCCTGCCGATTACCCTTTAATTTTCCATCGACAATCAGTTGCTGAGCCTTTACTAAGTTATTGGCATCCCAGCCAAACCGTTGCTCTGCAAAATAGTTGGGCACACCTTGCTTTTCAATTTTTTTTAAGCGTTTACTAAGCTGTTCAAAATCAATATCAAAATCGCGCAACCGAATAGAGAATCGATTGCCCGCATGATCACCCCTTCTTAATTTTTTGTTATGGCGGCCACTGGCTAAAATTTGATAGTCATTATGTTGTAACTGACTGAGATTTATATCTCTTCCCGGAAGGTGCAGGCTAAACCACTGAGTGGCAATAGCGAAACGATCTTTTAGGCCGCAAAAACCGATATCTCGACGATTGATATTGGCTAATTCAGCTAGTATTCCTGCAATCCATTGGGTATTTTGATCTCTTTTACGGATATGAACTAGAAGATGCTCGCCCTCACCGGAGGGCTCAAAATCTAAAATTTCGTGAACATTAAAATCTTCAGGGCACTGACGAAAGGTCGCCTTACCCAATGCATCGCCATGCAGCCTAGCAAGTTGATTAAAGTCAAAACAGTCTGGGTTGTTAATTACTATGCCTCAACCTTCTCTAGCAGTGTTACCGCATGACAGGCAATACCTTCACCACGACCGGTAAAGCCAAGTTTTTCAGTTGTAGTTGCTTTTATATTTATCTGATCTAAAGAACAGTCTAAATCCTGAGCCAGATTATTACGCATAGCCTCTAAATGGGACGCCATCTTAGGCGCTTCTGCAACAATTGTTATATCTGTATTGGTCAACTGATAGGCTTGATTCTGAACTAGAGTCGCAACCTCTCTAAGCAAGTCTCTGCTATTGCAGTCTTTGTATTTTGAATCAGTATCAGGGAAATGATGCCCAATATCACCCAACGCTAAGGCACCTAATAATGAATCGATTAGCGCATGAATTAAAACGTCGCCATCTGAATGGGCTACAAGAGAACGCTGATAGGGAATTGTCACCCCACCAATCATTATATTGTCTCCCTCACCAAAGGCATGAACATCAAATCCGTGACCTATACGCATATTATGACTCCTGACTGTTTAAAATGGCCGAAGCAATCGCTAAATCTTCTTTACGGGTGATTTTGATATTATCATGACGACCCTCAACTGCTAATATCGTCAAACCTGCGTTTTCTACAGCAAAAGCCTCATCGGTAGGAGTTATCCCCTGTTGCAAGCAGTTTTCTATGGCTGTTTTTAACAGACTATATTTGAAGAGTTGGGGGGTCTGAGCCAGACGGTATTGCGCGCGATCAAGGGTTGCCTCAATTTGCTGATCTAAATCCACTTTTTTAAGTGTCTCATTAACATTAGCTGTAAGAATACCACCCACAGCATGACCCTCTACCGCAGTAATTAGCTTATTTATATCCTGGGGTGTTATACAGGGTCGTGCTATATCATGCACTAACACCCAATCCGAATCTGAGGCTTGATCTGCAATTGCTTGCAGCCCATTCAATACAGAATTTGCTCGCTGTTCACCCCCAGCGACCATCTGCACTTTCGGATTTTGTACTGAGGGAACTTTTGACCATAAGGGGATGCTGCTATCGCAAGGAACAATAATTGATTGGATAGACTTAACCGATAAAAGACGCTGAAGGCTATATTCAGCCATCAGCTGCCCATTGAGCTCAAAAAACTGTTTGGGCTTCTGTGTTGAGAAACGCTTGCCTGCACCAGCAGCAGGAAGGATTGCCCAAATTTTTGGTATGGACTTAGTCATAGCAACTTATGGCTCTTTTTTATCGGCTTTAGACTGCTTTTTCTTATCCGTTACCAGATAAAAAACCTCGCCTTCTTTAATCATCCCGAGGTCTTTTCTAGCTTTTTCTTCTAAGGAGTCGAGATTAGTTTTTAAACTCTCAACCTCCTGTGCAATTAACCTATTTCTCTGCATAAGGCTTTCGTTGATTTCGCGCTGTTCTTGCCATTGCTTATCAAGAGTAATTTTACTGGAGATACTCCCCTCCCCAAACCACAGACGAATCTGTAGAAACACAAGTAAAGCAACTAATACAACTACTAACCATCGCATCATGCTAAATCTAACCATCTACACTAGACTGTTGCCCGCCAAACTAGGAACAATTACTTAAATTCAGCAATCCCTTTGTAAGGCGCAACCTTATTACCTAATTCTGCTTCAATTCTCAGCAAGCGATTGTATTTTGCAACTCGATCAGAACGACACAACGAGCCAGTCTTAATTTGACCAGCTGCTGTAGCCACTGCCAAATCAGCAATCGTAGTATCTTCTGTTTCACCAGAGCGGTGAGAAATAACCACGCTATAACCAGCATCTTTCGCCATATTAATAGCCGCCAAGGTCTCACTTAGAGTGCCAATTTGGTTAAATTTAATAAGAATTGAGTTACCCACACCCATTTCAATGCCGCGACTTAAGATACTGGTATTGGTGACAAATAAATCATCGCCTACAAGCTGAATCTTATCGCCCAATATTTGAGTCTGATATTTCCAGCCATCCCAATCTGATTCATCCAAGCCATCTTCAATAGAGATAATTGGGTACTGTTCGCTGAGCTCAGCCAGAAAATCACTGAAACCTTCCGAGCTGTATACCTTGCCCTCACCAGATAGATCATACTGACCATCTTTATAGAATTCAGAGGCAGCACAATCAAGTGCAAGCGTCACATCTTCGCCTAATTTGTAACCGGCTGCTTCTGTGGCTTGTTTAATCACTGCGAGTGCTTCCGCGTTCGAAGATAAATTCGGTGCAAAACCACCCTCATCGCCTACCGCAGTATTTAGACCCTTAGCACCCAGTACTTTTTTCAGTGCATGAAAGATTTCAGCGCCCACTTGCAGTGCTTCAGAAAAGCTTTTAGCAGACACGGGTTGAACCATAAATTCTTGGATATCAACATTATTATCTGCGTGCTCACCGCCATTGAGAATATTCATCATAGGCACAGGCATGCTGTATTCACTGGTACCATTGATATCACCAATATGGGCATAGAGTGGTACCTGTTTAAGCTGAGCCGCTGCCTTGGCTGCAGCCAATGAAACTGCAAGCGTAGCATTGGCGCCAAGCACTGATTTATTGTCAGTGCCATCAGCATCAATCATTTTTTGATCTAGGGATTTCTGGTCAGTCACATCATCGCCCACCAAAAGATCTTTAATAGTGGTGTTAATATTATTGACTGCTTTTAAAACACCCTTCCCTAGGTAGCGACCTTTATCGCCATCACGCAATTCAAGAGCTTCTCTTGATCCGGTTGAAGCACCTGAGGGTGCGCAGGCAGAACCCACAATACCGTTTTCCAAAATTACATCTGCTTCTACAGTTGGGTTGCCACGCGAGTCTAAAATCTCATAGGCGCGAATATCAGCGATATTACTCATCAAAAAATTACTCCATACGTTGGGGTTGTTCAATTTGTTTGTTACAAAATCTCTAAATCGGGTTGCTGTTTACTGAGTTCATCAAAGGCTTTCATCTGTTTAAGAAAAGGCTCTAACTTATCCAGTGGCAATGCACTTGGTCCGTCACACTTAGCACTATCAGGATTTGGATGCGCTTCTAAAAATAACCCGGCAATTCCCAGTGATATAGCAGCCCTACCTAATTCTGCTACCTGCTGGCGACGCCCACCTGAGGCTGCACCCTGTGCTTCTCGACATTGAAGCGCATGGGTAACATCAAAAATCAGCGGAAGACCTCCGCTAACGTCTTTCATTGTTCTAAAGCCTAGCATATCAACTACCAGGTTATCGTAACCGTAGCAGGCACCACGTTCGCAAAGCATGATTTTTTCATTACCACACTCTCGAAACTTTTCTACAATATTACCCATTTGACTAGGACTTAAAAACTGGGGTTTTTTGACATTAATCACTGCATTAGTCTTAGCCATAGCCGCAACCAAATCAGTCTGTCTCGCCAAAAATGCGGGTAATTGAATAACATCACACACCTCTGCCGTGGGTGCAGCTTGATCAGCTTCATGCACATCGGTGATCAGAGGAACATTAAATGTTTGTTTAATCTCTTGAAGAATTTTTAATCCCTCATCTAGACCTGGCCCACGAAATGAGTGAATTGATGAACGGTTTGCCTTATCAAAAGAGGCTTTGAATACATAGGGAATATTCAGCCTCTGAGTTACCTCAACATAGGCCTCAGCAACCTGCAAAGCCATATCTCTAGATTCCAGTACATTCATGCCGCCAAAAAGCACCATCGGCATTTCATTACTGACATCTATTGAAGCAACTTGGATGGTTTTATCACTCATAGTTAACCTTTATTTGCCTTATTGAACGCGGTTGCTGCCGCCACAAATCCTTGGAATAAGGGGTGGCCATCTCTTGGTGTAGAGGTAAATTCTGGGTGGAACTGACTGGCAAAGAACCA
>JAYOSY010000010.1:0-30533 GCA_038139495.1 Porticoccaceae bacterium
ATCGAGTAAAGCGCAATAAATCTATAGTTTAATAAATTTTATGGCGTCCCGTGAGGGACTCGAACCCCCAGCAGTCGCTTAGGAGGCGACGGATTTATCCTGTTAATCGAACGGGACCTTAAGGCAATTATAAGCTAAATAATTAAAATGACTATTAAGCTTATATAACCATTATTAAATACTCACTGCGATCTAATAAATCCGTTACAATCTGCCTATGAATTTATTACTACTTCAATCCAGCCAAATTAACGGCAATCAGGCCGAGGTCACCGGCCGGCAGCTAGAGCACCTTAGGAAGGTTCATCAATTAGATGAAGGCTCATCGGTGCGCGTGGGTGAAATGAATGGCTTGATGGGCACTGGTATTGTTAAATCGATTAATCAGGATCTTGCCGTTTTAGCGATTGAATTAAATACCCCGCCGCCACCGCCTTTACCGCTGACGCTAATTATGGCTATGCCTAGACCTAAGATGTTACGGAGATGCCTACAGTCAGTGAGCTCTATGGGCATCAAGGATATTTACTTAATCAACTCAAAACGTGTAGAGAAAAGTTTTTGGCAAACGCCCTTTTTAGAAAAACAGGCAATAGAAAATGAATTAATTCTGGGCTTAGAACAGGCGCAGGACACAATAATGCCCAATGTTTATAAGAAAAAACTATTTAAGCCTTTTGTGGAAGATGAACTTGGCGAGCTTATCAGTGGAACAACGGCTTTAGTGGGCCATCCAAAGGGAACTGAATCCTGCCCTATTAATATTAAGGAATCCACTAGCCTGGTCGTTGGCCCTGAGGGTGGCTTTATTCCCTATGAAATTGAAAAACTGCATGAGGTGGGTGTAAAAGCCGTGACCCTTGGCCCTAGAATTTTAAGGGTTGAAACCGCAATACCCGCTTTGATATCCAGACTTTTTCCCAGTTAAATTAGCGATTACGGCGTTTATTAAGTGCGCCTCTTGGCTTAGGTCGCTGCTTGGTTTTTTTGGACTCTCGACGCTGAATTTCTTTTTCTCGTCTTGACTCACCCGGCACCAGACAATCATCACCTTGACCAATTAATTCAGCCTTACCCATGCGACGCAGAGCTTTACGCAACATCGGCCAGTTTTCTGGGTCATGGTAGCGCAAGAAGGCTTTATGCAGGGTGCGCTGCTCTTTGCTTTTGGCGCTAAAGATTGGGTCTTCCGCGTTACGCTTTAGGGGCTTTAACGGGTTTTTACCAGTAAAGTACATGGTGGTTGCCGATGCCATAGGTGATGGGTAAAAATTCTGCACCTGATCCACCCTAAATTTATTCTGCTTTAACCACAGCGAAAGGTGCATCATATCTTTATTGGTCGAGCCTGGATGGGCTGAAATAAAGTATGGAATTAAATACTGTTTTTTACCCGCTTCTTTTGAGAAGCGCTCGAACATTTCTTTAAATTCATAGTAGCTATCCATGCCCGGCTTCATCATCTTGGATAATGGGCCGTCTTCGGAATGTTCTGGCGCGATTTTAAGATAGCCGCCCACATGATGGGTTACCAGCTCTTTAACATATTCGGGATCTTTGACCGCTAAGTCATAACGCAAGCCTGAAGCAACAACCACCTTCTTAATACCATCCAAGTTTCGAGTTTTACGATATAACTGAGTGGTATGTTTATGATCTGTTTCCAGATTGACACAGATTGAGGGATAAACACAGGAAGGTCTGCGACAGGTTTCTTCAATCTTCTTATCTTTACAATTAAGGCGATACATATTAGCGGTTGGACCACCTAGATCAGAAATCACGCCGGTAAAGCCTGGGGTCATATCGCGGATATTTTCTACTTCATTTAGAATCGATTGTTCCGAGCGACTTTGAATAATACGCCCTTCATGCTCGGTGATTGAGCAGAAGGTACAGCCACCAAAACAACCGCGCATAATATTCACCGAGAAACGAATCATCTCGTAGGCGGGTATTTTGGCATCACCATAGGTAGGATGTGGTACGCGCTTATAAGGCTGCTCAAAAACCCAGTCCAACTCATCTGTTTCTAATGGAATTGGCGGCGGGTTGACCCAAATATCGTTTCTTCCCTGACTCTGGACCAAAGGTCTTGCATTACCGGGATTGGTTTCACGGTGGAAGATACGATCTGAGTGCGCATAGAGCACAGGATCATTCTCAACCTGCTCAAAGGACGGCATGCGGATATAGGTACTGTTTGGATCCGTTTTGATCGCCTGCGTATCAGGAACCAAAGAAACAATTTGCTGTTCCTGATGCTCAACCTCTGGCTTTTCTGTTTTTTTCCTAATGGCTTTTGCATCATCACAGTTACTAGGATGCGGTGCATCATAGGGGTTTTTAGCTTTGTTTGTTGCACCCACTTGATCGACACTGGTGGAATCTATCTCACGCCAACCCTGCGGTATTTTTTTACGTAAAAATGCCGTTCCACGCAAATCGGTAATCTCTTTTATGGATTCCCCATTGGCCAATCGATGGGTAAGGTCAACCAACGCTCTTTCAGAATTACCATACAGCAGCATATCGGCGGTTGAATCAATCAGTACTGAACGCTTTACCGATTCAGACCAATAGTCATAATGGGCTAAGCGCCGAAGACTGGCTTCAATACCACCAATAACCACTGGAACATGTGAATAGGCTTCGCGACATTTTTGCGTGTAAACCGTAACCGCTCTATCGGGACGCTTGCCACCCTCATCATGGGGGGTATAGGCATCATCATGACGCATTCTTCGGTCAGCGGTATAACGGTTAATCATTGAATCCATATTACCGGCAGTTACACCAAAATATAGATTAGGCTCTCCTAAGACTTTATAACTCTCGGCGTTGCGCCAGTCGGGCTGAGCAATAATACCGACCCTAAAACCTTGCGCCTCTAATACACGCCCTATTACTGCCATACCAAAGCTAGGATGATCCACGTAAGCATCGCCGGTCACTAGAATGACATCGCAGCTATCCCAGCCCAACTGATCCATTTCTTCTCTCGACATAGGTAAGAATGGCGCAGGCAGAAGACATTCAGCCCAGTATTTGGGGTGATCGTAAAGTGCAGTGGGAGAAGTTGCTAATGAGTTCATTACTTACCTTAGTTTGAATGCATTATAAGCATCATAACGTTCAGAACAGGAAATCATTATACCCTGTTTTGATGGATTACTTAATTAAAGGACATTTATTGTATTTATTTGCTGACTTATACGGCTTGGTTAGCTATATCGACCTGTGAACAAGGTTTGTAAATAAACTTAAATCCTTTGCTTAAAGTTTGCGTAAATAAGGCATTGCTAATAGAGTACGCTCTCATAAAAAAATCTCTGTAACTAGTCCATTTATGTTCAAAATTATCAGCGAAGAAATTCCCTACCAATCTAACAGTGAAGTGCTGTTTGAATGTCTGCGTGATCTTCCTGACGCCATTTGGTTAGATAGCGGAAAGCCACGTAGCCTTCAGGGTCGCTTTGATATTATCTCCGCTTGCCCACAAACCATTATCGAGACTAATGCTGAGCATAGTTATCTCCTTCAAAACAATCACCGAAGTGAGACCCAGAAGAACCCCTTCGATATAGCTACGGACCTACTGAACGAGATTCAACCAATTGATCAACCTAAGGATGCGCCCTTTGTTTGTGGCCTGCTAGGCTATTTTGGTTATGACTTTGGCAGACAATCAGAATCAATTCAATCCAGTAAGCCCTGTGCAACAGAATTACCCGATCTTCGACTAGGCCTGTACCTTTGGTCATTGGTAATTGATCATGAATTGCGAAAAAATATCCTATATTTTCACCCGAGTTGCCCATTGGATTTACAACAAAAAATTCGCAGTCGCTTAAATGAAAAGTCTGAGGTTTTAGCCTCTAACTTCAGACTGACAAAAACCTTCGATGCAACGGTTAGCAAAGATCGATATATCGAAGCCATAAGCCAAGTAAAACAATATATCACCGAGGGAGACTGCTATCAGGTCAACTATGCCCAACACCTTTGCGCTCCATTTGAAGGTGACCTCTGGCAAGCTTATAAACGCTTAAGAAATGCTAACCCTGCGCCCTATTCCGCCTTTTGGCAATGGCAGGATCAGGCCATTCTTTCATTATCACCAGAACGTTTTATTCAAACCCAATTGGATAATGGCTCGATAAAAGCTGAAACTAAACCTATCAAGGGAACAGTGCTAAGAGGTAAAACAGTCGAAGAAGATCAAGAAAATGCTATTAGGCTTCTAAACAGCGATAAGGATCGCGCTGAAAATTTAATGATTGTCGACTTACTGCGAAATGATCTGGGTAAAACCTGTATTGCCGGTAGCATCAACGTACCAAAACTGTTTGATCTAGAAAGTTTTCCCAATGTTCATCATCTTGTCAGCACTGTAACCGGCGTTCTCAAAACCGATTCTTCGCCATTAAGTCTTCTTCAAGGCTGTTTTCCAGGGGGCTCGATCACTGGTGCACCTAAAAAACGATCTATGGAAATTATTGATGAGTTAGAACCCATTCAGCGATCCGTTTATTGTGGAAGCATGGGTTATATTTGTGCATCCAACCAAATGGATACCAATATCGCTATCCGCACCGTTGTTGCGGATAACGCAGCGCTTCACTGCTGGGGAGGTGGCGGTATTGTCGCTGACTCAGATGCAGATAGCGAATTTGAAGAGTCGATGAACAAAATCCGTTTGATTCTACAAACGCTGGAAGCGACTTTAGACTAGTTTCCCATCGCCTGTTGATGCCAATTAGGGTCGGCTACGTCACCATCTTCATCCAATTCAGGATAGTCTAATTGATGCTTTTGGCAGTATTGCGCCAACACTGGCTGCATCCACTCAAACAAATATTTGTTAAAGGTTTTATCGTCCAATCGCCGATTATCATAATAACCAGCGTTTTCACGTTGACGTCGCGCCTCCGATAAAATAATTGCTGCGGCTACACTCACATTAAATGACTCCACCATACCCATCATGGGCACGGTAATACTGTGGTCAATATAGGGTTGAGCTTCTTGACTAATACCCTCAATTTCTGCACCCATAATTAACACTGTGGGCAATGTAAAATCGACTTCTCGATAATCTTTACTACAGGCAGCAACCTCTGCAGCAACAATCTGATGACCGCTGCTTTTTAGGTTTTTCAAAGGCTCGGATATGGTTTTACATAAAGAAATATTAAGCCATTTATGGGCACCGACAGTGGTTCCGGTATGGGCGCCAAAAAAGTCATTTTGAGAGACAGAATAAAGATCCAAAACACCCACGGCATCGCAGGTCCTAATAATCGCCGATAAGTTTTTTCCCTTGTGCACAGAATCAGTAACAACCGCCAAATCTGGCTGCCTCTGGTTAAGTACCTCTATAATTTTAGAATAACGCGCTGTAGTCACTCTATACCCCTAGCCTTGCTGATACGCTAATTTTGCTTCTTCAGCGATTATTTTTATACCCTGCTCAATAGCCGTTATATCCTGAACATAGGATACCCTAATACATTCGTGCTGATGCGGCCATTGGTGATCTATACCGGCAAAGAAATGGTGGCCAGAAACAACCAATACCCCTCTTTGTTTAAGACGCTGATACAGTTCTTCACTGGTAATGGGTAGCCCCTCAAACCATAACCAAAGAAAGATTGCTCCCTCTGAGAGGTGAATTCGGCATGGAATATCGCCCATCTGCTGTTGAAATTGCACCATAACCTGCTGTGAGCGCTGTTTATAAAAAGGCTGAACATAGTGCTGACTTAGCTCAACTATTTCACCTGTAGCGAATAAGTCGCGGGTTAAGGCAGGCCCTATATTGCCGCTGGCCAAATTTATAACCGTATTAGCACTACTAAAGGCCTGAATAACCTCTTTATTCGCCACTACAATGCCAGTTCTAACGCCAGGTAAACCCAGTTTAGAAAGGCTTAAGACTAATATGGTATTGTTATTCCAATGGGCTGTGACATCGACAAAATTAATATTGGGAAATGGCACACCATAGGCACCATCAATAATTAAGGGAATATCTGCCTGTTGAGCAATCTGATCAAGGTGTTTAATCTCCTTATCAGTCAGAACATTAGCGGTAGGATTGGTTGGTCTGGATACGCAGAGCGCGGCTGTTTCTTCAGTCAGATTGAGCTCATCAAAATTCACATGGTATTTAAACCGGTGTTCACCAATAAGCTCTATCTCTGGCTTGCTACCGGTAAAGAATTCCTCGGATAAACCCAAATCGTTATAACCAATATATTCCGGTGTCAGGGGTAAGTGAATGGACTTAAAACTGCCATCGGGCATCTTGCCTGCCAACAGATTAAACAAAATATAAAAGGCTGACTGGCTGCCATTGGAAATAGCGATATTATCCTCAGTCAATGGCCAATCAAACTGATTGTTAAGCATAGCGGCAATATCTCGCCTATAGCCTAACTCACCTTGGGGTGACTGATAAACGCCAGTCGTACTGTATAGCTGCTCTGAGCTGTCGGAGAGCTTTTTATATTGACTGTTAAAGACCTGCTCCATTTTGGGAATACGCGCAGGATTACCGCCACCCATAAAAATCATATCGGGGTTTTCATTGAGTGCAGAACCCAAGTCTTCCATTAGCCTCACGATACCAGAGCCACTTGTGAGTTTTTTACCAAATGAGGATAGTTTCATGAGTTTTGCCCTGCACTTAAGGCCTCGTCCATGTAGCGAAAGGTAAAATTAACACGGGACTGGTCTAAATGTTTTACCTTGGCTAAACGATGTTGATAGAAATGTTGGATTTTAGCGCCCATTAATAAGAGCGATCCATGGGGTAAAGTTAATGAAATAATTTCACCTGTCACATTATGACGAAGCTGAAAAATACGCTCTGCCCCCAAGCTAATTGAGGCAATAATAGGATCTGGCCCTAATTCTGGTTCGTCATCGGCATGCCAATCAACACTATCACTACCATCCCGATAATAGTTGACCAAAGCTCTATTAAAAGGAAACCCTGTTTTATCGGCAACTGCGTTGGCTAAGTCAGCCATCCAATCGGGAAATTTTACCGCCTGCATACAGATATTCGAGTAGGTATAGGAGGTGTTCGTGTGGTCGGCAAACCAGTTTTGAAGCCTAGGAACCGGTACCTGTTTGCCGAACATCTTTATCTTGTCATGTCGCCAAGGCAGAGTTTCTATAGATTTCGATAACAGATTATCCGCCTCTTTAGGCTCAAGCCATTGAGGCCAAAAATTTAACTCAGATTGATGGGTATTATCTGATAGTGGCAAGGAAATAATCTGATGATCAAATAAACTCATAGCCATGATTTTAAGTTAAATCGCCGTATATTCTTGGCTCTATTTGTAGCTCAACGGCAAAGGTTTTAAAAACCGTTGATTTAATGTCTGCGGCAAGGGATAAAACGGCTGCCCCATCGCCTTGATAATTCACTAAAACCAGTGCCTGTTTATTATGCACGCCCACATTTCCCTTGCGACAACCCTTAAAACCACAGTGCTCAATCAGCCAAGCAGCAGCTAACTTTGAGTGCGAATCTGAATAAGAATAGATTGGCAACTCAGGATAAACTTCAGCTAATTTATGGGCAATATCCACTGTAACAATAGGATTTTTAAAGAAACTGCCCACATTAGGTACCTGTTGCGGATCTGGCAGTTTATTGCGTCGAATCTGGCATACCGCCTGATAGACATCGCTAGGTGAAGGACTAGCATTAGACAATACTGTCCTTAGCGAGGGATACTGAATATTGATCTTGGGCGCTTTACTTAACCGAAGTGTAACCGCAGTAATAATATAGCGATCTTTGGCGGCCTGCTTAAAAATACTGGTTCTATAATCAAACTCGCAGTCATCAGCGGACAAAGTGCTAATCTCTCCGCTACTTATTTCAATCACTTCAACAGACTGAACAAAATCACATAACTCGACACCATAGGCACCAATATTTTGTATTGGTGCGGCACCCATATCACCCGGAATAAGCGCAAGATTCTCCAACCCATACCAACCATTCTCAAGACAGTGTGTGACCGTAGAATGCCAATTTTCGCCGGCAGAAATACAAATATCGATCTGATCTAGCGATGAAGATACCACCGATAGGCCTTTCAGATAAATATGCACTACCAATCCCGAAAGATTTGACGCTAAAACCAAATTACTTCCGCCGCCTATTGGCGTTATTTCAAGGTCATTTTTTTTTGCAAATAACAGAGCACTCTTTAGTTGCTGAATATCCTCAACAGAGCAGAAATAGTCAGCTATGGCAGAGATAGCCAAGCTATTGTAGGGCTTTAAATCCTTAGATTTTTCAATATTTAAATCCACAGGCGCAGCCCCAGTCATAGGCGCTCCCTAATCTGTCGCAGTAATTCTGTAGAGGCATCTTCAATAAGATCAAGTACCAGAGAAAAGCCTTTATCACCACCATAATAGGGATCTGGCACCTCAGAGAAGCTAGTAAAATCAGGATGGCGACAAAAGTCTAGAAACAGCCCCAAATGTCCTTTATAGCCCTGACAATTCATTGCTTTAAGGTCAGCTAAATTGTTTTGATCCATAGCCAAGATATAGTCAAATTGATCAAAATCATGATTATCGACTAATCTGGCACGAAGATTATCCATCTGATAGCCACGATCCAACGCATGCTGCTGTGATCTTGGGTCGGGCGCACGCCCAATATGCCAGTCACCTGTACCACAAGAATCAATATATATTTGATCGTTTAAACCCTGTTTATCAACCATAGATTGAAACACCGCATGGGCCGTGGGAGAGCGACAGATATTACCCAAGCAAACAAATAAAACTGAAATTTTTGACATGTTTATATCTAATAAAATAAATTAAAATAATTATATAAGTAATTGTTTATAATGTATTTATTACATTATTTAAATCGTTTTCAGTATCCACCCCGCCCGGCACAGGCGCACAGGCATCTGCCACATGAATAGCAATACCATTAGCCAAAAACCGCAATTGCTCAAGGGACTCAAGCTGTTCTAAGGGCGCGATATCCCAGTCGACGAATTGATTAATAGAAGCCACCTTATAGGCATAAATGCCAATATGTCTGCGGGCATCTTCAGGCAGTGAATTATCAGAACCCAGTGATTTATCTCGGGGAAATGGAATCGGCGCCCGACTAAAATAAAGCGCATTACCCGTTACATCAGAGACCACTTTGACCGTATTCGGATTCACAAAGTCTACAACCGAACTCAATGGCTCGCATAAGGTAGCTACACCGGCAGTTGATGACTCCGCAAGATTAGTAGCTACCTGATCAATCACCTCAGGCGGAATCAACGGTTCATCACCCTGCACATTAACAATAATCTGATCATCGGCTAAGCCTAGGGTTTGAGCCACTTCCTGCAATCGATCTGTACCAGAGGTATGGTCATCTCGAGTCATACAGACCTCAGCGCCAAATGCTGTGGCTGCCTCCTCAATACGCTGATCATCAGTGGCAATAACCACGCGAGCAGCACTGCTCTTACAAGACTGCTGCCACACTCGCTGAATCATGGTTTTACCCTTAATATCGCGCAGTGGTTTTCCCGGCAATCGAGAAGAGGCATAACGCGCAGGTATAACAACAATAAATTGCATATAAATTCCTATTTTGATGGGTTTATATCAATAGCGGCTAACAGACTATTGATAAATTCGGAGGGCATTTCAGCCTCTACATCTAATACCCATACATGATCTAAATCGGTAGCAGTAAACTTAATGGCATCCTTTGCGGTGATTATTACTGGATAATCATCCTCAAATAGCAGATCCGACTCAACCATGGTCTCGTGATCATCAAAACCCAGCAAAATAGGCATAAAACCCAATGCAACAAGGGTATCAGAAAATCGCTGAGGATTACCTATGGCCGCCAAAGCATGAACCGTTTTAGACCCCGCCCAATCATCAATGCTTATTACCTTGCCTGAAGCTAAATGACGCAAGCCGGTTGGCTTTATTTTAAATAACCCATCAATGGCAATATCACTATTCAGGGTATGCTTACCATTAGCCATCACAAAATCTACCGATTTTAAGCGCGCAATAGGCTCTCTTAATGGCCCTGCAGGCAAACAGTGTTTATTTCCAAACCCTCTTGAACCATCGATAACCGCAATTTCAATATCACGATGTAATCGATAATGCTGCAAGCCATCATCACATAGAATCAAATCAGGCTTAAAACACTCAAGAGCATAGTTAACTGCGCGTCTACGATCCGGATCTACCACCACATAACATTTTTCCAGAGGTAAACTATGTCGTATTAGCAATGGCTCATCACCGCATTCAGAGGCCAATGTATGCATTTCAACGGAAAGGGGATAGCTTGCAGCCTTTGCTCCATAACCCCTGCTAACAACTGCAACACTTAACCCACGATCGATTAACTGCTTAGCCAGAGAAATTATTAAAGGGGTTTTACCACTGCCGCCAACAGATATATTACCTACCACCACCACGGGTGATAAAAACTGTTGCCCCTGATAAAGACTGCGAAGAATGCAGCGGCGCAAGCAGGCTAAAACGCGAAAGATAATCGAAACTGGCCACAGCAGAAGCACCCATGAATAGTTGGAATGCCATGCTCTCGTTATTCGCGCCTGTAGGCTCTCCATAGCTGTCCCAATTAATCTACAACGACATCAGTGCTATCAAACTCTTGGTTATAGAGCTGAGCATAACGTCCAGATTGAGAGAGAAGCTCCTTATGCGAACCCTGCTCTGCTATCTGCCCCGATTCCATCACTAGAATTCGATCCGCTTTTTCAATCGTACTTAAGCGATGAGCAATCACAAAGGTAGTTCGATCCTTGATTAAACCGTCGAGGGCAGCCTGAATATAACGCTCAGAATCCGTATCTAAAGCAGATGTTGCCTCATCTAGGATTAGTATAGGGGCATCTTTTAAAATTGCTCTAGCGATAGCAATACGCTGTCGCTGGCCACCAGATAACATAACCCCATTGTCGCCAATAAGGGTATCGTACCCCTCTGGAAGCTTTTCAATAAACTCATGGGCATTGGCCATTTGTGCCGCTGCTTTGATCTGTTCCGCTGAACATTCTTTTAAGTCACCATAAGAAATATTGTCGTAAATAGAGCCATTAAATAGGGTGACCCGCTGGCTAACAATGGCTATTTGTTGACGTAAACTGGCTAATGAGTAGTCCTTGATATCGTTATCATCAAGGAGAATGGAACCCTGCTTTAAATTATAAAATCTGGGAATAAGATTAACCAATGAAGATTTTCCACTACCCGATGAGCCAACAAGAGCAATAGTTTCTCCTGGCTTTACCTCAAAATTAATCCTCTCAAGTACGGGCTTATCAGAACCATTATAAGAAAAATTAATATCACGAAATACAAAACATCCCTTAACAGCTGCCAAATTAATAGTACCAGTATCAGGCTCAGAATCAGCATCAAGAACTTCAAAAATAGATTGTGAAGCAGCAATACCTCGTTGAATAGCGCTATTGATTTCTGTTAACTGGCGTATGGGCTTAACCAACATACCAGAGGCAACCAAGAACGTGATAAAGCTTCCCGCCGTCATCGAAGACAGTATCGTTGGGCTTAACATAACTGCAGTAATCGCAGCAAAAGCCAGTGAGACAATTATCATAACAAGCGGGTTACTCACACCCTCAGTAAAGGCCATTTTCATATTTTGCTTGCGATTGTTATGGCTGGCCTCATTCATTCGAGAGAGCTCGGTATCAGCACCGCCAAACATCTTTACTTCTTGGTAGCCATTAACAACCTCCTGGGTGACATGGGTCACATCACCCATAGCCGACTGTATACGTTGGCTAATCATACGAAAACGCTTGCTAACCATAGACACCAAAAAAGCAATTAACGGCATAACAGCGATAAAGAATAAAGTCAGTTTCCAGTTCACATAGAATAGATAACCCAACAGACCTAAAACCAAGCTACCCTGTTGCAACAATGTCTTGATGGCTCGGGTTCCCGCCTCAGTGACCTGCTGAACATTGAATGTCACCACCGACACCAGATGCCCCGACATCGCACGATTAAAAAAATCAGAGGGTAAATGTAAGTATTTTGACAAAATATCGGTGCGCAGCGAATGAACTAAGAAATTAGACACATAGGCGAGACCATAGCTACCAATCAAGTAACCCAGACCACGCACAAGACTAATAATAATTAAAAATACAGGAATAATAATTGCACCACGCTCAAGATTAGAGCCACTTAGAAAAAGATTAGCTAGTGATGCCGTTATGCCCGCTGAGGGTAAATTGGAGCTAGAATGATCTGCCGACGTCATAGCGCCAACCGTATCTGTGATATATCCCAGCAAGTCGACAAAGGCTATTTCAGCGGCCGAATGCATAAACAAACCCAGCACACTCACTAAAAAAGCAAGCCAGTAACGTCCAACATACCTCAATAATCGCAAATAAGTCTGGAAACCTGAAGTACCCATATCTTGCATTTTTTTCTCGCTATTTTTAAGTTCCAACCAAGGCCTTATCGCAAAAAACACCTATCTTAGCTGCAACGATTTTTATACGCTTACTCACCCAAAAAAACAGACATATAAACCAAGATACAGACTCTAACACAAACTATTCCCCCGCCCTATCACAGAGACCAAAAAAATTACCCAAATTTCACCGGAAAAGAAATATAAAATGCTAACGCCACCAAAATTTTGCCCTGCTTTCTTTTGCCGTCAATATATTTAATTCGCCACTGTCGTTCCATTCAAAAGTAATCGCACCATCTTCAGCCGTCGACCAGAGCTGTGAACCCCTTTGCTGATACCGTGCAACCACATCTTTATGAGGGTGGCCAAAATGATGCCGATAGCCAGCAGAAAAAACCACATGAGTAGGCATCAACTGCTCAACAAAATTCTTACCTGAAGATGTTTTACTGCCATGGTGCGGTGCAACCAGCAAATCAACTGGCGGCAATTGATAGCGTTCTAACAACAACCGCTCTGCTTGCTTCTCAATATCTCCTAAGAAATTAGTGAAAGAAGGGGATGGAGGTAATGATGGTATAGCCGGAAGCAAATGTAAAGTTGACAGTAATCAGCAGAAAGTCAAGGGGTGCGATTAACCGAAGTAATAAAATATTGGAGCGGGAAACCGGGTTCGAACCGGCGACCTCAACCTTGGCAAGGTTGCGCTCTACCAACTGAGCTATTCCCGCATACACCGAAGTGGCTTGCATTAACCAAATGGCGTCCCGTAGGGGGTTCGAACCCCTGTTCCCGCCGTGAAAGGGCGGTGTCCTAGGCCTCTAGACGAACGGGACGTGTTTGGCTAAGAGGCGGGCATTCTAAGTAGCCGCACCGATACTGTCAAGGGCTTATATGCCCTATTACGATATTTTTCTTTTTATCCTTTATTCCAGTCCATTTATCATTTTACTTATCCTTAAATTGAACTAAATCGTTGTTTTGTGTCCAATCATTATTATTTCCATTTTTATGGTTATTTTTTGCTAAAATAGCCTAATGATCTTTCTATGGACATCAATACCCAATGACTAAGTTTGTAAAATCTGACAAATTAAATGGCGTTTGCTACGACATTCGCGGCCCCGTTCTGGATCATGCCAACTGGCTTGAGGAACAGGGTCAAAGCATTATCAAGCTAAATATAGGCAACCCGGGTGCCTTTGGCTTTGATGCGCCTGATGAAATTATGCAAGACGTGGTTCAGAATTTACGACAGGCTCAGGGCTATTGTCACAGCAAAGGGCTGTTCCCTGCCCGCAAAGCGGTAATGCAACGGTATCAGGCTCAGGGTATTGAGAGTATCACGGTAGACGATATTATTATGGGTAATGGCGTTAGCGAGCTTATTGTGATGGCCATGCAAGCGTTGCTGAACACTGGTGATGAAATACTCATCCCTGCCCCTGACTATCCGCTATGGACTGCGGCTGTCTCTATTTCCGGTGGTGCACCCATTCATTATCGCTGTGATGAAGCCAACGACTGGCAGCCTGATTTAAACGATATCGAATCCAAGATTAATGATAAAACCAAGGGTATTGTGATTATTAATCCCAATAACCCAACCGGCGCTGTGTATTCAGAACAAACACTAAAGGCTTTAGTTACCTTGGCTGAAAAGCATAATCTGGTGGTGTTTGCCGACGAAATTTACGATCGTATTATCTATGATGATGCTGTTCATATTCCGCTTGCTAGCTTAGTAGAAAATACTCTGTGTCTAACCTTTAATGGCTTATCCAAAACCTATCGACTAGCGGGTTTTAGATCGGGCTGGATGCTGATGACGGGTACAAAAAAACAGGCGCAGAGTTATTGTGAAGGTCTGGAGATGTTAGCCTCTATGCGTCTCTGTGCTAACGCCCCTGCTATGCTGGCAGTACAAACGGCACTGGGCGGTAGACAGAGCATTGAAGATCTTATTCTTCCCGGCGGTAGACTTTTAGAACAGCGAGATTTGGCTTACGATATGCTCACCAATATCCCTGGTATTAGCTGTGTAAAACCTAAGTCTGCTATGTATCTATTTCCAAAATTGGATCCAGAGATGTATCCTATTGCCGATGACGAACAACTAGTTTTGGATTTTCTAAAACAGCAGCGGGTTCTTTTGGTACAGGGTTCGGCATTTAATTTAGATGACACCCAGCACTTGCGCATTGTATTTTTGCCCGACAAGGCGCAGCTAGTGGAATCTTTAACTCGTTTAGCTGAATTTTTAGCAACAATTAGGCGATAACTGGCTCTAGCCGGTCGAATATCCCAGCCTCTTTAATGCTTCGCTTATTGACCCCGCATTAGAAACCTTGTAATGGCTGTATTCTCTGCGCTGGGGATAGGTTTTTCGCAACTGATCAAAGCCCTGCCCTATATCGCCCTGCTTTAACCTTTCACGCATTCTTTGGTCATCTGCCTCAATGTTATAGCACTCGAGTAACAGCTGATTAAGGGTCTTTGCTGAAGCTTCTATGGGCTCTTTTGGGTCCTTTGCCAGATTATTTGGCTGCTGTGGAAGCTCATTGTCCAAATATAATCGACAAAGTGCGTTATAGAGCATACGGGTGCCTTGAATTTTACCCTCGGTGCTATAACCCGCAATATGTGGCGTAGCCAAGCATACTAAGTCGAGTAAATCTGTATTGATCTGTGGCTCCGACTCCCAGACATCAAGCGCCACCTGCAGACCATCTGCTTGCTTTATTCGATTGATAAGCGCTAGATTATCAACCACCGCACCCCTACCCGCATTAATCAGCAGGCTATTGGGATTAATTTTCTGAAGCACCCTATTATCAAACATATGATAGGTGGGAAACGCCCCCCCAGTGGTAAGTGGCGTATGCAGAGTAATAATATCGCAGTCGAGTATCTGCTCAAATGAGACTAAATCAGGTATTAGGCTTGGACTTAAAAATGGATCATAAACTTGGCAATCAACGCCTAAGTTAACTAACTTTTGATACAACTTGCCGCCCACCTGTCCACAGCCTACAATGCCTACCCGACTCTGCTGCCATATTGGTTTTAAACAACTAAAAACAGAGAGCACATATTGCACTACCGCTTCGGCATTACAACCGGGTGCATGGGCAAATTGAATCCCCTTTTCTGCGAGGTAGTCTAGGTCAATATGATCGGTGCCGGCAGTGGCTGAACCCACAAAGCGCACTGTGCTTCCCTCTAACAGACTTTGATTAACCTCTGTTACTGAGCGCACCAACAAGATCTCAGCACCTTGAATAGCTTGTCGGTCGATCTCTCGCCCAGCCATCAGCTTTACTTCGCCTAAGTGGCCAAAGTAAGCCTCAACAAAGGGCATATTTTGATCGGCAATAATGCGCGGACTATTCATTGAAACCTTTTTATCATTTATTTAGCTACCCAATACGGGTTGAAACTGCCTTTGTCTCAGGTCAGCGGAGCGGCGATTAAATACTTCACCAAAACCCATCTCATCCGTAAATAAGGCAAAAGCATCCTGATAGACGCCCTGCCACTGAATATTATCGCAACTGGGAATTTCATCTATCTCAGTTACTATGGTAGCCAGCTTACGGGATAGTAATAGCTGCTCTTGGTTATCCACTATCTTATCACTTAGTTTGGCGGCTCCGCGAATAGGTAAATCACCTAGCTGATCACTGTTTTCAATAATATGATCTAGGGATGGCATCCAAGATAATAATTCGCGAGCAGTTTTTGGCCCTACGCCGGGAACACCGGCAATACTATCGCTAGTGTCCCCTACCAGTGCCAGATAGTCCGCCATTTGAGAACAGCCCACCCCAAGGTGTTGCTCTAATTGTTTATAATCTTTGGGTTGGGATTTGCCAATATCCCAATATAAATCACCCTCTTGAATAATCTGCGTCAGGTCTTTATCGCGGCTAATAATAACAGGCTGCATCCCGGCTTTTCTTACCTTTGCGGCCATAGCACCCAAAAGATCGTCTGCCTCATACCGCTGGGAAGCCATTTCTGTAATACCCAGCACACGACACAGCTGTCGACAGGCATTAAGCTGAAAGGCTAAGGCCTCATCGGGCAGTTCTCGATTGATTTTGTAATTGGGACAGAGCTGATGACGAAACCCTGTTTGCAGGCTTTCATCAAAGGCACAGAATATATATTTGGGTTGCTGTTTTTTTAGCAAATCCAATAAAAAATTAGTAAACCCATACACTGCTTGCGTGGGGTGTTGGCTATGTTCGGCATGCCATTTCTCAGGCAATGAAAAATAGCTTTTAAAAATATAAATTGATGAATCTATTAAGAACGCTTGCATAATTGGGTCTTAAGCCAAATAACTCAGTTGATAGTACTCTAGATGATAGGGATTAGCTGTATCAAATTCTTTTGTTAATGCCTTAATAAAAATTTTCGCTCTTGGCGGTAACTGCTGGGATTTACACCAGTCTTGTGCCTGTTGAACCAATGCTTGCTTAAAGGTAGTATCATCCGCTATCTGAGCATCAGAAGCATTAAGATTATCGGCACTTGGGGTAAATTTTTGCGCGCAAGCATTAGAAAAAATCCACTCCAGCGCCTGCGGCTTTACTTCCATAGCTTCAAACTTTGCTTGCTGTGTCGCTGTTCGACCATCAGGCTGATACCAGTAACCAAAATCTGGCTGTAATCGTCTTTCTTTACCGGCAATACACCAATGGGCTATTTCATGCAGTGCGCTGGCGACAAAATTTTCTCTAAAGATTAATTGATGAGGTGCTGCCTCAGATGATGAAGGAATATACAGAGGTTCGTCGGCACCACCCAATAATTGGGTATTTTCAGTGTTCAAAAATAAGCTATCAAATAACTGAATAATACAGTGTAAACTATGTTGTTCAGATAGAATCATGGGTTAAATAAATTAGATGTAAAAATGTTAAATAATTAAAATACTCTATCTAGCGATCTATAATTATAGATGAGTTAGTGATTGTAAATTAACTAGCCCTATGACATCTAATATAAAGGACTATATAAGATGAAAAAATTAAAAGGATTTAATCAATCAATTAATACTTTTCACGATTCAAAAAAACAATTAGGTAATACTCTGGTTCCAGTTATTATTTCACTGGCGATCAGCGCCATTGCTAGCGTTGCCTTTTTAAAAAAAGGGGGTGATTTATCCGCTGAGGCTAAGATACTTGAAGCTCAATATGAAATCGCTGATTCATTGCAGACATGGAATGGAATAAAAAAAATGAACCCCATACCCCTGCTTCAACGAAAAGAAAATGTTTTTGGAAGTGCTCTCGTAATACTAGGGCAAAGTGAGGGTTATTATACTCTAAGTTACAACACAAATATGGACAGAGAGGCATGTTTAGCTTTAGCGGAAAGATTTAGTTCGGATATGGCGGGCATTTCAAATCGATATATAGTAGGTCAGACAAAAAATCCAGTATGTGGACTCATCAATGGTATGTATATGGTTGTAATAAGACTCAGTGCATAGGAAAAGTAAATGAAAATTTTAGAAATAAATAAATTTAATAAAGCACAAACTATTGTGCTTTATATAATTCTGGAGTACCTTATGTAGTGTTAGCTATTTCGACCATCGACTACCAGAAGGAGATGTATCCATGCCTAACCAAGCCATTGATCACCCCGTGGACAATGTAATTGATATCTTTACTCGCAAACCAATCTCTGAACTTTCTGACAATAAAATAATTCGTATCGCGCCGGAACTTGACGGCCTAGAAATGCTTTATAGCAACGCACAAAACCCTGACAAACTTTTTTCTGTAAGAGTCTTAGCCTGGGGGCTTAGAACCAATGGTGAGGTTATCGGCCTTGTACCCTGGTTGGATGAACTTATCGCCTGTGATGAAATCAATGACCCTCTCAATGGACAGTGGCAAGGTTACTTCGATCAGGGAGTAGATGAACTATTTTTTACCGCGCCTCTGCACAAGGTAGTCGAGCTGGAAACGGCGGCTGATTACTATGATTATCAATGTGATTCAGACTTAGATGTTATTCAGGAGGTACCGGATACGATCGGCACCCATGCAGTTTTATCGGATGACGGCTTTTCGACTATCACATTAAAAGAAGTGGTGAGTTGGCGTTTGTTAAACAACGGTAAGATAGAGGCCATGATTACCAATGAAGACAAAATGGTCAGCACACCTGTGCTACCCGGTGATGATTGCCTGTATGCGGCGGATAAAAATAAGGACTTTCACTATTTCTTTCAGCACCATATTGCCAACAAGCTTAAGTCAAATGACCCAGAGGCGTTGGCGGCAATATCGTTACTAAAAGATGGTTAGGTAGTTTATGCCTAGTTACCGTAGGACATAACGCGCTGATAGCGCTGCTCTAACAGTTGGTCTGTGGGTATCTTCTGCAGCTCTTCAAGTTGCTTTGCAAGGTGCTGTTTAAGATTTTCACTCATGGTATCTATATCTCGATGGGCACCACCCAGTGGCTCTGGAATAGTCTCATCCACAATACCTAATTGCTCAAGATTATCTGAGGTTACACCCATAGCTTCTGCCGCCTGAGGGGCTTTTTCACTGGTTTTCCAGATAATATTGGCACAGCCTTCTGGAGAGATCACAAAATAGGTGCTGTACTGCAGCATATTTAGCTTATCACCCACACCAATCGCCAATGCACCACCAGAACTTCCCTCACCAATCACGGTACAGATAATCGGCGTTTTTAAACGGGACATAACTGCGAGATTTTGCGCAATAGATTCAGAGATATTGCGCTCCTCAGAATCAATACCTGGATAGGCTCCCGGCGTATCAATAAGTGTAATCACAGGAAGGTTAAAACGCTCTGCTAATTCCATTAAACGCAAGGCTTTACGGTAACCCTCAGCTTTAGGCATACCAAAGTTACGCATCACCTTCTCATTCACACCACGACCTTTTTCTTCGCCAATCACCATCACTGGCTTACCATTGAGACGTGCGACTCCACCCACAATAGCGTTGTCATCACCAAAGTGACGATCGCCATGCATTTCTTGCCAATCGGTGAATATGCGTTGAATATAGTCTAGAGCATAGGGTCTTTGTGGATGTCTTGCTACTTGAACAACATCCCAAGGCGTGAGTTTTGAGTAAATATTTTCAGTTAGCTTACGTGACTTTTCACGCAATTTAGAGATTTCTTCAGCAATATTAATATCACTATCGTTACCAACGAGCTGTAGCTCCTCAATTTTTCCTTCTAAGTCAGCAATGGGCTGTTCAAAAGATAAATAATTTAAATTCATGCTGTTCTCTGTCTCTGTTGGCCTAGGGCAGTTAATTTTGCAATGCGCTATTTTAAACTTCTGCTCAAATTATCGCTAGCCCAGTTTTCTATATATTTCCCCTTGGCAAAGGATTCATGTGATAAAAAAAGGGTCAACTGTAATCTAGGTTAACATTAGTACTGCCAAATTGTTCTTTTAAACGAGTAATAAGCTCATCTTTGGGTTGAACAAGCCACTGTTGTCCCAGAGTAAATTGGCCTGTTGCTGTTGGGTGAGAATAATCCAGTACCACTGGGCAGGAGCCATCTTTGTAATCATTGAGTGAGCTTTGAAAGTCGCTAACCCAACCGTTACCAATTTCAGCTTTAGTCACCGATATTCTTAATTTTTCCAACTTGCTACACCGCGCCTCATAGATTGACTGAATTGATTCAGCAACCATTTTTAGACCTCCCGTATAACTATCCTCAGACACTGCGCCCTTTACAACCACTAAGGCATCTTTGTTAAGGATACTTCGGTACATATCAAACTGTTCAGCCCATACTGATAATTCTAAACGACCACTCTTATCATCCAATGTAATAAAGGCAAAGCTATCACCTCGCTTATTTTTGAGAACGCGCATACCAACCACCATACCGTAAACAGTGGTTTTTTCTTTATCAGAACGCAGATCAACAATGCGCTGTGGCAGCATATATTTTAGTTCATCTTCATATTCATCGATTGGGTGCCCAGTTAGATAGAGACCTAAAGTGTCTTTTTCACCACCGAGGCGCTCTCTAATGGTAAAGGGTTTAGTTTTAAGACTGGCTTGATAGGGATTTTGTTGCTCACTCTCAACCATGGCACCGCCAAACAAATCGGTCATACCACTGCTTACATCTCGCGCCTGTTGCTCAGCCATTTTCAGAGCCTGATCCATAACGGCAAGCATTACCGCTCGGCGATAACCTATTTCACCTTCAGGACCAATTTCATCAAGGGCACCACTGCGAATCAATGCCTCAATTGCTCGTTTATTGACTTTTCGCCCATCAACTCTGGCGCAAAAATCAAATAAATCAGTAAAGGCTCCGCCCTGCTCTCTGGATTGAATAATATTTTCAATCGGGCCTTCACCCAATCCCTTGATGGCTCCCAAACCATAGATAACCTGGCCCTTATCACCCACACTAAATTGGTATCTACCGCGATTTACATCAGGCGGCAAAAGCTCAAGCTTCATGGATCGACATTCGTCGATAAAAGTCACAACCTTATCGGTTTTATCCATGTCTGAGGACATGGTAGCCGCCATAAATTCTGCCGGATAATGAGTTTTTAACCAGCCAGTTTGATAGGCAACTAGCGCGTAGGCGGCTGAGTGTGATTTATTAAAACCGTAACCCGCAAACTTTTCCATTAAATCAAAGATGTTGGATGCCAGCGCTTCACTATGACCTTTTTTGATAGCACCAGTAACAAATAATTCTCTTTGCTTTGCCATTTCATTGGCTTTCTTTTTACCCATAGCGCGTCGCAACAAATCAGCACCACCAAGAGTGTAGCCTCCCATTACCTGTGCAATCTGCATGACCTGTTCTTGATACAGGATAATACCGTAGGTTGGTTCTAAAGCAGGCTTCAAGCACTCATGTTGATACTTTGCATGGGGGTAACTAACCTCTGCTCTGCCTTTTTTCCGATTAATAAAGTCATCGACCATACCCGACTGTAAAGGTCCTGGCCTAAATAGCGCCACCAGTGCAACAATATCCTCAAAACGATCAGGACCTAGCTTTTTAATTATGTCTTTCATACCCCGAGATTCCAACTGAAATACTGCGGTTGTCTCAGCTCGCTGCATCAGCTCAAAGGTTTTTTTATCATCTAAAGGGATATGCTCAATATTTAATAATTCTTCATTATTTTTGGCACGCTCACGATTAATCATTTGCACCGCCCAATCAATAATGGTGAGGGTACGAAGCCCTAGGAAGTCGAATTTAATTAAGCCTGCTTCTTCAACATCATTCTTATCAAACTGAGTGACCACACCAGAGCCGGTGTCATCACAGTAGATAGGGGAGAAATCAGTGATTTCTGTTGGGGCAATGACGACACCACCAGCGTGCTTACCGCAGTTCCGCGATATTCCCTCAAGCTGAAGCGCCATGGCCCAAATTTCTGAAGCCTCATCATCTTGCTTTAAAAATTCTTGCAAGGACTCCTCTTCTTCGACCGCCTTCTCAAGAGTCATGCCCACTTCAAATGGAATCATCTTGGATAATTTATCGGCAAGACCATAAGACTTACCCTGCACCCGCGCTACATCTCGAACCACCGCCTTCGCGGCCATGGTGCCGAAAGTAACAATTTGCGATACTGCATTGCGTCCGTAGCGCTCGGCAACATAGGCAATCACGCGGTCGCGACCTTCCATACAGAAATCGATATCAAAATCAGGCATGGATACCCGTTCAGGATTAAGGAATCGCTCAAACAGTAAGTCGTATTCTATAGGGTCTAGATCGGTAATTTTTAGGGCGTATGCCACCAGTGAACCTGCACCAGAACCGCGACCGGGACCGACTGGAATTTTGTTATCTTTTGACCAACGAATAAAGTCCATCACGATTAAGAAATAACCGGGGAAGCCCATTTGGATAATAATATCCAACTCAAATTTCAGCCGTTGATAATAGCGCTCCCGTTTCTCTGGATAATCTTCTGCAGTGGTATCAAATAGGCTATTAAGACGCTGTTCAAGCCCTTCCTCAGACACCTGCACCAAAAACTCATCAATGGTCATACCCTCTGGAATCGGGTAGTCCGGCAAGAAATATTCACCAAATTTTAGATCCACATTACATCGTTTGGCGATTTCAACGGTATTTTCTAAAGCCTCTGGAATATCACTGAATAATTCAGCCATTTCCGCAGGGCTTTTTAAATACTGATTATCTGAATAGCGGCGCTCGCGACGTGGATCATCTAGTGCTCGCCCTTCATAGATACAAACTCTGGCTTCATGGGCTTCAAACTCACTGGATTCAACAAAACGCACATCATTGGTCGCCACAACAGGGCAATCGCAACCCTCAGCCAGGGTAACAGCAGCATGGATATAATCTTCTTCATCGGGACGATTGGTGCGCTGTAACTCTAAATAGAAACGATCTGGAAATAAGTCCATCATTTCTCGCAGCGCGCGCTCTGCTTCAGTATAACGGCTTGATACTAGGGCTATACCCACCTCGCCTAGTCGACCGCCAGAAAGTGCAATTAAACCCTCATTATGTGCCGCTAGCCATGATTTATCGATCATGGGCACCGCTTGCTTCTGCCCTTCTAGGTAGGCGCGAGAAATAAGCTGAGTCAGATTGCGATAGCCCTTTAAGTCTGATGCGAGGAGCAATAACTGTGAAGCAGCCCCATCAGATTGATCAGAAAGCAGAACATCGGCCCCTAAGATAGGTTTAACGCCAGATCCCTGTGCCGCTTTATAGAATTTAATAAGACCAAAGAAATTATTAAAATCGGTAAGTGCTACCGCTGGCATACCCATCTCAGCCACTTTTTTTGCCAAGGGTTTAATGCGCACAAGCCCATCAACCAGTGAGTACTCGGAATGCAGACGAAGATGAACAAAATTAGAGTTCATAATGCTTTCTTTGGATTACTTTATAGTGAACTTTAACCATAGAATTCAATGTATAGCTTCAACTCAATTAACTCAAGCCAAAGCGTTTAAAATTATATTTTTTATAATAGTGTTTGCTGCTGAGGCAGCAGGTTTTCACTAACCGGTGCAAACGATCGACGATGAATCGGCGTTGCACCCAGTCGTTTTAATGCTTCTAAATGCTGAGCCGTGCCATAGCCTTTATTTTTGGCAAACCCGTAACCTGGGAACTTGGCTTCAAATTCTACCATTTCTCTATCGCGTACGACTTTGGCAATAATTGAGGCGGCACTGATCACTTCTACACGTCCATCACCCTTTACCACCGCTTCGGACGGATATTCCCATTGAGGTACACGGTTGCCATCAACAGCAACAAAATCTGGTTGTACAGATAAGCCCAAAACTGCTCGGCGCATAGCCATCATAGTTGATTGCAAAATATTGTACTGATCAATTTCTGTTACTGAGGCTCTCCCCACGCAATAACATAGGGCTTGCTCGACAATCTCTTTGTACAGGGCCTCTCGCTGATGAGCTGTCAGTGCCTTGGAGTCTGCTAGACCTTGAATACTGTGATTGGTTGGCAAAATAACAGCCGCTGTAACTACATCCCCTGCCAACGGGCCTCGACCCACCTCATCAACGCCAGCTAGATAGTTTATATTTTTAGGTGGGTACCACTTATCTACCACCTTAGGGACTCTCTATCAGCTGGGAAATTGCAGCCGTTGCTAAGGCTGATGAATCTAGGGATAACTGTTGATGAAGCTTATCAAACTGTTCCACCAGTTCAGCATTGTTTGCTTTAAAGAGATTAACCACCTCTGCAGATAAACTATCACTGGTTGCTTTTTGCTGAATTAATTCTGGCACTAACCCTTTATCAGCTAATAGATTCGGCAACGAAACATAGGCGGTTTTTAGCAAGGGATAAAGGATTTTAAATGACAGTGCATTCATACGATAGCCCACCACCATTGGCTTTTTAAGTAACATGGCTTCTAATGCGGTAGTACCGGAGGTCAGCAACACCACATCGGCTGCTTCCATCGCTAGATGTGACTGCTGTTTAAGCAATTTAACCTTATCTAATTTTGTCCCTAGAATTTTTTGTAATTGATCAAATCTTGACTGATTAGCAGCCGGTATAACCAGCTGTAATTCTGAACCTAAACTCTCTGATGCTTTAGCCGCAGCATCGAGTAATAGCTCGGCCATCAATTCGACCTCGGCACTGCGACTGCCTGGCATTATGCATAGCGTTGGCTTGCTTTCTTCAAGATCTAACTGCTGTCTAGCGCTTGAAGGATTAGGCTGCTTAGGGAACTGTTTGGCTAATGGGTGTCCCACATAACAAACCGGTACCTGATGCTGCTCATAAAATCCTGCTTCAAAGGGAAATAAAGTCAGCATTAAATCAACTGAACGCTTAATATTTTTGATTCGCCCCTGACGCCATGCCCAGACTGAAGGGCTGACGTAATGTACTGTTTTAACCCCCACAGCATGTAGCTTTTTCTCAATTTTGGCATTGAAGTCTGGTGAATCAATACCAATAAAAGCAATCGGTTTTTGAGTGGAAAAACGTTTGATAATTGAACGCCGAATAGACAGTAATTCAGGCAATCGTTTCAGCGGCTCCCAAAGACCCATCACTGATAGGCGCTCCATATCAAACAACGAGTTAAACCCCTCTGCTTGCATTTTTGGCCCACCAATACCCTCGAATATTGCCTTAGGGTACTGCTTTTTTAACCCTCGAATTAAGTCTGCACCCAATAAATCACCAGATGTTTCACCGGCAACTATGGCAAAAATAGGCGCTTCCAACATGAGCTAGCGAATAATACCGCGGGTAGAGGTTTTTAATGAGTCCAGAAGCACTGTAATCACAGTGTCATCACCTAACTCTGCAATGGCTTCTATCCCCTCTTCTAGGGAGAGACCCCGACGATAGAGTAACTTATAGGCCTTGTTGGCCAAGGCGATTTGATCTGCGGTAAAACCGCGACGCTTTAATCCTTCTTTATTGATGGTTCTAGGTTCTGCTGGACTACCAAAGGCGGTTACAAAAGCAGGGACATCATGGTAACTAAAGGCTGCAGGACCTATAAAGCTGTGAGCGCCAACCGATACATATTGATGAATCAAAGCATAACCAGAAAGTATAGCCCAGTCTCCCACAGTAACATGGCCTGCAAGACTAGAATTATTAACCATAATCACATGGTCACCAATCACCGAATCATGGCCTACATGGGCATAGGCCATTAGCAGGTTATTGCTGCCTATTATGGTTTCGCCTTTATCCTGAATGGTGCCACGATGAATAGTAACGCCCTCGCGAACCACATTATTATCACCCATAATAAGTTGAGTGGGCTCACCCTTGTATTTAAGGTCAGGGGTATCATCACCAATGGTTGAAAACTGATAAAACTTATTATTTTTGCCTATTTTCGATGGGCCTCGAATCACTACATGAGAGGCAATTTCACAGTTATCACCAATTTCAACATCGGGACCAATAACCGTCCAAGGGCCAATACTGACGTTGTCGCCAATCTTTGCGCTGGGATCTATAGTCGCTTTAGAATCAATCACACTACTTTATCTCTATCCTGATAGGCACATAAAAGCGTAGCCTCACAGCAAGTTTTTCCGTCCACTGATGCCGTTGTATTAAACCGCCACATATTGCGTTTTACTGTATCAACTTCCGAGGTAAGAACAAGCTTATCACCAGGCACTACAGGCTTTTTAAAGCGTGCTTTATCAACTCCAGCAAAAAGGAAAAGCTTTCCATCCTCTGCCGTAATCCCTGAGGAATAAAACCCCAAAATTCCAGAGGCCTGTGCCATCGCTTCAACAATCATAACGCCCGGAAAAATTGGAGCTCCTGGAAAGTGGCCATTAAAAACATCTTCATTAAAGGTGATATTTTTATAGGCTACGATTCGTTTGTTAGCTTCGATTTCTTCCACTCTATCAACCAATAAAAATGGGTATCTGTGAGGGAGGAGCTTCATAATTTCATTGACTTTCATTACTTAATCCATTTGTCCAAAAGTAGGTGGTTATCTCAAACTATTTTATCTTTTTTTCTAATTTTTTTAATCGCCGTGATATCAGATTTAACTGACCCATACGCACAGAATTTTTCGACCATTCTGCGGTTGTCATTAATGGTAATACTCCATTTGAAAATGAATTTGGTTGTTTAATATCCTTAAAGACCAAGCTATGTGCCATAACTTGAACATTGTCACATAAACTGGCATGACCCACTACATGTGCACCGGCAGCAAGTAAACAGTTTTTCCCAATAACTGTACTGCCTGCAACACCAGCATAGGCAGCCATGGCACAGTTATCCCCAATCACAGCGTTATGAGCGATTTGAACGTGATTATCAAGAATAACACCATTGCCAATAATGGTATCATTTATAGCACCTCGATCCACGGTTGTTGATGCACCGATCTCAACA
Source organism: Porticoccaceae bacterium (assembly GCA_038139495.1). Lineage (GTDB taxonomy): Bacteria > Pseudomonadota > Gammaproteobacteria > Pseudomonadales > Porticoccaceae > HTCC2207. The sequence continues at coordinate 26,948 of JAYOSY010000010.1, forward strand.
TCATCACCAATCACAACACCGCCAATTTGGCTAATTTTCTGCCAACCTTTGTCACTCTTTGGCGCAAAACCAAAACCATCTGCACCTAACACAGCACCACTGTGTACGATCACACGATCGCCAAGAAAAACATCATGGTAAATAGCCACATTGGACGCTATTAGTGCGCTTTCGCCAATCTCCGAACGAGCACCTATAAATGTATTAGCCTTTATGACTGAGTATTTACCAATCTTTACATTGGCTTCAATAACCACATTAGGACCAATTGAGACCTGATCACCAATAACAGCACTGGGATCAATACAAGCAGAGGGATGAACGCCTACTTCTGCTTTAGGCGTTTTATCAAACCAAGCGCTTATCTTTGCGTAGCTAAGGTAAGCATCGTCTACCAGCAAAAAATTACCCTGATACTTATCAGCCAGCTCTGTTGCCAAAATCACGGCACCTGCCTGTGTTTTTGCAAGCTGATCAATATATTTAGAATTGCTGACAAACGCTAGATCATTGCTCGATGCCGTACTTAATGTACCCAAACCAGAAATTTTAACCGTATCATCCCCTTGAACTTTGGCGCCCAAGAATTCTGCTATCTGTTTAAGGCTGTATGATTTAGGCATTAAGCTATCAGACCCTAAGGTTATTCTGGTTTTGACTGCGATTTAATGTCAATACGATTTGAAACCTGTTTGGTAATAGAAGTTTCTGGGATAGCTAATAAAACAGATTCGGCACGAAGCAACAGTGTTATACCTTCTTCCTTTACAATCTCTTGGATCGATTCCTCAACCAACGGCGCAAGATTCTGCAAGATACGCTGTTCTAGTTGTTTTTGCTCCGAACTTAATTTTTGAATCGCTAGTTCAGCATCTGCCTTTACATAGCTCATTTTCTTTTGATGCTCAGCAAACTGCTCAGCAGACCAAGTTAGGCGCTGCTTTTCAGCTTCAGCTGCCATTGACTGAAAATCAGCCGATGAACTTTCATACTTAGCCTTTAAACTCAAAAAATCTGCACTTTCTTCAAAAGTTTTAAGATAGTTTTGGGCAACAGCTGAGCTAAAAATGGCTGCTTTTGCATCAACCACTGCAATCTTATTTACTGTCTCAGCCGATGAAGCCAGCGGCGCTAGTGCCAATGTGCTAAAAATTGTCCACAAACACGCTGCCTTTGCTATTTTAATAATCATTTTTTCTAACCCTTTTTTTAAAATTTTAAAATTGATTGCCTAAAGAAAACTGAAACATTTCGGTTTCATCATACTCACTGGCATTAAGTGGTTTAGCGTAGCTAAAGGTCAACGGACCCATTGCGCTCAACCAAGTCACTCCAACCCCCACTGAGTATCTTAACTCACTTACATCTGGTTTAAAGCAATTTAACTGAGTATCACCGCATTTTGTGTTAAAAATATTACCAGCATCAATAAAGAATGCCGACTGCATTGAGCGCTTGTCTTTAACAAAGGGCATCGGGAAAATTACTTCCGATCCAAACTCAATTTGGACATTGCCACCAATAGGATCTGGACGATTATAAACCGATGTATTACTACAGCTTTCCGTAGAACCAGAGCAGGGCGTATCCTGAGGCCCTAAACTATTAGACTCAAAGCCTCTCACAGAACCAAAACCACCGCCATAAAAGTTTTTAAAGAATGGTAATTGCGAAGTATCACCGTAACTCTCTCCGTAACCAAGGTCAGCTCGAAGCTTAAGGGATAGTGAACGGGTTAAACCTCGTAAGTATTGCCCCTTGTAAGTCGCCTTGTAATATTCTAGCCCAGAACCAGGTAAGGCAACATTTAATGCTATACTATGCGAAGATCCTCTGGTAGCAAAGATTCCCCGATTTAAGGTTGACTTGCGCCAGTTAAGATTTAAATTAAATACATCGAACTTGCTGCCATTAGTATCAATAAAACTTCTTATTTCCTGAGAAGCAAAGTTACCGTAACGAATATCTAAATTTTCAAAACCAAAGCCAAAACCTATGCGCTCCACTTCTGAAATTGGATAACCCCAGCTTACATTAGCACCTTTGGCATTTGTTGAAAAACTTGAAACATTAATTTGATCGTAATCAGTTTCACGAGCAAAAATACTGTAACCCACACTGACACCATCTACAGTAAAATAGGGCTCTGTAAAACCTATATTCACTGATTCTTGATAGGTGCTTCGATTAATACCTACTGATAACTTTCTTCCTGAACCAAGGAAATTATTTTCAGATAGGTTTGCACCTAAAACAGTACCATAATTCTGAGCATAACCAATACTGGCGCCAATTGAACCTGAGGGTTGCTCCTCTACTGTATAGACAACATCAATCTGATCATTGACCTCGGGAACAGGCACGTTTTCAACGTTGACCTCCTTAAAAAATCCCAAGCGCTCTAATCTAACTTTAGATGACTCAATTAAGGCATTATTCGCAGACGAGCCTTCCATTTGTCGCATCTCACGACGTAATACTTCGTCCTCTGTTTTGGTGTTACCTCTAAATTCAATACGACGGACGTAGGCACGCATTCCAGGCATAAGAACAAAGGTAACTTTTGCAGTATTGTCTTCTTTGTTCAATTCTGGATACCCTTCTACCTTGGCAAAAGTATAGCCTTCATTGCCATATCGCCGAGTAATTAGCTCGCTCGAGGTAGTCATTAATGCTTGCGAAAAGCGCATGCCTTTTCGCATAAGAATCATGCCACGGATATCTTTTTCAGGGATCTTTAACTCACCAGATAGCTCAATATCACTAATCGAGTAGGTACCACCCTCATCAATAGTGATGGTAATAAAAACTGACTTTTTGTCGGCACTTACAGAAACCTGCGTATTTTTTACCTCAAAAGCCAGATATCCACGATCTAGATACCATGTTTCCAAGGTTTCTAAATCACCTGTCAGCTTTTCTCTTGAATATTTATCATTGCCACTCAAAAAAGACCAAAAGCCAGTCTCGTTTTGTTCGAAGTCTTCGCGAAGCGCCTGCTCAGTAAAACTTTTATTACCGATAATATTAATATGTCTTATTTTAGCAACTGCGCCCTCGTCAATATCAATGTTAAGCGCTACTCGATTTCGTGGTAAGTTCTCAACATTATTTGTTACAGTCGCCCCATAGCGACCCTGGGAGACATATTGACGTTGAAGCTCTTGAGTCATCGCCTCAAGGACAGATTGATGAAATATCTGACCTTCATCTATCCCATTATCAGTCAATGCATCCATAAGCTGTTCTGTTTGAATTGCTTTGTTACCTTTAAGAGTAATTTCAGCGATAGCAGGTCTTTCTTGAACCACGACCACCAGTACTTGTTCTTCTTTTATTAGAGAGATATCGGAAAAAAAACCTGTTTTGAAAATTGACCTTGAGGCTTCAGTAATCGAAGGTTGATCGACCATATCTCCCACTTTTATAGGGAGTGCAGCAAAAACGGTACCCGCAGATACACGTTGCAAGCCTTCAATTCTAATATCAGCTACTTGAAAAAAAGCGGCATATGCAACGGATACATTACCAAGAAGCCCGAGACAGAGCCCAAAAATAAGTCGTTTCATGAAAAAGAATCTGCCTA
>JAYOSY010000011.1:0-28779 GCA_038139495.1 Porticoccaceae bacterium
CTCAATATGATCATGTTTTCGCCAAGTCTCACTGGGATCAGCAATACGTAAACTGCCACTCATACCCAAATGTATCAGTATGGAACCACTTTCTAGCGATAAAACAATATACTTGGCTCGCCGCGTTAACTGCCCAATTTTTTGCCCACGGGTAATTGTCTGTATATTATCAGTGACCGGCCATCGTAAACTGGGTTGTCTAACACTTAATGCCATAATAGTCTGACCCTCTATAAAGGGCGCTATCCCACGAAGGGTGGTTTCAACTTCAGGAAGCTCAGGCATAGGTTTAATAGGCAAATAATTAAATACTGTTGCGATAAATCTAGAATAACACAGATGAATAAGTGCTATCAGAAAGTAATCACTAGTAATTTCTTAAAATTACAGTAGAATCCAACCTGTTCATAAGATGCATAGATAGGGGCTTTTTAAAATGGCTTTAGGTAAAAGACGCAAAGGGGAAGATGAATCCCAAATTGATTTAACGCCCATGTTAGATGTGGTGTTTATCATGCTTATTTTCTTTATAGTAACTGCCTCCTTCGTTAATGAAACAGGTCTTAATGTAGACCGTCCACCTACATCTGATCAGCCGCCGCCGGACTCTGCAAACACTAATATTGTTTTTCGGGTCTCTGAAAGCAATGAAATTATGCTTGAAGGACGAAGAATTGATATTCGCTCTGTCAGAGCGAATGTTGAGCGCTTATATGCTGAAAAGCCCGAAGCAAAAGTGGTTATTAGCTCGCACCCCAAAGCTAAAACAGAACTCTTCGTAATGATTTCTGATCAGGCAAGAGAAGCAGGCGTGTACGATATTTCTCTATCCACTGACTAACCTGCATCCATCAGATTAAAGCCGCCCTATTTTGTTTTGATATCATTCATTTCTTGAATTTAGTTGTAGCTGTGCGATTATAAGTTCAACGCTAAAACAAAATTAAACTAATAAGCTTAAAAGGGGTGCGGCATGCTCGAGTTTAACTCGGACTCAATTGTCGAGCTAAAAAAAACACTGCCAGTTTTTGATATCGTCAATCGCCAGACGCTTAGCCCCCAATTGTCCTCCTATCTAAATCATTACCGCTTGCCGGGCAAAGAACCGAGGCTAAAATTTTATCTCGGTACCCTCGAGGTTAATCAACAAGCTATTTTCGCTGCCGCATGGGAGCCACCTATTTCAAATGGTACGGCAATTGTTGTGCATGGCTACTTAGATCACCTTGGCTTATTCAGTCCGTTGATTAATCATCTATTGGATAAAGATTTAACTGTGGTCTGTTTTGATTTGCCGGGACTTGGGCTATCGGATGGCGTAAGGGCTTCGATCGATGACTTTGCGGACTACACCCTTGTGTTGGATCATATTGTAAAGGTTTGTCAGCAACGATTTACTGGGCCACTGCATAGCTTAGGTCAAAGTACTGGGGGTGCTATTTTACTGAAGCACCTATTAGATGCTGATAAAAATACAGCCTATCCCTTTGCATCCTTGAACCTTTTGGCGCCGCTACTACACCCCAGAGGTTGGTGGCTTAACCGCCACCTATTACCCATTGTGACTCCGTTTCGCAAAGCACTCAAAAGACGTTTTGGCGAAAGCTCACATGATAAGGCTTTTTTAACGTTTCTTCGTGAAAAAGACTTCTTTCAACCCAAGGTAATGCCATTGCCATGGTTTGGTGCTGCTGAAAAATGGGCCAAAGAATTTGAAACCTGTGAGGGTAGTGATTTCCCAGTGAATATTATTCAGGGCACATCAGATCAAACGCTAGACTGGAAATATAACCTTGCGGTTTTTAAAGAAAAATTACCACAAATGCAATTACAACTGATTGAAGATGCCTACCATCATTTGGCCAACGAAGAACCTCGGCTAAGAAAACAAATTTTTGAGGCCATGATTTTTTAGCCTAAGAATCTGCTAGTGGCCATAAACAAAATCTGGAAGCCATGTTGCAAGTTGAGGCCAAATCGCTAGCAATAGCATGAGTATCAGCTGCATAAAAATAAATGGAATCACACCGCGGTACATTGCTGAAGTCTCTACTGTAGCCGGCGCTACCCCGCGCAAATAGAACAGCGCAAAACCAAAGGGCGGCGTTAAAAAGGAGGTTTGTAGATTAATTGCTATCATCACCCCAAGCCATACTGGGTCTAATCCCATGGCTAATAATACTGGCCCCACAATAGGCACAACCACAAAGGTTATTTCGATAAAATCTAAAATAAAACCGAGCAAGAAAATAACTAACATTACCAATAGGGTTGCGGTAAGCAGCCCGCCAGGCAAGTTAGCAAAAAAATGTTCGACGATGTCCTCACCGCCAAAACCTCGAAATACCAACGAGAAAACGGCTGCGCCAATCAGTATCAAGAAAACCATCGAGGTCACTTCTGCGGTTCCCTGTGTGACCTCACGCAACCTTGCCAAGTTTAATCGGCCTTTCAAAGCAGCCAATATTAAAGCACCAAAGGCGCCAACCCCTGCCGCCTCCGATGGTGTTGCTGCACCAGCAAGAATGGATCCCAAAACGGCAATGATTAAGCAAACCGGCGGCAATAAATTTAATAGTAACACTGAAAGTTGAACCTTTTTGGCTGGACTTTCTGCATCCGCTTTAATGTCAGCCTTGGGGCGAGCAAAAATAATTACATAACTAATGTAGAAGAGCACCAAAATTAATCCTGGCACTAAAGCCCCCAAAAACAGGTCGCCTATAGAAACAGTTTTAGGTGTAAAGATACCCATATTGAGCTGCGCCTGTTGATAGGCGCTTGAAAGGGTATCACCCAGTAAAACAAGCGCAATGGAAGGTGGAATAATCTGCCCTAGCGTGCCTGTGGCGGCAATAATACCTGTCGCCTGTGAGGATGAATAACCCCTTTTGAGCATCGTCGGCAGTGACATTAAACCCATAGTCACCACGGTAGCACCGACAATACCGGTGCTTGCCGCTAACAATGCGCCTACCACCACCACCGATACCCCTAAACCACTGCGAAATCTGCCAAATAAGTCTGCCATACTGCTGAGCAAGTCTTCCGCTAAACGAGATTTTTCTAGCATAATTCCCATTAAAACAAAGAGAGGCACGGCAATTAATGTGCCATTTTGCATAATGCCATACAGACGGTTTGGTAGCGCTTGTAAATATGCTGGGTCAAAGTAACCCGTCAACATGCCAAAGAAGGCAAAAATTAATGCCGTACCCGCTAGCGAAAATGCCACCGGATAGCCTGCCATCAAAACTAAGCAGACCGTCAGGAACATAATAAAAGGAATCCACTCCGCCATTAGGTATCTCCCTCGATAGCAGATGCCGCTTGAGGGCTTACTCCTTTGATGGTTATCAGGCTAGTTAAAATCTGTGATATACCCTGTAATGCCAACATGATAGGCATTAAAATCATTAGGGTTTTGAGTAAATAGACCGCCGCAATTCCGCCACTTTCGGCTGATGTTTCTTTGATTGCCCAGCTCGCTAATACATAGTCCCAGCTACTCAAAAGTATTAGCCCACAAAAGGGTAATAAGAAAAATACGCCCCCTAGTAAATCCACCAGAGCCTTGCGCCGCTCAGAAAAATTTCGATAAAAAATATCAACTCGTACATGCCCGCCACGCTGAAGGGCAACGGCCAGTCCAAGCATAAAGATCATCGAATGCACATAGGTGACCGACTCCTGAACAGCAATCGAGCCCATACCAAAAAGATACCTTAAAAGCACCACCGAAACAGTCAAGACAACGAGTAATAGACACAGCCAAGCAATAAATCGCCCTACCCAACCAGTAAAGCAATTGATAGCCCTTAGTATATTGCCTAAAATTTTCATAGCGCTATTCTACCTGAATATTTTATGAAACAAGACCAAACGAGCGATTTTGCAGTAGAATAAGAAAAAATACATCTGAATAACCAGTTACAGGGCCAAAGTCATTATGATGCTGACCGTTATCTCTCCCGCTAAAAAATTAGACTATAGTCAACTAGCAGAGCCTAAGAAGGCTAGCCAACCTGAGCTTCTAGAGCATTCTGAGCAGCTATTAAGCGAGCTGCGCAAATTATCGCCAGAGGCTATTTGTTCGCTGATGAGCTTGAGCGACAAACTGGGTGCGCTGAACTTCGAGCGCTTTCAAGAGTGGCAAATGCCTTTTACGCCAGACAATTCAAAACAGGCAATTCTCGCTTTTAAAGGGGATGTCTATCAGGGGCTAGATGCAGACAGCATGTCCGCGGATGAGCTTAATTTTGCTCAGGATAATTTGCGCATTCTTTCAGGCCTATATGGCTTGTTGCGCCCGCTAGACCTCATGCAGCCCTATAGATTAGAAATGGGGACCAAATTTGCCAACCAACGCGGCGCCAACCTTTATGAATTTTGGGGTAGCATTATTACCGATGAATTGAATAAACTTTTATCCGCACAACCCAATTCAGTTTTAGTCAATCTTGCCTCTAATGAGTACTTTAAATCGGTGCAGCCAAAAAATCTTCAAGCTGAAATTATTACGCCGGTATTTATGGATCAAAAAAACGATAAATATAAAATTATTAGCTTTTTTGCCAAACGAGCGCGGGGATTAATGAGCGCATTTATTATTAAAAATAAAATTACCCTTGTTGAACAGCTAAAAGAATTCAATGTGGATGGATACAGCTACAATTCTGCCATGAGTGAAGGCAATCAGTGGGTATTTTGTCGCGCAGAATCCTAACGCATATCGCTAAAATTGATAGTCTAGCGCTAGGGCAATAAAGATAATCATCCCTACCCGATGATTGTTAAGAAAGGCTCTAAAGCAGCCTTCTTTGTTGCGCGCTTTGGCCTGTAGATGCTGATTGATAAAATAGCCCACCGCCAATAACACGCCCAATATATAAATCCAACCGCGATCAAAATAGTAACCTGCCAAGACTAAAAATATAAGCATCAAAAGTTGCAAGCTTGCCACAATCACTAGATCATATTTGCCAAATAATATCGCGGTAGACTTAATACCTATGTTTAAATCATCTTCTCGGTCAACCATTGCATAGTAGGTGTCAAAGGCAACCGTCCAACAGAGTATTGCAATCACAATTAACCATAGACCACTTGGGAGCGCCTGCTGCTCTGCGGCAAAAGCCATAGGAACCGCCCAGGCCCAAGCCACACCCAAGCCTAGCTGAGGCAGATGGGTAAATCGCTTTAAAAATGGATACCCTGCCGCCAGTACTGTACCCGCTATCGCCAACTGTACGGTTAGAATATTTGTGGCTAAAACCAAGCCAAGCGCAATTATCAACAGTAATACAAATGCTTGTAGCGCATGATGAGGCGATATTTCACCTGCAGGAATAGGCCGATGACGGGTACGCTCTACCTCACCATCAACATGACGATCGGCATAATCATTAATGACACAGCCCGCCGCCCTCATAACCACTACACCCGCACTGAATATGATCAAGTTTTTTAAACTAGGCTGGCCATTAGACGCGAACCATAGTCCCCAATAAGTTGGCCATAGCAAGAGATAAATACCAATGGGCTTATCAAAACGCATAAGGCGAAACCAAGGGTTCTTTTTTAGGTTTTTTATAGGTTCCATTCGTTATCTGAATCTTACTATTTATGGGTTATTCGTATTAAATGACGGTAGAAAAAATTCAGCAACCAATAAGGGTTTTTTATCTAACCTGAATACAGAGCGCCTGCCCCAAATAAAGCTTTCATCCCTTTTAGAGCCACGGGGTAACTGATTGTTATCAGTATGAACACAGGCGATCTCAACTGGCTCACGAGTCATTGTAGGGTCTTTAAATAAAAGCGCACCCAATGGCTGATTATCCAGTTGTTTTAATTTACGTAATCGACCTGACACTGTGGTTAACGGTAAAACGCTACGCGCAAAAACCCAAGGCCGGCCAGCACCGCATAAGAGCACTTCGCGAATCATTGCCAACTGCCTATTAGGCAATCCCAAGACCTGTCGCTCTGATAATGATGGCACTTGAAATTGCTGTTTAATTACATTCACAGATAATTGGCCATCACTGGCATTCAGTAATCGCTCCGTTAAGGATCCTGAATCAAACAGCCAATCCCGCCAAAACTTGGGTACACGATAATCCGTTCGAGATAGCATGCTATACCAAGATAATTCAGAATGATTAATGGAACTAATTGAAGACAATAACAATGTTTAGCTTCCAGACGAATAAACAGGTGGATAGCCATTAGGCTGGGTGCGATAGCGCTTATATTCCCACTGATACTGCTCCATAGCCACAGCAGCAATCGACTCAACGCCTTGGTTCATAGCCTTGAGGCTAATTGCCTGATCCTCGCTGTAAATCGCCTTATCAGCCGGCAAGAATCTTAGACGCCAACCGCCCTTTTCTCGAAGGGCGGTGCAAAATAGAGCCTGACTATTAGAACGGTTTAGCAGATTGTATGCCAGTGTCATAGTCAAAGCCGGCTTTTCAAAGAGGGGGGCAAAATCACCACTCGCCATTGGCGGCTGTTGATCGGGAAGAATCGCCACTGTTTCACCACGACTTAGTGCTTTGAGCAAAGCGGCCACACCGCGCACATTAGTTGGCACCAAATTCGCCCCCGTTCGCTCGCGTGATTTTTTTATCCAATTACCTAAAAGGGTGTTCTTTGGGGGCTGATACAAAGAGGTCATAGCTGTCTGCTTTGCTACCCACAGCCCAATAACCTCCCAATTTCCCTGATGAGGTATCAATAAAATTGTACCGCGATCATTGGCGATAGCGTCTTTTAGATATGACTCCCCTTCAACGGCTAGAATTTTTGATTGCAGCCAGTTAGAGGGCCTGCGCCATAATCCTGGCGTTTCAAAAAAGGCTTGTCCAAGATGCTTCATCCTAGCTTTGGCTAGCGCTTTATTCGTCTGTGGGGATTTTTCAGGAAAACAATGGGCTAAATTCTGTTGCGTGATCTTAAAGGCAGAAGCAGCGAAGGTTGTCATTATTACGCCCATGATATAACCAAAAAATCTCGCTAAACCCAGAGGTAATAGCGAGATTATTTTGAGCAAGCTGAGCGCAATGGTCGATCTCATAATTTCTCGGTTAGTTCATTACGCAAGTATTCGCGCAATTCATTGCCAATTTCATGATGTTCTAAACCTAATTCAATATTCGCTTTTAGTAGGCCCATCTTGCTGCCACAGTCATAGCGAATTCCTTCATATTCGTAGGCAAGCACCTGCTCAGCCTTCAATAATGTCTGAATAGCATCCGTAAGCTGTAATTCACCGCCGGCGCCCGGTTTAAGTTGTGCAAGATGTTCAAAAATTTGCGGCGTAAATACGTAGCGACCCGTTACGCCCATATTTGACGGCGCGTCTTCAAAGGCAGGTTTTTCAACAATTTCGTCTAGCAGATGCACTCTATCCGTTTGTTTTTTTCCACTGATAACACCATAAGAAGAAATTTCAGGGCCCTCTACTTGCTGCACAGCAATAACGGAACTTTTGTAATAGTCAAAGGCTTCAACCATTTGCTTTACAGCACCTTTTTTGTGATGAATTAAATCATCAGCCAATAAAACAGCGAAAGGTTCGTCCCCAACTAAGTGGGAGGTTACAGCGACCGCATGACCTAGGCCTAATGCTTCATTTTGACGAATATAGGTGCAACTAACGCCTTTTGGCACCACGTTCTGTGCAATTTTGAGTAATTCTTTCTTTCCTCGCTGCTCGAGTTGGTGCTCAAGCTCATAGGCTTTATCAAAATGATCCGCAATACTGCGCTTAGTTCGACCCGTCACAAATATCATTTCTGTAATGCCTGCCTCAACAGCCTCTTCTACAGCATATTGAATCAGTGGCTTGTCGACCACAGGCATCATTTCTTTTGGGTTAGCTTTGGTGGCCGGCAAAAATCGTGAGCCCATTCCCGCTACAGGAAAAACTGCCTTACGTACCTTTTCGCCGCGTTTAATATGCTTCATTTAAAACTCCATTGGACCAATATTTATGCGTTAACCAACATTATATCCCTATATCAGTCTTTTGGGATGCTGAAATTAACCTTTTCAATGTTTTTTGCCCCTATCTTTATTGGTCTGCACGTTTATAATTGCGCATTTAAATGCAAGACATTTATTTTTAGGTGATTTTTGTGGGAAATATGACGAATGCTCCTCAGACATTTCAGGAGCTAATTGCAACACTTCAAGACTTTTGGGCAAAACAGGGCTGCGTGATTATGCAGCCACTGGATATGGAAGTGGGCGCAGGAACTTTTCATCCAGCTACCTTCTTGCGCTCTATTGGACCTGAGGTATGGAACTGCGCCTATGTTCAGCCCTCACGTCGTCCAACCGATGGCAGATATGGCGAAAACCCTAATCGCTTACAGCACTACTATCAATTTCAAGTAGCACTCAAGCCCTCACCTGACAATATTCAGGACCTATACCTTGATTCACTCCGCGAGCTGGGCATTGATCCCGCCATTCATGATATACGATTTGTTGAAGATAATTGGGAATCACCAACATTAGGCGCCTGGGGGCTTGGCTGGGAAGTCTGGCTTAATGGGATGGAAGTTACCCAATTTACTTATTTCCAGCAGGTTGGTGGGCTTGAATGCTACCCTGTCACTGGCGAGATTACCTATGGCCTTGAGCGAATCGCGATGTATCTTCAAGGCGTTGATAGCATCTATGATCTTATATGGTCAAAAAGCTCGTCGGGCACCGTGACCTATGGCGACGTGTTCTTGCAGAACGAACGAGAGCTTTCGGCTTATAATTTTGAACATGCTGATACAGACTTTTTGTTCAAAGCCTTTGATCAATACGAAAAAGAGGGCGAAAAATTAATTGAGGCTAAACTGCCATTACCTGCTTATGAAATGGTGATGAAGGCCTCGCACACCTTTAATTTATTAGATGCTCGCAAGGCAATTTCAGTCACCGAGCGCCAACGCTACATTCTCAGAGTAAGAACTTTGGCGAGGGGCGTAGCACAAAGCTATTTTGAATCACGATTAGAAGCAGGCTTCCCATTGGCGGACACAAAGATCGCCAAAGAAGTGATTGCTAAACATCAAGGGGAGTCAAAATGAGTGCTGATTTTTTAATTGAATTAGGTACGGAAGAACTCCCCCCCAAATCTTTAAAAACCCTTGCCAACGCGTTTACTAATGGCATTATCAAAGGACTGGAAGATCAGGGTCTAAACTTTAAACATTTCCAATCTTTTGCCGCACCCCGTCGACTGGCTGTTGTTGTATACGAATTAGATCGCCAAACGCCTGATAAAGATATTGTTAATTGGGGTCCGCCCACTAAGGTCGCCTTTGATAAAAATGGCAATCCATCTCGTGCAGCAGAAGCCTTTGCCAAGAAAAATAATTTGGCGGTAAAGGATTTAAAATCGTTGGTTGAAAATGATGGCCAACAAGACAAACTCTGTGTTCGTCTAACGCAAGCAGGTACATCCACCAAAGGCTTGCTGGCGGATATTGTGAATCAGTCGCTATCTCAGCTTCCCATCCCTAAAAGAATGCGATGGGGTTATAAAAAAGAAGAATTTGTTCGCCCTGCGCAATGGGCAGTTATGTTATTTGATAATGAAACGATCCCAGAAAAAATACTTGGAATTGAAGCCTCTAATAAAAGTCGCGGACATAGATTTCACGCCAATCAAGAAATACAAATTAAGTCACCAAGCAGTTATCAACAGCAACTTAAAGATGCCTATGTCATTGCTGACTTTAATGATCGAAAACAAATCATTCTTGAAGGTGTTAATCAATTAGCGGAAAGTATTAGAGGCGAGGCTTCCGTCGATAAAGACTTACTGGACGAAGTGGCCGCGCTGAACGAATGGCCAGTGCCTTTAATGGGTAAATTTGATAATCATTTTTTATCAATTCCATCACAAGCATTAATTTCTTCTATGAAGGAGCACCAAAAATATTTTCATGTACTTGATTCCAAGCAGCAGTTACTGCCCGCTTTTATCACGGTCGCCAATATTGAAAGTAAAGATCCTGCTCAGGTAATTGATGGTAATGAGCGGGTTATTCGACCACGCCTAGCAGATGCAGCTTTCTTTTATGAAAATGATAAGAAAACCACATTAAAAAGTCGTCGCTCAGCGCTTAAGAACATTGTTTTTCAGGCGGACCTAGGTTCTGTCTATGATAAAACAAGCCGCGTAGCCAATATTGCATCAGAATTAGCCAAACAAATGGGTGCCAATGCAACATTCGCCAAAAAAGCAGCGGAACTTAGTAAATCAGACTTAGTTACAGATATGGTGGGTGAATTTGATGATTTACAGGGCGTTATGGGCCGAGATTACGCCCTTAATGACGGTGAGGCCCCGGAAGTAGCAGAAGCAATTTTTGAGCAATATCTGCCCCGCTTCTCTGGAGATATAGTGCCCACTACAGATATAGGCGCCGCGCTAGCGCTAGCTGATCGCCTTGATAGCCTAGTGGGCATATTTAGTATTGGTCAGCAGCCTTCAGGCTCGCGAGATCCCTTTGCATTAAGACGAGCGAGTCTGGGCGTGCTAAGAATTATGCTAGAGCGAAATATTGATCTAAATCTTACTGATTTAATCGCAGAAACTAGGGCTCAATTTAACCTAGGCGATCGCGCAAGACTCAGTGATCAAGAACTAGAAAAGCAAGTACTTACTTACATTTTAGACCGTTTCAAATCATGGTATAAAGAAAAAGGCATTCAAACTGAAGTATTTTTATCCGTCGCTGCTTTAGCACTGAGCAACCCGCTGGATATTGATGCCCGCGTAGCTGCCGTACATCAGTTTTCATTATTGCCTGAAGCCACCGCGCTGGCCTCTGCTAACAAGCGCGTTTCAAATATTTTAGCCAAACAACTTCCTGATGGTAATACTGCGCCTTTAAACAGCTCATTATTCCAGGATACTGCTGAAGTTGAGCTTGCAAACCAGATTTTAGCACTCGAGAAGCTTATTAACCCGCTACTCAAACAGCGTGATTATAATGCGGTACTAGAAAATCTTGCTGGCCTGCGTGAAGCGGTGGATCAATTTTTTGAAGACGTTATGGTTATGGCTGAGGACGAGACACTTCGTCATAATAGATTAGCCCTATTGTCAAAGCTGCAACAACTATTTATGAATGTGGCAGACATTTCACTGCTAGCACCGGCTAAATAATATGAATAACGCGGGATGCACTTTTTTTTGCAACCTAATTGCTATTATTCGAACCATTTTATTTTATATTGGTTTTGTGGTCATCACTGTCAGCGCCAGCTTTTTAACCTGTTGCCTCTTTTTTCTGCCATTTAAGCTTTTGCAGCGCACAGCTACCCAGGGCAATTATTTGGTGATGCTTTGGCTTAGATTGACTTGCAACGTGCACATAGCTGTTTCAGGGGGAGACAATATTCCCAAACAAGCCTCTGTTATATTAAGCAACCATCAAAGTACCTGGGAAGCTTTTTTTATGCAGTGGTTTTTTCAACCAGCCAATTTTATTCTTAAACGCGAGTTACTTTGGATTCCTTTTTTTGGCTGGGCATTATTTCTTATGAATCCTATAGCAATCAAGCGCTCTAAGCCCTCATCAGCTATACGTTACGTGTTAAAACAGGGTGTGAAAAGGCTCAATGCAGGCAATAATATCGTTATTTATCCTGAAGGCACACGGGTTGCCGATGGGCAATTGGGTGAATTTAAAACGAGCGGTGCGGCATTAGCTCTTCAGGCAAATGTGCCCGTACTTCCTGTTTCACATAATAGTGGCGATCACTGGAAGCGCCGCAGTTTTATTATTCGACCAGGAACAATTTCCATGCAGATAGGCCCCATAATAGAGCCAAAAGGTCTTTCTGCTCGTGATATTACAGAAAAGGCCCGCGCATGGATTGCAACGAGCCTTGAAAAACACAAGCCCGCCTAAGACGAGCTCAGTTTACGCTATACGTCTAAATTAACCACTGAAAGTGCATTTGACTCAATAAAGTCGCGACGAGGCTCCACTTGGTCACCCATTAATGTCGTAAACATTTGATCTGCCGCAATTGCATCTTCGATGGTTACCACTAGCATTCTTCTGGTTTCGGGATCCATTGTTGTTTCCCATAACTGCTCTGGATTCATTTCACCTAAGCCCTTATAGCGCTGAGTGTTAATACCTCGGCGAGCCTCAACCATTAACCAATCAAGAGCTTCTTTAAACGAGGCAACATCTAATGTTCGCTCGCCACGTTTTACATAGGCGGATTCTTCAAGAAGTCCCTGTAATTTTTCACCCAATTCAATAATTTTTGTATATTCATTTGAGCCAAACAGATCGCGACCAAACACATGTTTATGCGGCACACCGTGGGCTGTAATTTCAACAACTGGAAGGAATAAATTACGCTCTTTGTCTGCCTCAACTAACACCTTATAACTATGAGTACCGGTTTCAATATCATCTAAACTTTTCTGAAGATCGACGCACCACTTATCAACTTCGCTACGTTTTCCCAGACGATCGACACTTAATGAGGATGTATGCACCAGAGACTCAAGCACCTGCTTGGGGTAGACCAGCGACATGCGATTTACCAAATCCTCTACCTGTCTAAACTGAGCAACCAAAGCCTCTAGAGCGGCGCCCTGTATAGCGGGAGCAGTAGCATTAACATGCAGGCTTGCCTCCTCTAAAGCTTTTTGCGTCAAATAGGCTTCAAGCGCATCATCATCTTTTAAATATTGCTCATTTTTACCCTTACTCACCTTATACAGAGGTGGCTGAGCAATAAAGATATGGCCATTTTCAACCAGCTCTCGCATCTGTCTAAAGAAAAAGGTAAGCAAAAGGGTTCGAATATGCGAGCCATCAACATCAGCATCCGTCATGATCACAATGGTGTGATAACGCAGTTTTTCCAAATTAAATTCATGTACACCTATGCCGCAACCCAACGCAGTAATTAGCGTGCCAACCTCAGCGCTAGAGAGCATCTTATCAAAACGCGCCTTTTCAACATTAAGAATCTTGCCCTTAAGGGGCAATATAGCCTGTGTTTTTCGTGCGCGACCCTGCTTAGCAGAACCTCCCGCAGAATCACCCTCCACTAAGTAAAGTTCAGATAATGCAGGATCTTTCTCTTGGCAGTCTGCCAGCTTGCCCGGCAAACCTGCAATATCTAGGGCACCTTTGCGACGCGTCATTTCACGGGCTTTACGGGCGGCCTCACGGGCACGCGCCGCATCAATCATCTTGTTGACCACCGCTTTGGCCTCCTGAGGAAACTCAAGCAGATAGTCACTAAACTTGTCGCCCATCTCCTGCTCAACTGCAGATTTAACCTCAGAGCTCACAAGCTTATCTTTGGTTTGAGATGAGAACTTAGGATCTGGTACTTTGACCGATATAATGGCCGTTAAGCCCTCTCTGGCGTCATCACCCGTAGTATTTACCTTGGATTTAGCGCCAATGCCTTCTTTTTCGATATAGGTATTTAGCCCACGCGTCAAAGCAGACCGAAAACCTGCTAAGTGAGTACCACCATCTCTTTGTGGAATATTGTTGGTATAGCAGAGAATGTTTTCTTGGAAGCTATCATTCCACTGCAAAGCCACTTCAACACTGGTACCGTCATCTCTGTCGGTATTGAAATGCATGATTTTATTAATTGTTTGCTTGTTGGTATTTAGATAGTCAACAAACGCGCTCAATCCACCCTCATAGGCAAATCTCTCTTCTTCACCCGAGCGCTCATCAGCCAAAACAATACAGACGCCAGAATTAAGAAATGAAAGCTCTCTAAGCCTTTTAGCGAGCAAATCATAGTGAAAATGGATATTGGTAAATGTCTCAGGTGAAGGCTCAAAAAACACCTCTGTACCTGACTCTTTAGTATCACCTATAATTTCAAGCGGACCATCCGGAACGCCGTGAGAATAGGTTTGCTCGTGAACTTTACCATTTCTTCTTATGGTCAGTCTCATGCGAGTAGAAAGCGCATTAACAACCGAAACACCTACACCGTGCAAACCACCGGAAACTTTATAGCTGTTATCGTCAAATTTTCCACCAGCATGCAGAACAGTCATAATAACTTCTGCTGCAGAGACGCCCTCTTCATGCATTTCGGTAGGAATGCCACGACCGTTATCTGAAACGGAGATAGTTTCATTGGGGTGAATGACCACTCTTATCTCAGAACAGTGGCCAGCCAAAGCTTCATCAATAGAGTTATCCACCACCTCAAAAACCATATGGTGCAGGCCAGTACCATCATCAGTGTCCCCAATATACATGCCTGGGCGCTTTCTTACCGCATCTAATCCTTTAAGTACCTTAATACTAGAGGAATCATAGTTGGCTTCTTCAGTCATAAACAGTTTTTTTCCTATTATTTAAACATTTGAAATAACGCCATGTTCCACATGGAACAATTTGGCACCTTCCTTAGCTACACCCTCAAAATCTTCTTTATCTACGCCAGTAACAAAATACTGGCAGCCTAAACTGTTAAGGTAGTCTAATACATCTCTACAGTTATCTGCATCTAATTCTGCCGGCAAATCATCGAGAAGGAAGACACAGCTATTACCTGTTGCCGCCTTAAAGTGTGCTGCCTGAGCTAACTTAAGCGCATAAACCAGAAGCTTGGACTGGCCGCGTGACAGGCTATCTGCCGCAAGCTCACCATCCACATAAAGCTTAACATCCGCACGCTGAGCGCCATGAGAAGTTGTCCCAATAGCAACATCCCTATCTTTATTTGCGGAAAACACATCTAATAATGACGCACCCTCCTGCCAACCTTGGTTATATTCTAAGGACACTTCGCCAAGCCCCTTAAGAGCACGAACTAAGGGTGAAATATAGGGCTCAAGTTGAGTCAAATATTCCTTACGCCGCTTAGTAATCATTTCACTTAAAGGGGCCAACTCGTTTGACCAAAGCGCCAAAGACTCTTCGTCTATTCTAACACGACGAAGCAGTTGATTGCGCTGTTTTAATGCTTTTTGAAAGCGTTTCCATAAATTTGCAAAGCTATGTTCCACGTGGAACACACCCCAATCTATAAACTGGCGCCTTTGAAGGGGGCCACCCTCTAAAAGTGAAAAACTATGAGCATCGACAAGCTGGATGGGCAACTCTGCTGCAAGCTCTGCGGCAGAAGCTAGATTTTGACCATTACAGCGCGCCTCAAACCCACCCTTTAGAGATCTGCTTACACCTAACTGATATGAAGAATTACTATCAGGCTTGGACAGCCTGCCAGATACAATTAACTGCTCAGCGCCACGACCGATCACCAAACGAAGGTCGCGATGCTTGAAAGAACGCCCACGGCCAAGTAAAAAAACAGCTTCTAAAAAACTAGTCTTGCCACTTCCGTTCGAGCCATAAATGATATTGGCCTTCGCGTGGCACTCAAGGCTGATAGTATCGAGATTTCTAACCCCATCAAAACTAACGCTACTTAAATGCATTTGCTAGGCCAACAAAATAAGTCGCAGAGCACGCCTTAAAGACGCATCGGCATTACTACGTAGGTTGCCTTGCTTTCACCGCTAGCATCCTCAACCAATGCACTACTATTTGAATCGGCGAGAGTAAAACGAATTTCAGGGCTTTTGAGAACATTTAACACGTCCAACAAATAACTCACATTGAAACCTATCTCCATTGGCTCGCCACTGTAGGCAACAGCCACCTCCTCTTGAGCCTCTTCCTGCTCTGGATTGTTTGCCACAAGGTGCATAGCATCAGCAATCAACTCAACCCTTACACCACGATATTTTTCGTTGGACAAAATGGCAGTGCGACTAAAGGCCTGTTTTAACTGTTCGCGATCACCAACAACTAACTTATTGCCCCCTTTAGGAACAACACGATCATAGTCAGGATAAGCGCCATCAACCAACTTAGACGTGAAACAATAATCTGGACCAGTAACTCGAATATGGTTTGAGCCAATAGAAACCCTGACGTCATCATCAGCCAACAACCTAGAAAGCTCTATAATACCCTTCCTTGGAAGGATAGCCGCAACCTTAGCCTCAATGACCGAAACTTCACAGAAAGTATCGCACATAGCAAGACGGTGACCATCAGTAGCAACCGCACGAAGCTGGTTGTGTGTTACCTCCCAAAGCATGCCGTTAAGATAGTAGCGAACATCCTGTTGTGCCATAGCGAAAGAAGTGGCATCGATAAGATTTCTTAGTACCGTACCCTGAACTGTAAATTCAACGTTTTGCTCACCCTCATCAACACTTGGAAACTCATTAGCAGGCAAAGTAGCAAGGGTGAAGCGACTTTTTCCACTCACAATTTGTGCCTTGCCATCATTACTTGAAAAATCAACCTGAGAGGCTTCGGGTAAAGATCGGCATATATCGAGTATTTTACGAGCCGATACCGTAACTTCACCCTCTTCAATTGAAGAGATAACTTCCGTCGAACCCTTTATTTCAACCTCCAAATCCGTACCAGTCATGGAAAGCCTATTGCCATCAAGACGCAATAAGACATTAGAAAGAATAGGAAGCGTTTGCCGGCGTTCAACCACACCCACCACCAACTGCAATGGGTTAAGCAGAGCTTCTCTTGAAAGGCTAAATTTCATACTGTAATTTCTCCAAGGGTTTTATTTATTATAAACTTTTAGGTTGAAAGTATTCTGTATAGATTTTTAAGATCTCGTTGGACCTCACGGTCAGCGCCCTCAAGCTCCTTAACTTTTCGACAGGCATGCAATACGGTTGTGTGGTCTCGACCACCAAAAGCCTCACCAATCTCCGGCAAACTATGATTAGTGAGCTCCTTTGCTATGGACATGGCGACCTGTCTCGGCCTAGCCACTGAACGGCTTCTGCGCCTAGAGAGCAAGTCTGACATCTTGAGTTGATAATAATCTGATACAACACGCTGAATATTATCAACAGTAATCAACTTATCCTGCAATGCCAATAGGTCCTTAAGCGATTCTCGTATAAGATCAATATCAATAGGCCTTCTAGTAAACTGGGCATGAGCCATAACGCGCTTTAAGGCACCCTCTAGCTCCCGCACATTGGACCTAATACGCTGTGCAATAAAGAATGCTGCATCTTTCGATAGATGCACACCACTCTGCTCTGCCTTGTTAATTAAAATGGCCGCCCTAGTTTCTAACTCAGGAGGCTCAACAGCAACCGTAAGGCCCCAGCCAAAACGTGACTTTAGACGCTCTTCAACGCCATCAATTTCTTTAGGATAGCGATCACTGGTGAGAATCATCTGCTGACCACCCTCAAGCAGGGCATTATAAGTATGAAAAAACTCTTCTTGAGAACGCTCCTTGCCCGAGAAAAATTGAATATCATCAATTAAAAGCGCATCAACAGATCGATAAAATCGCTTAAATTCGTCAATTGCCTTTAACTGAAGGGCCTTTACCATATCGGCAACGAATCGCTCAGAGTGCAGGTAAACAATTTTTGCATCTGGTTTTTTTTCGCGTAAGGCATTACCAACAGCGTGCATAAGATGAGTTTTACCAAGGCCAACACCACCATAAATAAAGAGGGGGTTATAGGAACCACCCGGGTTTTCAGCAACCTGCTGCGCAGCTGCTAGTGCAAGCTGATTTGACTTACCTTCAACAAAACTATCAAAGGTAAATTCATTATTTAGATTAGTCCGCAAGCTCGTTTCAGCGGCAGACCTAATTATAGCAGGCGACTGGTCTACGGCCTGTAAATTATCAACATCAATCTTGGGGGAGCTAACATTAAGCAGGTTGTCGCTTTCTAGCTCAGCATTAGGATTTGCTAAGTTATTGTGTTCTTCATATTGGGGCTGGTTGGCAGGGGTTGCAGAAACACCCAGCACAACGCCATTCCCACTTAACTGCTGAAAAAGCTCTTCAATTCGAGCGAGAAATTTACTTTTAACCCAATCTTCAACAAAACGATTGGGAGCCACTAGCTCGATCACCTCATTGGTTGCTGGCTGAACTTGATCAAAGCGACCCTGATCTTCCTGAAAATACTTTATTTTTAAAGGCCTAATCCAAGTATTGTACTGCTGTTCAGGCAATTCACTTTGAAGTGTATTTTGGCACTGAGACCAAACAATGTCGGGCGCATCAAACCCCATGATTTCTACCTTAGCTTTAGTCTGTCTTACAGAGAGGAAATCTTCCTAACTGATAGTAAATTTTTGTTATTTTTCGAGCTTCTTTAGCTTTACTAAGAGTCTATACCCTTCAAAAAAAACTATCCACACCCCAAAAATCATCGCAAAAAAACCCTTTTTTATAAAATACATAAAAAACAATAGGTTATATAAATTCAAGAATTTTTTTATCAACAGAGAAAAAAAATTTTATGGTTAAAATTTGACCATTTGCTGTTGATAACCTGTTAATATACAGTATAAAACCAGTGATTAAGGACAGTTTTTGACTATATTTGTGAGAATATTTAATTCGATACAGCTTATGGTGACCGATATTTTTTTTTGAGTCACTTTCCGATACAGAAAGAAGAAAATATAACGCCCAATAAATCATCAGAGGTAAATTCCCCTGTAATTTCAGATAGATAGCGCTGTGCCTCTCGTAAATCTTCAGCAAGAAGCTCACCCGCACTGGTTGCATTTAATTGTGCAATACCATGTACCACCAAGTCTGATGCTTGAGTAAGAGCCGTAAGGTGCCGTCGCCTTGCTGAGAATAACCCCTCAGCTTGATTTTGATAGCCGACCGCATCCAAAATAATCTGTTTCAATCGGTCTAACCCTTTGCCCGTTTTAGCTGACAGGTAAGCTGATAAATCGTTGGTGTTTGAACGATCGAGGTCGTCAATTAAGTCAACTTTGTTAAGCACTGAAATTATTTTATGTTGTCCCTTAGAAAACCTCTCTGAATATTCAGGCCACAGCTCTTCAAGATTTGTTTTTTCATTATTAGATACGTCAATCACATAGAGAATAGCATCTGCTTTTTCTATTTCTTGCCAAGCCCGTTTAACGCCAAGCTGCTCTACTTCGTCCTCTGTATCTCTTAACCCTGCGGTATCAACAATATTTAAAGGCACGCCATCCAGGTTTATTTTTTCTCTTAATACATCTCTGGTGGTGCCCGCAACCGAAGTAACAATAGCGGCATCTTGACCGGCAAGGGCATTGAGCAAGCTTGATTTGCCCGCATTTGGCTTGCCAGCCAATACCAATGTTATTCCCTCTCTTAATAGAGCACCCTGATGCGCCATAGAAAGGAATTCGAGCAAGTCTTCACTTAAGCCGTTGAGCTTTTTACGTAGACTGGCGTCTGCAAGAAAATCAATCTCTTCCTCTGGAAAATCAATCGCTGCCTCAACGAAAACTCTCAACGCAATCATACGCTCTACAAAACTTTGAATTTTGCTAGAGAACTCACCCTGAAGAGAACGAACCGCTGACTTGGCAGCCTGCGAAGAGCTTGCATCGATAAGGTCAGCCACCGCTTCCGCTTGAGCCAGATCAAGTTTGTCGTTTAAGAACGCTCGCTCACTAAACTCTCCTGGTCGCGCCATGCGTGCGCCCAATTCAATACTTCGGTTAATCAACAAATCCATCACCACTGGACCGCCGTGTCCATGGAGCTCCAAAACAGACTCACCGGTAAATGAATGAGGAGCAGGAAAATAGAGGGCCAGACCCTGATCAAGAGGATTAGCATCCGCATCAAGAAAAGAAGAATAATATGCCTGTCTTGGCGTAAGAACGGCATGATCACCTAGAAAACCAGTAACAAAAACAGATAAATCTTTACCTGAAATTCTTACAACACCAACCCCACCTCGACCTGGCGCAGTCGCAACAGCAACGATAGTATCCGTATTGTTGGAGATCGTATTTATTTTCATAGGGTAATTATGCCCGAAAAAAAAGCCTCCGAAGAGGCTTTTTTATTTTTACTTGGCCGCAATCTGCCGGTTGACATACCATTGCTGCAAAATACTCAGCAAGTTATTAACCGTCCAATATAAAACCAATCCAGCCGGAAACATGATAAAGAAGAATGTAAACATAATCGGCATAAACTGGAAGACTTTTGCTTGCATAGGATCCGTAGGTGTAGGCTGTAGTTTTTGCATCAGATACATACTGGCCCCCATGATTAAAGGCAGGATAAACAGAGGGTCTTTAGCCGACAAATCTTGAATCCAAAAAATCCAAGGTGAATGTCTAATTTCGACCGATTCCGATAGCACCCAGTACAGTGCGATAAATACCGGCATCTGTAACAACATGGGGAAACAGCCACCTAAGGGGTTTACCTTATGCTTTTTAAATAGGGCCATTTGTTCTTGACCCGCTTTCTGGCGATCATCGCCGTAGAGCTCTTTAATTCTAGCCATCTCTGGTTGCAAGCTGCGCATCTTAGCCATTGAGCGCAAACTGGCTGCCGACAAGGGATAAAGAATAATTTTTATTACGACCGTCAACAAAATAATCGCCCAACCCCAGTTCCCCAAGACATTATGAATTATATCTAGAAGAGCAAAGATGGGTTTGGCAAGCATCCACAGGAAACCATAATCAATGGTTAAATCAAGATACTCTGCCAGCTCCTTGAGCACGGCTTGGTTTTTAGGTCCAACATACAAATCAACCTTATATTCACCCTCACCACCCGCTTCTACATTAATCTTTTCACCAGTAAAAGCCATCAGGTATATATCTTGTCCACTAAGTTTTCTTAGTGAATAGCGATTTTTTTGGTCCGATGGCGGAACCCATGCACTTACAAAATAATGCTGAACAAAGGCTAACCAACCCCCTTCAAAAGAAGATTTAGAGGCATCATCTTCAATATCTGAAAAACTATATTTTGCATAGTTTTGATCTTGTTCACGCAAGGCGGCACCTAAGAAAGGCTTCATACCTGTAGATGCACTACTCTCAGGCTCATGATTATCGCGTTTAAATTGGCCAAAGAACGTTGCCGACCAGGGCTCTGGTGTTGGGTTGTTAATAAGATATGTTAGGCCAATCTGGTAATCAGACGCCTTAAACTCATAACGCTTGGTTATTTCAACGCCATTTTGGCTATAAACAAGATCAACATTAAGCGAGCTATCACCTTCAAGCAACTCATAACTTGATGAAGCAGCGCTAAACTGCGGCCTACCGCTAGCCGTATCGGTGCCATTCTTTCCAATCAAGCCGCTTTCAGCAACAAATAGATCGCCATTAGATCTAGTCAACAATGTAATTGGCTGGCCGCCTTCAACCGCCATTTTGGTGAGATTCTTTAAAAGCTTAACCTCAACAACATCACCACCTAACGTATCTATAGTGACATCAATAACGTCTGTTTTGACGGAAATATATTGATGCTCAGAACCCACAAAAGTTTCTTTTATAACAGGCTCTTCAATGAGAGAAGGAAGAGTAGATGTGCCGGTTGATTGATTTGGATATTGGGTTTGAACAGGTATCTGTGTCTGTTCATCAGCAACGGGTTGAACAGGCTGAATACCTTCAAAATTACTCCAGCGAACAACAAGTAACCAAACCACCACAGCTATAGCGGCTAAGATTATATTTTTTTGCCAATTCATACGCTTATCTCTCAATACTTTTATCAATGTTACATTGTTTATGATTTTTTTCCGGTACCGGATCCAAACCGCCACTATGGAATGGGTGGCATTTTATAAGTCTTCGCACCGAAAGATAACCCCCTTTTATAACTCCATATTCACCGATCGCTTCGATCGCATACTGAGAGCAGGTTGGATGAAATCTACAGTTTGGGCCAAGAAGTGGGCTTATTAGCATTTGGTACAGTTTTATAAAACCTATAAAAAGACTACGCACCCTCTGCTACCTCCAGCATCTTACATCGTGCATCAAGCTTATCCCAAGCATTTTGAATTATTTGTGTCAGTTTCTTACGAGATAACTTATCCGCGCCATTGCGAGCAAGGAAAACCACATCCACAGATTTTTGGAAATGCTTTTTTCTAAACGTTTCTCGAGCAATTCGCTTAACCAGGTTTCTCTGAACTGCTGTGGGGATATTTTTTTTTGCAATCACAAGACCAAGCCTTGACGTTTTTTCTGTAGGCTTAGCGAGTATTAGAAGAGAAGAATTAGCGACTTTGACCTTATTATTGTCAAACACCTGTTTAAAGTCACAGGCATTTAAAAGCCGCTGAGTCTTTTTAAAAGGATAGTCGGGCAAAGGACGCCCACAGCCTTATGCAGCGAGACGCTTGCGACCTTTTGCACGACGACGGTTAAGAACAGCGCGACCGCCTTTAGTTGCCATACGTGATCTGAAGCCGTGAGTACGTTTACGCTTTAAGTTACTTGGTTGAAATGTTCTTTTCATGACTAATTAGTCCAAATCTGATTGTGTACATGTTTCCGAGCCGCGCGATTCTAAAGAAATTATTGCTTCATATCAATAAACTTCTGCTATTCATATTAAAAACATAGGTTATTAACAAAATATAAACAGTTTTCTCCTCAAAAAAGTCAAAAATTAACTTTTTTTCAATAAAACAACGTTGAAAGCGGCGTTTTTTTAGAAAACTGTTTAAAACCTGTAGTTAACAACATAAAAAGCTCAAATAGTCAGGAAGCTTATACAGGGGCTTTGGTGTAGCTTATTTTAATTAACAATTCATCCTCTACTTAATCACCTAAAATACCCCTAGTTTTACCCCCATTAAAAAAGTAAAAAAAAATATTAACCTATTGAAAATATTATAAATTTTTAGTTTATTAACAAAAATAGCTGACTTAATAACAACAACAATAATCTTACATATATATATTTAATAAATAAGATATTCTTTTAATACAAAATAAAACCCATTAAAAATAATCCAAAGCAACGTATAATAGGCACATTAACGAACGACAATACAATCAATTAAAGCTATGCGTTATCCTTCTCAATACGATGTTATAATTGTTGGCGGCGGCCACGCTGGAACCGAAGCCTGTCTTGCTGCAGCTCGAATGGGCTGTAAGACTCTGCTGCTTACCCATAATATCGAAACTCTTGGTCAGATGTCCTGTAACCCAGCTATTGGTGGCTTGGGTAAAAGTCATTTGGTTAAAGAAGTTGATGCCTTGGGTGGCGCAATGGCTCGAGCCACAGATTTAGGCGGTATTCAGTTTAGGGTCTTAAATGCAAGAAAAGGTCCTGCTGTCAGAGCTACCAGAGCGCAGGCAGATAGAATTCTGTATAAGGCTGCAATCAGAGATATTCTCGAAAACCAACCCAACCTAAGTATATTTCAACAAGCAGTCGATGATTTAATTATCGAAGGTGATAAAGTCGTCGGGGTAACCACGCAGATGGGACTGGAATTTTTTGGTACCTCCGTGGTGATAACAGCGGGTACATTCTTGGCGGGTAAGGTGCATGTTGGTTTGGAAAACTATGCCGCTGGCCGAGCAGGTGACCCACCTGCACAACAGTTAGCTGAGCGATTTAGGGCATTGCCTTTTAGGATTGAGCGATTAAAAACAGGCACGCCGCCTAGAATTGATGCTCGCAGTGTGGACTTTTGCGGTTTACAGGAACAGTGGGGAGATCAACCTGAACCCTTAATGTCCTATTTTGGTAAGCTTGAAGATCATCCTCAGCAAACCTGCTGTTGGATAACTTATACCAACGAAAACACCCATCAAATTATTCGAGGCGGCATGGATCGTTCACCCATGTATACAGGTGTTATTGATGGTGTAGGGCCAAGATACTGTCCTTCAATTGAAGATAAAGTGGTTCGTTTTGCCGACAAAGATAAGCATCAAATATTTATTGAACCGGAAGGGTTAACCACTCATGAACTTTATCCCAACGGTATTTCAACAAGTCTCCCCTTTGATGTGCAGTTAAATTTAGTGCGCTCAATCAAAGGTTTTGAAAACGCTCATATCACTCGTCCAGGTTATGCGATTGAATATGATTATTTTAATCCTCAGGATTTAAAATACACCTTAGAAACTAAAGCCGTTGAATCGCTATTTTTTGCAGGACAAATTAACGGCACCACAGGTTATGAGGAAGCAGCAGCTCAGGGTTTACTGGCGGGAGCCAATGCGGCGCTAAAAGCGCAGGGTAAAGAGGGTTGGTGTCCAGGAAGAGATGAGGCATACACAGGGGTACTTGTTGATGACCTGATTAGCATGGGTACAGCAGAACCTTACAGAATGTTTACTAGCCGTGCTGAATATCGACTGCTTTTACGTGAAGATAATGCTGATCTCCGCCTTACTGAAAAGGGCCGTGAGATTGGTTTGGTCACTGATAGCCACTGGCAGCAATTCTGTGAAAAACGTGAAGCGATAGAACTTGAGCGCCAGCGAATAAAATCTACTTGGATTCAACCTCAATCAAAAGAAGCTAAGCAGATACAGCCGCTTTTGGCTAATAAAATAAGCCGTGAGTATTCGCTGTATGATTTACTAAAACGACCAGAGTTGACTCACAAGGATATTTCAGCATTAACGCCTGATCTAGAAATTGATACAAAGGTTTCTGAGCAGGTAGAAATCGATGCTAAGTATGCGGGTTATATTAGCCGCCAACAGGATGAAATTGATAGATTGCGCCGTCATGAAAATACAGCAATCCCTGAAACTTTTGATTATTCAAGTGTCAGTGGCCTTTCAAACGAGATCAAACAGAAACTGGGTGAAGCAAAACCTGAAACGCTGGCTCGTGCATCAAGGATTCCCGGTGTTACTCCAGCAGCAATTTCATTGTTGTTGATTTCACTCAAGAAATACGCGGCCTAATGACCTTGATATCACAAAAACAGCGTGATCTGGAGGCGGGTCTAAAACAGCTTGATTTATACTGTTCCCCACAACAATTTGAAAAACTATTACAATATTTAGAGCTATTGCAGCGATGGAATAAAGCCTTTAACTTAACGGCAATACGGGATCCGCTGCAAATGGTCAGACTTCATCTGTTGGATAGCCTTGCAATTAACCCTAATATTCAAGGTTTAAAATCCATCATAGATGTGGGTACAGGCCCGGGCTTACCGGGCATTCCTTTAGCAATACTTAACCCAGAAATTAACTTTACGTTATTGGATAGTAACGGCAAAAAAACGCGGTTTTTATTTCAAGCAATTAACGAACTTAAGCTAGACAATGCGAGTGAAGTAAACTGTCGCGTTGAAGCCTATACACCTGATCGGTTATTTGACGCTGTTGTTAGCCGCGCATTTAGCTCTATCTCTGATATGCTTAATCAATGCAATCATTTAGTTTGCGATCAGGGTTGTTTTTTAGCCATGAAAGGAAAAAAACCCGATTCAGAGTTGAGCCAAATGACGAAAGCCTATAAGGTCGTCGAGGTAAATGAGGTAAATGTGCCTCTCGTGGACAGTGAAAGACATCTGCTAAAAATAATTAAAACAGGTGGCACGGTTTAAAATAGTTAAAGGGAAACAGTTAACCAGTGGTTCGGATATTATCAATTGCTAATCAAAAAGGCGGCGTCGGAAAGACCACCACAAGTATCAATTTAGCGGCATCACTTGCAGCCTACAAAAAGCGCGTATTACTTGTGGATTTAGACCCTCAGGGTAACACCACTATGGGTTCTGGAATTGATAAGAAAACCTGTAAAAGCAGTGTTTATGATGTACTCACTGAAAAAAAAACCATTGAAGACTGTATTGTCACTTCAGAGACTGGAAAGTATCATCTTATAACCGCTAATGCAGACTTAGTTGCCGCAGAGGTTGAGTTAATTCAAGAGATTGGTCGCGAAACAAGACTTCGTTATGCCCTAGAAAGGGTTTCTGATCGATATGATTATGTAATTATTGACTGCCCTCCCTCCTTAAATATGTTGACAGTGAATGCGTTAGTCGCGAGTGAGGGTGTTCTTATTCCTATGCAGTGTGAGTATTATGCTCTGGAAGGACTTTCCGCGCTTAATAATACAATTCGTCAAATAGCCAAGCTGATTAACCCAAAACTAAAAATTGAGGGTATCCTTAGAACTATGTACGATCCTAGGAATGGATTAACTCAGGCGGTATCTGCTCAGTTAAGAAAGTATTTTGGCGATAAAGTGTATCGGGTGAGTATTCCACGCAACGTAAGGTTAGCCGAGGCGCCCAGTCATGGTAAGCCGGCAATAGCCTATGATAAAAACGCAAAGGGTTCACTTGCCTACCTAGCATTAGCCGGTGAAATACTGAGAAAACACCAAACAACAAACGATAATAAAGGACATTAATCCATGGCCACAAAAAGACAGAGCTTAGGTAAAGGGCTTGATGCACTGTTAGGGATTGCAGAGGATATTAGTGCGAATCAAAGTATAGTGGCTGATGGCGTCCAACCAGAGGATGGCCAGTTGCAGCATCTTCCTGTTGAGTTATTACAAAGAGGAAAATACCAACCGCGAAGAGACTTTAATGCCGACAGCCTGCAAGAACTAGCTGACTCCATTGCCAGTCAGGGACTAATACAACCCATAGTGGTTCGTGCACTCGATCAGGGTAATTATGAAATTATCGCTGGTGAAAGACGTTGGCGAGCAGCTCAGTTGGCCGGCATAGATGAAGTGCCAGCCATTGTGAGAGAAATTTCTGATCAGACCACAATTGCCATAGCGCTGATAGAAAACATCCAACGAGAAGATTTAAACCCTGTTGAAGAGAGTCAGGCGCTTATACGATTACAGGAGGAGTTTAATCTTACTCAACAGCAGGTTGCTGATGCGGTCGGTAAATCCAGATCAGCAGTTACCAATCTTATGCGCCTTGCCGCACTTCAGCCTTTAGTGCAACAGCACTTAGAACGTGGCGATATTGAACTAGGGCATGCCAAATGTCTATTAGCTCTCGAGGGCGAATTGCAAACTCAGGCGGCAAGAACGGTTGCCAGTGAGGGTTTGACTGTACGACAAACAGAAGTTCTAATTAAAAAATTACAGTCACCAAAAACAGCAAATCAAGTTGAAACCTCAGTTAATCAAGATATTCTTAACTTACAACAACAGCTTTCAGAAAAGCTGGGCGCCGCAGTAAAAATACAACATGGCACCAAGGGCTCAGGAAAATTAACCATTGGTTACAATAGTGTTGATGAGCTAGAGGGAATACTCGACCATATAAAATAGCCGCCCTAAAATAAAAACCTGCAAAATACTTCAATTCATAGCGAAGTTGAGTTGAATATCAACGACACTAAACCTATAATGCCGTCCCGCGCTGGTAACGGATAACTTTTAATGGTCCGATTCATGCCGGAAAAGTGGATTGAGAATACCATGACAACCATTGCAA
Source organism: Porticoccaceae bacterium (assembly GCA_038139495.1). Classification (GTDB taxonomy): domain Bacteria; phylum Pseudomonadota; class Gammaproteobacteria; order Pseudomonadales; family Porticoccaceae; genus HTCC2207. The sequence goes on from JAYOSY010000011.1 coordinate 27,296, forward strand.
GGCCTGCATTAATAAGAGCCACAGCTTTTCAGTTAGCAATTTTGCTGCTCATTGCTGTGATGCTCATGTTAGTTGACAGAGCTTTCGCAGCTTCAGCATTAGCTGGAGGGTTGGTTCAAATTTCTCCACAGGCTTGGTTCTCATGGCAAGCCTTTAAATATGCCGGCGCGAGACAGGTGGATTTGGTTGTTAAATCTATGTATCGCGGAGAAGCAGGAAAGGTCGTATTGACGGCAGTGTTGTTTGCAATGCTATTTACCGTTGATAAGCAGTGGAATTACCCTGTTTTGTTTACTACCTTTCTATTAATGATCCCGCTGCAGTGGTTTCTTACTAAGAAAGCACTAGAGCACTAAACCAGATATTTGTTGAAATACAGAGTAGAGAACTTTAGATGGCCGGCGAAAACCCCGCAAGCACTACTGAATATATTCAGCATCACCTTCAAAATTTAGTCTACGGTAACCATCCTGAAAATGGCTGGGGCTTCGCCCATGGCGCACAAGAAGCCGCTGAGATGGGTTTTATGGCTTTTCATGTGGATTCATTAGCCTGGTCATTGGGTTTGGGTCTAATCTTTTGCTGGATGTTCCGTTCAGCAGCAAAAAGAGCCACTACGGGTGTTCCATCAGGCTTTCTAAATTTTATTGAATTAATCGTAGAATTTATTGATGGCTCAGTCAAAGACAGCTTTCATGGCGTCAACAAAATGGTAGCGCCTTTGGCCCTTACTATTTTTGTTTGGGTCTTTTTGATGAACTTGATGGATCTTATTCCGGTTGATCTTATTCCTTATTTAATGGCTAAAGCCGGTGTAGGCTACCAAAAAATTGTACCCTCGACTGACCCTAATATTACAATGGGAATGGCGTTGGGCGTATTTATCTTAATGCTTTACTACTCAATTAAGATTAAAGGCACAGGCTTTATCAAAGAATTAACAATGCACCCCTTCAATCACTGGGCATTTATTCCAGTGAATCTGTTTATGGAAACAGTTGGGTTATTGGCAAAACCCTTCTCTCTTGGTCTGCGACTATTCGGTAACATGTACGCTGGCGAGATGATCTTTATTCTAATTGCAATGATGTTTGCGGCAGGCGCTGGTGGCGGGTTGGCTGCTGGTGGTATCCATGCGCAAATTTTCGGTGAGCATACTAGCTTTATCTTTTGGTTAGCTGTGTTTGCCTTGGTCTGTGGGGTTTGTTGGTTAAACCTTAAAGGCAAGCTATCGACTGGTAAAACGGTCCTTATAGCAGCAATCATTATGACACTGAGTGGCGGCATATTTGCCCTTGCTGGTGGCTTGATGCAATGGGGTTGGGCGGTATTTCACATTCTGGTTATCACCCTGCAAGCATTTATTTTTATGGTACTTACTATCGTCTACTTAAGTATGGCGCATGAAGACCACTAATTAACTTTTTTATTTAAACCACTGAAATCGGGAGTCTACGATGGAACTTGTTATCATTGCTGCGGCA
>JAYOSY010000012.1:0-28580 GCA_038139495.1 Porticoccaceae bacterium
TCAGTAGGCATCGAAAATGTTGCCGATATTATTGCTGATATTGATCAAGCATTAGAAGCTGCAAAGTAAATTACCTTTGAGTAAGACAAAAAAAAGCGACCTTAGGGTCGCTTTTTTTTATAACTGCTTGGCTTGGCTTGCCTTACCAACCGGTAAGGTCCTTAAGCGCCTCACCAATATCTGCCAAACTTCTAACAGTTTTAACGCCCGCATCTTGCAGTGCAGCGAATTTTTCATCGGCAGTTCCCTTACCACCGGAAATAATAGCACCAGCATGGCCCATACGCTTGCCAGGAGGTGCTGTTACACCTGCAATATAAGACACCACAGGCTTGCTAACATTGGCTTTAATATAGGCCGCCGCTTCTTCTTCTGCAGTACCGCCAATTTCACCAATCATGACAATGGCTTCAGTGGCAGAATCTTTTTCAAACATTTCCAATATGTCGATAAAGTTTGAACCAGGAATGGGGTCTCCACCAATACCTACACAGGTAGACTGACCAAAACCATAGTCAGTGGTTTGTTTTACCGCTTCATAAGTAAGAGTACCCGAACGAGAAACAATACCCACCTTTCCTGGTAAATGGATATGGCCCGGCATAATACCGATTTTACATTCACCCGGTGTAATAACGCCTGGGCAGTTTGGACCAATAAGGCGCACACCCAACTCGTCACATTTCACTTTGCATTGCAACATATCAAGGGTGGGTATACCCTCGGTAATACAAACAATTAGCTTGATACCCGCATCAGCGGCTTCAAGAATAGAATCCTTACAAAAGGGTGCTGGAACATAGATAACAGAAGCCTCTGCACCGGTTTGTGCAACCGCCTCAGCAACGGTATTAAATACCGGAAGGCCTAGATGAACTGTGCCACCTTTACCTGGAGTTACACCACCTACCATTTTAGTACCGTAGTCGATGGCTTGTTCGGAATGGAATGTACCCTGACCACCGGTAAAACCCTGACAGATAACCTTAGTGTCGCTATTGATTAAGATAGACATTATTTAGCCTCCACTGCAGCTACTGCTTGTTTTGCGGCATCCGTCAAACTGGTTGCAGCAATAATTGAAAGTCCTGACTCAGCCAGTTTTTTGGCACCTAATTCAGCATTGTTACCCTCTAGGCGAACAATCACAGGCACGGTTACACCCACCTCTTCAACGGCACCGATAACACCATCTGCTATTAAGTCACAGCGCACAATACCACCAAAAATATTGATCAATACGGCCTTTACATTGTCATCGGAAAGAATAATTTTAAATGCCTCTACCACGCGCTCTTTGGTAGCGCCACCGCCTACATCAAGGAAGTTAGCAGGTGACCCACCGTGCAACTGAACAATATCCATGGTGCCCATGGCCAAACCTGCACCATTCACCATACAACCAATATCGCCATCTAGGGCAACATAGTTAAGATCCCAAGATGCAGCATGCGCTTCACGGGCATCTTCTTGCGATGGATCATGCATTTCTTTCAGCGCTGGTTGGCGATACATGGCATTGCTATCAATGACAATTTTGGCATCTAGACAGTGCAGATTACCCTCATCAGTAATTACCAGAGGGTTAATCTCCAGAAGCGCTAGGTCACGCTCTTCAAACAGCTTAGCTAAGCCTAAGAAGATTTGTACAAACTGTTTAATTTGCACGCCTTCTAGACCTAATTTAAAAGCTAATTCTCGACCCTGATGAGGTTGAGCACCGGTCATTGGATCAACAATAGCCTTAAGAATTTTTTCTGGCGTTTCTTCGGCGACCTTTTCAATCTCTACGCCACCCTCTGTGGATGCCATAAACACAATACGACGTGTGGAACGATCAACCACTGCACCTAAATAAAGTTCTTGAGCGATATCCGTACAGGTTTCTACAAGAATTTTGCTAACGGGCTGACCGTTGGCATCTGTTTGATAGGTCACTAGGTTTTTACCTAACCAATGATTGGCAAAGTCTTCAATTTCAGACTTAGTACTGACGAGTTTTACACCGCCCGCTTTACCGCGACCACCGGCATGTACCTGTGCTTTAACCACCCATTTATCACCGCCAATTTGATCGGCAGCTGCTACTGCTTCTTCTGCTGTAGCTGCGGCTATACCTTTGGAGACAGGTAATCCGTATTCAGCAAAAAGTTGTTTACCCTGATATTCATGCAGGTTCATAGTCTATTCCTGTAACGTCTTTAATGTATTGGCGCCTTAAAGGTTGTCTAGGGCGCTAAGAATTGTGCTTACTTACGCTTGCGATTGGCTATATGAATAGCACCGCCATTAACGGCTAGTGCAGCTTCATGGACGGCTTCAGAAAGTGTTGGATGACCAAACACAGTCATACCTAAATCTTCAGCACTTGAACCAAACTCCATGGCAATCGCCACTTGCTGAACCAGATCAGCGGCACTTGGCCCTACGATATGACAGCCCAGAATACGATCAGTGTCAGCATGGGCAATCACTTTAACAAAGCCATCGGTATCATTAGCCGCCATAGCACGACCGCTAGCTGCAAATGGGAAGGTGCCCACATTGTAGGCATCGCCCGCCGCTTTAACCTGTTCTTCGGTAAGTCCCACAGAGGCAACTTCAGGGTGAGTATAGATAACATTAGGCACGATATCGTAATTCATTTGTGCCTTATGGCCGGCAATAATTTCTGCCACCATTACGCCCTCTTCTGAACCTTTATGAGCCAACATTGGGCCACGTACGAGGTCACCAATGGCGTATACACCCGGCGCATTGGTTGCACATTGTTCGTTTACAAATACGGTGCCGCGCTCATCGAGCTGAACACCGCTATCATCGGCAAGAAGGCCATCGGTATAGGCACGACGACCCACACAGACGATTAATTTATCAAATGTCTCTTTATGCTCTTCGCCAGCCACTGATTGGTAGGTTACTTCAACTTGCTTACCTTTGATTTCTGTACCAGTTACACGGGCACCAAGACGAATATCTAGACCCTGTTTAGTAAAGATCTTTTTAGATTCTTTAGCCACAGCCTGATCCATAATCGCTAGGAAGTCTTCCATAGCTTCAAGTAGAACAACCTCAGAACCCAAACGATTCCAGACTGAGCCTAACTCCAAACCAATCACACCGGCACCGATTACACCCAAGCGCTCTGGCACTGCGTCAATTTCAAGAGCACCGGTTGAATCAAGAATAAGCTCACCATCAACAGGCGCAACGGGAATAGCAATAGGTAATGAACCAGAGGCTAGAATAACATTCTCGGCATCCAAAACAGTCACGTCACCTTCGTTGCTAGTGAACTCAACTTTTTTTCCTGCCAATAATTTACCCGTACCGTATAAAGAGGTAACACCATTAGCCTTAAACAAACCGGCAATACCACCGGTAAGCTGATTAATAATCTTATTCTTTCTATCCAACATGCCAGATACATCCATACCAACGCCATCAGCGCTGATACCATGAATACCTAGATCATGCTTGGCTTCGTGATACTTATGTGAGCTATCCAAAAGCGCCTTTGAGGGAATACAGCCAACATTTAGACAGGTACCACCGTTGACACCTTTGCCGTCCTTGTTCTTCCACTTTTCAATACAGGCTGTTTTTAAACCCAGTTGAGCTGCACGAATTGCCGCTACATAACCAGCCGGACCACTACCAATTACCACTACATCATATTTATCTGACATCTAATGACCTATTTGAAATAACGTAAATTAAATTTCTAACAAGATTTTTGCTGGATCTTCGATTAACTGCTTAATCGCCACTAGGAAACGCACTGCATCCTTACCGTCAATTAGACGATGATCGTAAGACAGCGCTAAATTCATAATGGGACGAATAACAATTTCTCCATCCACAACCACTGGGCGCTGCTGAATACTGTGCATACCTAAAATTGCTGTTTGTGGCGGATTAATAATCGGTGTAGACAATAGCGAACCATATACGCCACCATTGGTAATAGTGAATGTTCCGCCAGTCATCTCTTCGATGGTAAGCTTGCCATCGCGCGCCTTACCCGCATAGTCGCCAATCGAGTTTTCGATAGTGGCAATACTCATATTTTCAGCATTGCGTAATACAGGAACTACCAAGCCACGGTCAGTTGATACCGCAACACCGATATCTTGATAACCATGATAAATAATATCATTGCCATCAATAGACGCATTGACTAAGGGGAATCGCTTAAGTGCCTCAACGGCAGCCTTAACAAAAAAGCCCATAAAGCCAAGACGGGTGCCATTATGGGTTTTCACAAACTCATCCTGATAGCTTTTTCGCAGACCCATAACAGCCGACATATCCACTTCATTAAAGGTGGTTAAAGATGCCGTTGTTTGGGTTACTTCAAGAAGACGCTCAGCAATTCTGCTACGCATTCTTGTCATAGGTACACGGCGCTCTACTCGCTCACCCGCTTGCATAATTTCCTCTTCAGCAGTTGCTTGAGAGTCCACAACCGAAGATGCCGGTGCGGTTGCACCCGGCTTGAAATTAACCACATCTTCTTTAGTGATACGTCCACCTTTACCCGAACCAGTCACTTGAGTTAGATCTATACCACGCTCTTCAGCGAGCTTCTTTGCAGCGGGATTAACCAATGCGTCAGATTCTTTTGTTGTAGCTTCAGCCTTAGGCGCCTCTTCGACTGGCGCTGGTGCTGGCGATGCAACATCGCCTTCTTCAATACGAGCTATTACCTCATTGCTAAGGACAATATCACCTTCGTTTTTCAACACCTCTGTCAGCGTGCCGCTAGCGGAAGCAACCACTTCGAGAACCACTTTATCGGTCTCAATATCAACCACAAGCTCATCGCGAGCTACGGTATCACCGGCATTTTTATGCCAAGTAGCAATCGTGCCTTCTTGAACTGATTCTGGATAAGTTGGTGCCTTAATTTCAATGGCCATTGGTCTATTCCTAATATTTTAATTATCTAAAGTTAGAGCTTCGTCAATAAATGCTTTCTGCTCTTCCAGGTGAACCGACATATATCCGCTAGCCGGTGCAGCTAAACTCTTGCGACCAACATAACTAAGCGTTATCTCGGGCTTAAGCTTGTTAATAACTCGTTTCATATGATGCTGGCTACTATACCAAGCTCCCTGATTGATCGGCTCTTCCTGACACCAGACCACAGAATCCATATTTGTGTAAGCACCGAGAATCTCTTCAAGCTCATCATCAGGGAATGGATAGAGCTGCTCGATACGAATCAAGGCAATATTATCAATGCCACGCGCCATACGCTCTTCAAGAAGGTGATAGTAAACCTTACCCGAACATAGGATCACGCGCTTAACCGCTTTTGGTGCAACATTATCACCGATAGCATTTTGGAATTCACCATTGGCTAATTCTTCCAATGAAGAGGTTGCAAGCTTATGACGAAGAATCCACTTAGGACTCATAATAATCAGCGGTCGACGCATGGGCCTTATGGCTTGGCGTCGCAAAAGATGAAATACCTGTGCCGGTGTTGTTGGTATAGATATTTGCATATTGTGTTGTGCACAAAGCTGTAAGAATCTTTCCAAACGTGCTGATGAATGCTCTGGACCCTGCCCTTCAAAACCATGGGGTAGCATCATCGTTAAGCCAGATAAACGACCCCATTTGTGCTCACCGCTGGCAATAAATTGATCAATTACAACCTGAGCGCCATTGGCGAAGTCACCAAACTGTGCTTCCCAAATTATTAACCCCTTTGGCGCTGTGGTTGCGTAGCCATACTCAAAGGCGAGAACCGCTTCTTCAGACAGAATCGAATCATAGATATCAAAACGAGGCTGATCTTCTGACAAAGACTTAAGAGGAAGATAAGTCTTGCCGTCTTTCTGATTAGATACCACGGCATGACGGTGGGAGAAGGTTCCGCGCCCTACATCCTGACCCGTCAATCGAATAGGATAACCCTCATCGAGCAATGTGCCATAGGCAAGCAATTCAGCCATACCCCAGTTCAGAGGAAGGGCTCCACCAGCCATCTTATGACGATCATCATAAATTTTAGCGACTTGACGCTGAACCTTAATACCATCAGGAATGGCACATATTTTATTGGCCACTTCCTGAAGTTTATTAAGCTGAACACCAGTTTTTGCCGGGGTTCTCCAACCATGATCCAAATAGGGTGACCAGTTTACAAACAGACTTGTGTCAGGCTCACTCACTAGATTGTGGACCACATATTCTCCACGATCCAAACTAGAACGATAATCATTAGACATCTGATCTGCCTGCGCCTGACTGACAACGCTCTCTTTAACTAGCTTTTCAGCATAAAGGGTACGCACTGTTGGATGCTTGCGAATCACATCGTACATAAGAGGCTGAGTCGCTGATGGCTCGTCTGTTTCATTGTGCCCACGACGGCGATAACACACCAAATCAATAACCACATCTTTGCCAAATTCATAGCGATAATCCATCGCCAACATAGCGGCAAACATCACTTCATCGGGATTATCGGCATTCACATGAAGAATCGGCGCCTGTACCATCTTGGCAATATCGGTACAGTATTCCGTTGAGCGCGCATCATCCTGTCGACTGGTGGTAAAACCAATTTGGTTATTGATTACAATATGAATTGATCCCCCGGTTTTATAGGCTCGGGTTTGAGAAAGCTGGAACGTTTCCATCACCACGCCTTGACCAGCAAACGCAGCGTCACCGTGAACCAAAATTGGCACAACCTGTTGACCGTCGGCATCATTGCGACGATCCTGACGAGCACGACCAGAACCTATCACCACGGGACAGGATATTTCTAAGTGGGATGGGTTAAACCCAAGTGCCAAATGAATTTCACCACCCGGTGTCATCACATTGGAAGAGAACCCTTGGTGATATTTCACATCACCTGAGGTATCCACCATGCGCTTGCCCTCAAACTCTTCAAAAAGTTCGGTTGGGTTTTTACCGAGCACATTGACCAATACGTTGAGTCGACCCCTATGAGCCATAGCCATAACAATTTCTTTACAGCCATACTCACCGGAACGATGTATTAAGCAATCTAACAGTGGTATAAGGCTTTCACCGCCCTCTAAGCCAAAACGCTTTGTACCAGGATATTTGGAATCAAGGTGCTTCTCTAAGCCTTCTGCAGCTGTCAGTCGGCTAAGAACATCAATTCGAGCAGCATCACCATAGGTGGGCTTTGATCTAACTGACTCAAAACGCTGGGCTAACCATTGCTTTTCAGCAAAAGAGGTGATGTGCATAAACTCAGCACCCAAACTTTGACAATAGGTTTCTTCTAGGGTTTCAACGATTTCTCTCAGCGTTGCCTCAACCTTACCCATGTAAAGTGGACCCGATTGGAATGTAGTATCTAAATCGGCTTCAGTTAAACCGTGAAAATGAAGATCGAGATCAGGAACCTGCTCTCTTTTCATAATTCCGAGGGGGTCAAGATTGGCTTTTTGGTGGCCACGAAAACGATAGGAGCTGATTAGCTGAACAACTTTAACCTGCTTGCGTTCATGCTCGATATGAATACCGCCAGAACCTGGCGCAGGCATTGGCCGCGCCTGCCTGCGACCTAAGAGCTCAAAATGTTTTACAACCGTCTCATGAGAGATATCAGGGGTAACCGACCCATTGGTGCGCGGCAAGGATTCAAAAAAGCGACTCCACTCCTCTGGCACATTGTTGGGCTCGTGCAAATAGGTCTCGTAGAGTTCTTCGATATACGCGGCATTTCCACCAGAAAAGTGGGAGGAGTTTAAAAAGCGCTCCATTAAGCCATCTGCCATTGCTAAATTCCTCGTTGGGTTACATCGGCATCCAGTAAAATTAAGGCGCACATTTTAGACCTTTATTGGCCAAACAACCAGTATTAACTCACTAATAATTCGATGATTTTTCGATTAAAAAAGTATCGAATTGGTGATTTTCAAAATAAAAAAGATCCAACTTGGTGCTTTTTGCACTTGTGCTAGTTTTTTGGTGAAAATTTGATCAAAAAAATATACCTTTCAAAAAAAACGCACAATAAAAAAGGGGCCAATGGCCCCTTTATTTAATCCAAATTTTTTTAGGCGGCACTGGTAAGAAGCATGCTTCGAATATGACCAATCGCCTTGGTAGGATTTAATCCCTTTGGACAAACCTGGACACAATTCATAATGCCATGACAACGAAACACACTAAATGGATCGTCTAATTGAGATAAACGATCTTCAGTGCCTGTATCTCTGCTATCCGCAAGGAAGCGATAGGCCTGCAATAAACCCGAGGGGCCAATAAATTTATCCGGATTCCACCAAAAAGATGGGCAAGCCGTTGAACAGCAGGCACATAGAATACATTCGTAAAGACCGTCTAACTTGGCTCGATCCTCGGGCGACTGCAGCCTTTCGATTGCCGGCGCTGGTGTATTATTGATTAAGTACGGCTGGATTTTTTCATACTGAGCATAGAATTGGCTCATATCAATTACCAAGTCTCGTATCACAGGCAAACCCGGCAAAGGTCGAATAACTAGTTTATTGTTTTTAACCACATCGGAAAGAGGCGTAATACAGGCTAGGCCATTTTTGCCTGAGATATTTACACCATCTGAACCGCAGACGCCCTCACGACAAGATCGTCTAAACACTAAGGTTGGATCTTCCGTTTTGAGCTTTTCAAGAACATCCAAAACCATCACATCTTTGCCCTGAGTATCATAAGAGAACTCTTGCATATAGGGTTCTGAATCAACCTCTGGGTTGTAACGATAAATACTTACTTCTAACATCGACACGCCTGCCTCTCCTAGTAGGTTCGAACTTTCGGCTCGAAGGCCTCACGGGTTTTAGGGGTAAAATTCACATCTCGCTTCGCAACTGTTTGAGTTTGCGGCAAGTAAATTGAATGACATAACCAGTTTTCATCATCGCGGTCCTGGAAATCCTCACGGGCATGGGCGCCGCGACTTTCCGTTCTCCACTCAGCTGCAACAGCGGTTGCCTCAGCCACCTCAAGAAGATTCTGAAGCTCCAGCGCTTCAATTCTTGCGGTATTAAAGGCATTACTGGTATCACTTAGTCGAACATTTTCGATTCGCGGACGAAGCGCTTTTAACTTCTCAATACCCTCTTTCATAAAGTCACCACGACGGAATACGCCAAAGTGATTTTGCATAATGGTTTGTAACTCAGCTCTGAGATCAGAGGCTTTTTCGCCCTCTTGAGACTGATTAACACGATTGAGCACTTTCATTGCTCGGGTAATATCTTCTTCTGTGGCATCTTTAAGATCCACACCCTCTCGTAGTTGTTTTTCGATAAACAAACCAGATGCACGACCAAAGACCACCAAATCAAGTAGCGAATTACCGCCTAATCGGTTAGCACCATGCACAGAAACGCAGGCAGCTTCTCCACAGGCATAGAAGCCTTCAACCACCTGTTCATTACCCTGCTCATCTATAGTCAAAGCCTGACCATCAACATTGGTTGGAATACCACCCATCATATAGTGACAGGTAGGAACAACGGGGATTGGCTCAACCACAGGATCGGCGTGAGCAAAGGTTCTCGATAACTCAAGAATACCCGGCAATTTTGCATTTAGAGTTTCTTCACCCAAATGATCTAGCTTAAGGAATACATGATCGCCATTTTCACCACAACCACGACCGGCAAGGATTTCTTGGACCATAGACCGCGCGACAACATCTCGGCCAGCTAGATCCTTAGCATTGGGTGCATAACGCTCCATAAAGCGTTCACCATCTTTATTAATTAAATAACCACCCTCTCCACGACAGCCTTCGGTGACCAAAGTCCCCGCACCATGGATACCCGTTGGGTGGAACTGCCACATTTCCATATCCTGCACCGGAAACCCAGCGCGCAACGCCATACCAATACCGTCACCAGTACAAATATGTGCGTTGGTAGTTGAAGCATAGATTCGCCCAGCGCCACCGGTTGCAAATACCGTTGCCTTAGATTTCACATAAACGGTTTCACCCGTCTCGATGTTAATAGCAACAACGCCCACAACCGCATTGTCGGCATTTTTAACCAGATCAACGGCGAACCACTCATTAAGGAAAACCGTTTCATTCTTTAGATTGCCCTGATAAAGGGTATGCAATAAAGCGTGGCCAGTTCGGTCTGCAGCAGCACAGGTTCTCGCTGCCTGACCACCCTCACCAAATTCTTTTGATTGCCCGCCAAAGGGTCGCTGATAAATTCGTCCATTATCATTGCGGGAAAAGGGAAGTCCCATATGTTCAAGCTCAAATACCGCCTCAGGACCTGTCTTACACATATATTCAATGGCTTCTTGATCGCCAATATAGTCAGAACCCTTAACCGTGTCATACATATGCCACTGCCATTTATCATTAGGGTCATCGCTGGCAATCGCACAGGTAATCCCGCCTTGGGCAGAAACTGTGTGCGATCTTGTAGGGAATACTTTGGTAATTACTGCTGTTTTGTAACCTGACTGAGCTAGCTGAAGGGCTGCTCTCATGCCTGAACCGCCGCCACCAACGATAACCGCATCAAAGCTCATTGTTCTCATATTTGCCATCTAATTAAATTCCCCAAAGGATATCTATAGCCCAAACCACATAAAAAAGAATGACCGCAATCATTGTTAACTGTAAAAACATACGAATTGGCGTCGCCTTCAGCCCAATCAAACGAACAGTGATATAGTCGGTTAATACACACCAGATACCTACCCAAGCATGGGCGGCAATTGAAAGTATGGTTAGCAGGCTAAAAATACGCATACCCAATGAGCTATGAAGATTGGACCATTGGTCATAGCTAGGGCTTGGATTAACCACAAAGTAGCCAATCATAAACACAAGGTAGGCGGTCATAATAAGCGCTGATACTCGCTGCAGCATCCAATTAGAAAGACCACTACTACTTAAACTAGTTACAGATTTCACCATAGGAGTATCCACCCTGAAATAGAAGCAATTATGACAATGGCAATGACTACCACAACCCATGCACTGCGCTGACCAGATTGGAAGTTATCTTCCCCAATTCCTAAATCCATAATTAGATGTCGGATACCCGCCACCACATGGTAAGCCAATGCAGCCAATGCTCCCCAGATAAAAAACTGCGCTAAAGGACTAGATAAGCAGTCTTTTAGAGATTGAAAGCTTTGCTCAGATTCCAAACTGGCATCAAACACATAAAGCAGTATGGAAACGGCAAAAAATAAAACAACACCAGAAACACGGTGTAAAATAGAAACATAGGAAGTAATAGGCAACTTAATTGAGCCAATATCCAGATTAACAGGTCTTTTTGTCTTCACAGTGGGCTAACTCTTTAATAAGAACTCTACATAGGCGGCTAAGATTTGCAACTGAATAGAGCTAAAAACTTCGAACGATCAAAGTACAGAGATCGCTCTCTCACTACGGCGTGGCATTATAGATAGTTCATTCAACTAATTCAATCTGAACAGAATTAAACTGGTAAATTTTTATGTGAATGTACCGCCATACAAATAAAAGTCATTAAAAATTAGTTGGTTGTAGAAGAATACATTCAAAAACTCAGAAAAATAATAAGAAAAAAGGCTAAAGTAGCTTCTCAAGTTGACAATTTTATCAGAGTATTTATAGTTATCGGCTCGGCTTAAGCTAGGCATATCACACGTATTTCTCGAGGAACATGCATGACCAATCGTAAAGCAACTCTCTCCATAGATGGAGATTTGACAGTCGACCTTCCGATTTTAGAAGGCACCAGAGGCCAAGATGTAATTGATATAGGCAGCCTTGGTAGCCATGGCTACTTTACCTATGACCCTGGATTTTCTGCTACTGCAGCCTGTCAATCAGATATTACTTATATCGACGGCGGTAAAGGAATATTGTTGCACCGCGGTTACCCTATTGAGCAACTTGCAGAAAAATCTGATTACTTAGAGACCTGTTATCTTCTGCTCGAAGGCAACTTGCCCAACGCTGAGCAAAAAGCGGAGTTCGAAAACAATATTAAATACCACACTATGGTAAACCGCTCCATTGAAAATTTTATCAGCGGTTTCCGTCATGACGCACACCCTATGGCTATGATGTGCGGTATTGTTGGCGCAATGTCGTCTTTCTACCATGACTCGCTTGATATCACTGATGAAAATCATCGCAAAATTTCAGCCCATCGCCTAATTGCAAAAATGCCAACCATTGCTGCGATGTGCCATAAACACTTTATGGGTCAGCCCTTTATGTATCCAGATAATTCTTTGTCCTATTCAGAGAATTTCTTACATATGATGTTTGGCACCCCCTGCGAGAGCTACAAAATTGAGCCAGCCATTGCCAAGGCAATTGATCGCCTATTCTTGTTGCATGCTGATCATGAGCAAAATGCCTCAACATCGACGGTTCGATTAGCAGGCTCATCAGGTGCTAACCCATTCTCCTGTATTGCGGCAGGTATTGCTGCACTCTGGGGACCTGCTCATGGCGGAGCTAATGAAGCCGTATTGGTGATGCTCAATGAAATTGGTCATGAAGATAATATTGCTGAATATATTCGCAAGGCCAAAGACAAAAATGACCCCTTCCGCTTAATGGGCTTTGGTCATCGGGTTTACAAGAACTACGATCCACGAGCTACAGTGATGCGCGAAAGCTGTAATGAGGTACTTGAGGTTTTAGGCCTAGAAAATGACCCGCTATTTAAACTGGCCAAAAAGCTAGAAATTATTGCTCTAGAAGATGAGTATTTTGTCAGCAAAAAACTCTACCCCAATGTTGATTTCTACTCTGGCATTATCCTTAAAGCACTAGGCATTCCCATCGAAATGTTTACCGCTATGTTTGCCACCGGCCGAACAGTGGGCTGGATCTCACACTGGAATGAGATGATTACTAACCCCTATCGTATTGGTCGTCCACGCCAGTTGTATACGGGTGCAGATAGTCGTGATTATGTTCCGCTAAACAAAAGATAATTTGTTCGTGTAGAGAATAAAAAGGCAGCCAATGGCTGCCTTTTTTATTAGTTGACGTTAGTATTACCTAACTATCTCCACAATAGCCCAACCAGAATATAGTTCATCACTTCTCGCTTGACTAAGTAATTCGTCAAGAATGTCATTGAAACGGTCAAGATCATAAATAGGAAAAGTGCAGGTGTTTTCACACAGCCGCGCATTAACATCCCAAAGTTTATCTGAATCTCGATGAAGATAATGATATAGCCTAGAAATACCACTTTCCATCCTGATGCTAGCCTGATAATAATCCATTAGATTATATTTATGAGTCTTGCTTAAATTGATCATGCAGTTATAGCCATCGCAGAAAACATAGGGTTGATACTCTGAAATCTCAGGATTTGTGTGAGAATCATTAAATTCTATAGGTGTTGGATTATTGGACTTGTTACCTTCAGTAAGTGAAAACAGATTAAATTTGCAACCATGATTAGCATAGTCGTTAACCGCTGAAATAAGCCTTGAACTATTATTTATGTTATCAATAACTTTTTGGGAAAGTTTATTTTTACAGTCCTTCGAGCTAAATGCTTTAAACAATTCAAAAACCGGACCTTCTCTATAAGTAATATAATTTTTTCCAGTTTTAGATTTAATATCGCGTAGGTTTTTTATCAGATTTTTTATTAGGGCTAAATTATAAAAAGTTTTTGAAAAAATAGTATCTTCAACTAAGTAATCATATGTCGCTAAGCCAAAAACCACTCTTGATTGTGCTTTGGTATAGGCAGAAACTGTCTTTTTTTCAGGAGATAGCAAACTGAGATCATAGAAAGTAAACTTGGCATCTATAATTAGTTCTGCAAGTTCATTGTTGATTAGAATTATTTCTAAACGTAACGCTAGATGCTCATCCTTAACCGCTTTCCTTAGATCTTCTGTTATTTCAATCTCATGAGTTTGATGGTACGCAAACGCATTGTATACCTTTGCCACACAATCTTTAAAAGGCGCTTTCAACCACCATAAACCCCACCAGTCAGCGTGTTTCCTGATACATTTAAATCCCTCAGACAAAGCCTGATGGGCCGATAAATCCCAGATTAGAACCAAATATGATGCTGTACTTAAACTGTCGTCCAACTCCTTAAAGTTTTTAACGGATGCAAACAATGAAGTATCATTATGTTTTGACACTGCGTGATTATTTTTGCCAATTTTTAACTCAAATTTATCAATGGTATATTGATAGAAACCGTCGATACTCTTTGGTGGCTGACCACCAAATTTCAGAGAGGCATGCATTTCTGGATTAGAAAAACCCTTCACTTTGACTTCGTAGCTTGCCGATGCGCCTGTTGAGATAAATAACGCCAAAAACAACATTGGCACTAGCAATTTACGAATTTGCATAAAAACATCGTTCATTGATAAATCGTACATTGACAAATTGAAACTTGATTTAAAATATTGAATTGAAAATTGACTTAGCATAATCCTCTCCTTGGATTGACTTTAATCGGGGTTGTCACTCAAAACATTTGACTTGCAAATAAAAAGTGAAACTAATAATAGGGCGTTAAAAAAATTTAACCATTGCAAACAAGAATTAATGAAAATGTGCTAGTTAATTTGATTTATAAGTGAATGATTTAGAATAGAAAAAAGCAGCCAATGGCTGACTTTTTTATAAACTCTTTAGTTCGATGGGCCTGAATGAAACCTAAACTCGCTATCGGGTGACTCTATTAGCTGTTTCTCAATAGCGAAAAATACATTCAAACGCTCATTGACCTCTTGCTGTGAGGCCACAGTTTCGGCAAGTTTTAGGTAATCTTTAAAATGCCTGCCCTCTGATTTAAGCAGTGACAGATAGAATTTTTCTAATTCTTCGTCAAGAAACGGCGCCAATCGTGCAAATCGCTCACAAGAACGCGCTTCAATAAGTGCACCCACAATCAATATATCCACTAACTTATCGGGATCATTGGGTCTTACCGCTTCCCTTAACTTAACCGCGTAGCGAGAGGCGGTGATTTGCCGATATTCTATATTTCGGCGTTTCATTATGGCAATAACCTGCTCGAAATGGCGCAGCTCTTCCCGCGCTAATCTCGACATCTTATTTAGCAGATCAAAATTATCCACATAGCGATACATTAAATTTAATGCCGTACTGGCCGCTTTTTTTTCGCAGTTAGCATGATCAATCAATAATAATTCAGGATTATTCAGCGCATTCTCAATCCATAATTGCGGTGTATTACAGGGGAGAAAATCTTCAATTTCTTGCAGCACAGTCATAGGGGTTTAACAGGGTAATTTTAAAGGGGAAATTATAAACTATTAAGGCATGACAAACAGCCTAAAATCACTGTCACAACCGCGATTATTTTTCGCCCTTGTGATTATAGTAAGCTGGGGTCTAAGCCACAAAGGCTAAAAAGCGAAGCTATCTTTCTGTAAAAAAACTACAAATTCGAGTACAATCGTTGCATACCATCCTATAAACCTAAGGTTTAATCTATTTAAATCTTATAACCTATTGTTATTTATGAGGTATTCCGTGTTAGAAGCCTATCGCGCCCATGTTGCAGAACGTCAATTAGAAGGTATCCCACCTAAGCCATTAACACCCGAGTGGACATCTGCTCTGGTTGAATTATTAAAGAACCCGCCAGCTGGTGAAGAGCAATTTTTACTCGATTTAATCGCCAATCGCGTACCCCCTGGGGTTGATGAGTCAGCCTATGTTAAGGCGAGTTTTTTAAGCGCTATTGTTAAGGGTGAAACTAGCTCTCCCTTAATCGATAGAGCCGCTGCTGTAGAGCTACTTGGCAATATGCATGGTGGCTATAACGTAGCAACGCTAGTTGAGCTTCTCGATGATATTGAGCTTGGTGAATTAGCGGCTAACCAGCTAAAGGCAACCACTCTAGTTTTTGATGCCTTTCACGATGTAGCGGAAAAAGCCGATGCTGGCAATGCGCAAGCTAAAGCAGTTATGCAGTCTTGGGCCGATGCTGAATGGTTTACTGGCAATGACGCGGTTCCCGAAAGTATTAAAGCCGTGGTCTTTAAGGCTACCGGTGAGACCAATACCGATGACCTCTCCCCTGCTCAGGATGCATGGTCACGACCTGATATTCCTCTGCATGCTAAAGCCATGTACAAAATGACCCGCGATGGCTTAAACCCTGAAGAGCACGGCGTTATTGGCCCTATGGCACAGATTGAAGCTATTAAGTCGAAAGGCTTACCCGTTGCCTTTGTGGGCGATGTGGTAGGTACTGGCTCTTCGCGAAAATCAGCGACCAACTCTGTTCTCTGGTTCTTTGGCGAAGATATGCCCGGCGTCCCCAATAAGCGCTCTGGTGGTATCTGTATTGGTAGTAAAGTCGCCCCAATCTTCTTTAACACCATGGAAGATGCCGGCGCCTTAGTATTTGAGGCCCCTGTAGACGATATTCATTACGGCGATATTATTGAGATTCGCCCCTATGACGGTCAAATTCTTAATGAAGCAGGTGATATTATCTGCGAATTTGAGCATAAGTCAGAAGTTATTCTCGATGAAGTTCAGGCAGATGGCCGAATCAATCTTATTGTAGGTCGCGGCTTAACCCAGCGCGCCAGAGAATATCTTGGCCTTCCTGCTTCTGATGTGTTTCGCAAACCAGAGGCGCCTGAAGCTTCTGAAGCTGGCTTTTCACTGGCACAAAAAATGGTCGGTAAAGCCTGTGGTGTTGAGGGTGTTCGCCCCGGCACCTACTGTGAACCTAAGATGACTACGGTGGGCTCTCAGGACACTACCGGCCCTATGACACGCGATGAACTTAAAGACCTTGCCTGTCTTGGCTTCTCTGCGGATTTGGTCATGCAGTCATTCTGTCATACAGCGGCCTATCCAAAGCCCGTGGATATTGACACCCAGCACAGCCTGCCTGACTTTATTATGAACCGTGGCGGCGTTTCACTACGCCCTGGTGATGGCATTATTCACAGCTGGCTAAACCGTATGCTACTACCCGACACCGTAGGTACTGGTGGTGATTCTCATACGCGATTCCCTATGGGCATCTCATTCCCCGGCGGCTCAGGTCTAGTGGCGTTTGCCGCTGCGACAGGGGTTATGCCATTGGATATGCCAGAATCGGTTCTAGTGCGCTTTAAAGGCGAAATGCAGCCTGGTATTACCTTGCGCGATTTAGTTCATGCAATCCCCTACTACGGTATTAAAGAAGGTCTATTAACCGTTGAGAAGAAAGGCAAAAAGAACTTCTTCTCGGGTCGTATTCTAGAAATCGAAGGTGAAGGTATTGAAAGCCTCACTGTAGAGCAAGCATTTGAGCTATCTGACGCCTCAGCTGAGCGTTCTGCGGCTGGCTGTACCATTAAACTAAGTGAAGATTCAGTGGCAGAATATCTGCGCTCTAATGTCACCTTGCTACGCTGGATGATTGCCGAAGGTTATGGCGATGTGCGCACCCTTGAGCGCCGTGTCCGTCAAATGGAAGAGTGGCTAGAAAACCCAAGCCTGATGTCTGCGGATGCCAATGCAGAATATGCAGCGGTAATCGAGATTGATCTCGCCGATATTAAAGAGCCTATTGTTTGCTGTCCAAATGACCCAGATGATGCCAAGCTTCTTTCTGAAGTAGCAGGCGATAAAGTAGATGAGATCTTTATTGGTTCCTGTATGACCAATATTGGCCACTTCCGCGCTGCAGGTAAATTGCTGGATGAAGCCGGTGCTGTGGATTCAAGATTCTGGATCTGCCCACCAACACGTATGGATGCCCATACGCTAATGGAAGAAGGCTATTACAATATTTACGGCAAAGTCGGTGCACGCACCGAAATGCCCGGCTGTTCTCTATGCATGGGTAACCAAGCGCGGGTTCTTGCTGGTGCCACAGTGCTATCGACTTCTACTAGAAACTTCCCCAACCGATTGGGCGATGGTGCCAATGTCTATTTGGCATCAGCCGAGCTTGCATCAGTGGGCGGTATTTTGGGTCGACTGCCAACACCTGACGAGTATATGCAATACGCAGGCAAAATTGATTCTATGGCCGATGAAATCTATCGCTATATGAACTTTGATCAGATTGAGTCGTTCCAAAAGTCTGCCGAGCAAGGCAAGACTATTGCCGCTGAGCAGATTGTTGAACTTAGCTAAGGGCGATATCAAGCTGTAAAAAACCCCGCTTTTGCGGGGTTTTTTGTTTCTGCTCAAATGAAAACCCACTTACATATAGGCATTACTGGTATCTGAGTGATCGGTAGAATCCTTAACCCCTTTAAGCTCAGGGATTTTTTCCATCAAGGTTTTTTCCACCCCCTCTTTAAGGGTTAAACTAACCGATGAACAACCCTGACAGCCACCGCCAAACTCAAGCACTGCAAAACCTTCATCAACAGATGCAAGGGATACATTGCCGCCATGGGAGGCTAGACCCGGATTAATTTCACTGTGAAGCAGGTAGTTAATTCGATCTTCGATGGGACTGTCATCGGTTACATTGGGAACACGAGAATTGGGGGCTCTAATAGTTAGCTGACCGCCAAATTTATCTTCAGCAAAGTCGACTTTGGCATCGTCGAGAAAAGGAATGCTGCGCTGCTCAAAATAGGCATTGAACTTATCGTATTCAACAATCACATCTTCTTCGTTATGCTCACCCGGTCGACTATAGGCAATACAGGTTTCAGCTTTGGGTGTTCCGGGATCGGAAATAAACATGCGAATACCTATGCCCTCGCAATTCTGCTTTTCGAGCAGACCTGCTAAATATTCTTGAGCCGATTCCGTAATAGTGACATTAACCATGAATTTAATTCCAACCTAAAACTGAGTAAAAGACTAGGTTATTTTACGATATGCGGGGTCTAAACAAAACTTTTCTTTTTAAAAAATACTGGTATGATGCGCATCCATCAAAATATTTTGATAAAGCAATATTATTAAGGCCTTAGAGCACAGTATGGCAAAAGCAGATCAAAACACTATTCATCAATCCCTTATCAAGGCCGCTGCCAAGCGTATCTTGCTGATTGATGGTGCCATGGGAACAATGATCCAACAGCACAGTCTTGAGGAAGCGGATTTTCGCGGCCAACGCTTTGCTGATTGGCCATCTGAAATCAAAGGCAATAATGACCTGCTAAGCCTAACTCAGCCGCAGATTATTCTGGATATTCACCGCGCTTACCTTGAGGCAGGTGCGGATATTATTGAGACCAATACCTTTAACTCTACTCAGGTATCACAGGCTGACTACAATATGCAGTCGTTGTCTGCGGAGATAAATCGCGAATCGGCCAAGTTAGCCCGTCAGGCGGCGGATGAGTTTTCCACCCCTGAGAGACCTCGCTTTGTTGCCGGCATTTTGGGACCTACTAGCCGAACTGCATCCCTATCACCCGATGTGAATGATCCGGGTGCGCGCAATGTGACCTATGATGAGTTGGTTGAAAACTATATTGAATCCACCGAGGCACTTATTGAGGGTGGCTGCCATCTAATTATGGTGGAAACCGTGTTTGATACGCTAAATGCTAAGGCTGCTTTATTTGCCGTGCAAAAAGTGTATGAAAAACTGGACTACGAACTTCCCATTATGATCAGTGGCACCATTACTGATGCCAGCGGTCGAACCCTATCTGGCCAAACACCGGAAGCCTTTTGGAATTCGGTGCGACACAGTAACCCAGTGAGCATTGGGCTCAACTGTGCTTTGGGCCCCGACGAGCTACGTCCTCACCTATTAGAAATTTCTAATGTCGCCGACACATTGGTTACTGCGCACCCTAATGCGGGGCTTCCCAATGAATTTGGTGGCTATGATCTAGGCCCAGAGGACATGGCTGCGACTATTTTGGAATTCGCCCAGTCAGGATTACTGAATATTGTCGGCGGCTGCTGTGGTACCACCCCCGAACATATAAAGGCGATTGCCGAGGCAGTGGCCGATATTAAGCCACGTCAGATACCAGAAATAGCGCCTGCCTGCCGACTTTCTGGCTTAGAGCCCTTCACCATAGACACCCAGTCATTATTTGTGAATGTGGGTGAGCGCTGCAATGTCACTGGCTCCGCCAAGTTTAAGCGGTTAATACTCGAAGAGAATTACGATGAAGCCTTGCAAGTGGCACTACAGCAGGTAGAGAACGGTGCCCAGATTATTGATGTGAATATGGATGAGGGGATGTTGGAAGCAATTCCCGCGATGGTGACATTCCTGAATCTGATTGCTTCAGAACCCGATATCTCAAGGGTACCCATTATGGTGGACTCCTCCAAATGGGAGGTGATTGAAGCTGGACTTAAATGCATCCAGGGTAAGGCTGTAGTGAACTCCATTAGCCTTAAAGAAGGCGAACAGGAATTTATTGAGCGCGCTACGCTTTGCAAGCAATATGGCGCAGCGATTGTGGTAATGGCCTTTGATGAACAGGGTCAAGCCGACAATCTTGAGCGCCGCCAACAGATTTGTCAGCGCAGCTACGATATTTTGGTCAATCAGGTGGGCTTTCCTGCTGAGGATATTATTTTTGACCCCAATGTATTTGCTGTAGCTACGGGTATCGAAGAGCATAACCGCTATGGTTTGGACTTTATCGAGGCGACCGGCTGGATTAAGCAAAACCTGCCCCATGCCTTGGTATCTGGCGGTATTTCTAATGTGTCCTTTTCATTTAGGGGCAATAACCCCGTGCGCGAAGCGATTCACTCGGTATTCTTATTGCATGCCATTCGTGAAGGCTTAACCATGGGCATTGTTAATGCTGGTCAGCTTGCTGTTTATGATGAGCTGCCCCCTACCCTGCGCAACGCAGTCGAAGATGTGGTGCTGTATCGCAACAATGAGGCCACCGATAATTTATTGGCTATCGCTGATGATTACCGAGGGGATGGTCAAGCCAAAACCAACACCGAAGACCTAAGCTGGCGCAAAGAAAATGTTAACCGTCGTTTAGAACACGCACTGGTTAAAGGTATTACTGCATTTATCGAGGAAGATACCGAAGAAGCCCGTCAACAAGCTGAGCGTCCACTGCATGTGATTGAGGGCGCGCTAATGGATGGTATGAATATTGTTGGCGATCTATTTGGTTCTGGGAAGATGTTTCTGCCACAGGTGGTTAAATCTGCTCGAGTAATGAAGCAGGCAGTAGCCTACTTACAGCCCTACATTGAAGCCGAAAAAGATGAGTCCGCTAGCAGTAATGGCAAGATACTAATGGCAACGGTAAAAGGCGATGTTCATGATATCGGCAAAAATATTGTCGGCGTGGTGTTGCAATGTAATAACTATGAGGTGATTGATCTCGGTGTGATGGTGCCTGCAGAAAAAATACTGCAAACAGCCAAAGAAGAACAGGTGGATATTATCGGCTTATCAGGACTGATCACTCCCTCTCTGGATGAAATGGTGCATCTGGGCAAGGAAATGCAACGACAGGACTTTTCTGTGCCTTTATTAATTGGCGGGGCTACCACATCGAAAGCGCATACAGCGGTTAAAATTGCCCCCAATTACCTAAATAATCAGGCTATTTATGTTTCTGATGCTTCAAGAGCAGTAGGCGTAGCCAGCAAATTAATTAGCGACGATAGTCGGGATGGGTTTGTGGCTGAAATCCAAAAAGATTATGACGCAGTCAGACTGCGCACCGCTAACCGCACCTCGCGGGGCACATTGTTTGCTTATGAGGATGCCGTTAAGCAAAAACCGCAGTTAAATTGGCGTGATTACACCCCCGAAATTCCAAATCAGCTTGGTATCAGCGTTTTAGATGATTACCCATTGGAAGCCCTAGTGCCCTATATTGATTGGACACCGTTCTTTATCACTTGGGATCTTGTGGGCAAGTATCCTAAGATTTTCAATGACGAGGTGGTGGGCGAAGCTGCACAAAATCTATTTGAAGATGCTCAGGCACTGTTAAAAGATATTATTGTTAATAAGCGTCTTAAAGCGCGGGCTGTGTTTGGCCTATGGGAGGCCAATAGCGTTAATCACGATGATATCGAAATTTATGATAGCAACAGTCAGGATAAACCCTTAGCCACTGTGCATCATATTCGCCAACAAATTCAAAAGCCCGGTGCTAGTGAAGAGTTACTTTCTTTGGCGGATTACATTGCACCCAAAGACAGTGGCATAACTGATTACATTGGTGGCTTTGCGGTGACCACAGGCATTGGTGCAGACGAACTAGCCGAGCAGTATGAAGCCAAACAGGATGACTATAATGCCATTATGGTTAAGGCATTGGCCGATAGACTAGCCGAAGCTTTTGCCGAGCATCTTCATGAGCGCGTACGTCGAGAGTACTGGGGCTATGCGGCCGATGAAACACTGGATAATGAAGCACTGATTAAAGAAAAATATCGGGGTATACGTCCGGCGCCCGGTTACCCTGCCTGCCCCGATCATACCGAAAAAGCCACATTGTTCGAGTTGCTAAATGCCACAGAGCATACAGGCCTCGAATTAACCGACAGCTATGCTATGAGCCCCGCCGCTGCTGTTAGCGGCTGGTATTTTGGCCATCCAGAGTCAAAGTATTTTAATACGGGTAAAATTGATAAGGACCAATTAGCTTCATTGGCCGAGAGAAAGTCGATGCCAGTTGATGATCTGGCTCGTTGGCTCAGCCCTATTTTGGATTAACGCATGACAGAAAAAGCCGAGAATAAGCAAAAGCCAAGTTTAGTTTCCGTGGTTAAAAGTATTTTAGCCGCTGGCATCGGTGTTCAAAGCGATAAAAACCGAACCCGAGATTTTGAGCAGGGTAATCCCCTTATATTTATTATTGGCGGTATTATTTTCACCCTGCTGTTTATTGCTATCGTAGCCACGGTGGTTGGCCTTGTGCTTAGCAACAACTAAGCCAGCGATAGCTCATCCATAAACTCCGACTCTGCCAAGATGGCCTCTAAATAAGCCTGATTGCGCGGCAGTATTTGAGTCTTAAAAAACTGCGCTGTAGCTAACTTTTGTTGAAGAAACTCATCTTGATCACCTGCCAGCAATTCCCTTTGTGCCGCAAAGGCTAGCTTCATTAGCTGCCAATAAGCCACCGAGTTACCAAATAACATCATAAACTGAAAGGCCACAAAAGAAGCCTTGTGGCTATTTTCCAGAATATGGTCAAGCGCGGACTGGCATTGCTCCACTGTCTTCTGCAATGCGGCTATCAATAACGGGGTTGACTGAGTTTGATCTGTTTGACTTTCAACAGTTTGACGCATCTCAGTCAATAGCTGGCTTATCCCCTCGCCCTGATCGCGCAAACATTTACGGCCAATAAAATCCAGTGCTTGTATTCCATTGGTACCCTCATAAATTGGCAGAATTCGCGCATCGCGCATATGTTGCGCGGCACCGGTTTCCTCAATAAAGCCCATACCCCCATGCACCTGAACACCCAGCGAGGTAACTTCCATCGCCATCTCTGTACACCAGCCCTTGACCAATGGCGTCATCACCTCTACGCGCAAAGCATTTCGGGTTCTAACTTCGGACTGTGGATGATGAGTGGCACAGTCCTCAGCGGCCATAGTAGCGAGGGACATGGCTCTACCCCCTTCGTTTAGCGCGCGCATTTGCATCAACATACGTTTCACATCGGGATGATAAATAATAGGTGCCTTACTCTCTAACCCCTGAACCGCACCCTGTACGCGCTGTTTGGCATAGTCCAGCGCCTGCTGATAAGCACGCTCGCCCACAGAAACACCCTGGTGCCCTACCGCGAGCCGTGCATGATTCATCATACTAAACATGCACATAAGACCCTGATTAAGCGGACCTACCAAATAACCAACGGCGCCACCCTTATCACCAAAAGCCAAGGTGCAGGTGGGGCTGCTATGAATACCTAGCTTGTGTTCAACGCCCACTGCCTTTACGTCATTGCGCTCGCCCAGACTGCCATCTTCATTAATCAAATACTTTGGCACCAGGAATAATGATATGCCCTGATTACCCTCTGGCGCATCAGGCAGTCGCGCTAAAACCAGATGAATAATATTTTCAGCTTGCTCATGATCGCCCCAGGTAATATATATTTTTTGACCACTCAGAAGATAATGATCCCCATTGGGAATGGCTTTAGTTTTAACCGCCGATAGATCACTGCCTGCCTGAGGTTCCGTTAAATTCATCGTGCCTGACCAGGCACCAGAAATTAACTTTTCAAGATAGCGATCCTTTTGTTGGTCAGAGCCATAGAGATTAAGCGCATGAATCACACCCCTTGTCAGCGTGGGCAGTAGACTAAAGCCCACATTGGCCGACTGCAGCATTTCTTGCACCACCGCATCGATGACTACAGGGAACCCCGCGCCGCCATACTCAGTGGCACCACTTAAAGAGCACCAACCGGCTTCAACCATTTGCTGGTAAACGGTCTCCAGTGCAGGCGAAGTGATCACCTGATCATTTTTTAAGTAAGCTGGCTGGGTGTTGGATGGCCAATTGGTAGGTGCTACCACCTGTTCAAAGAATTTTGCTGCCTCGGGCAAAATTGCCGCGACCATATCCTCACTGGCATCTTCAAAACCCGGCATCTTACAGAGCTCTGAATAGTTAACCAGATGCTTAAGTATAAACAGTAATTCCTGTTGGGGAACCTTATAGACTGTCATGGTGGCTCGCCCCTTAAAAAATCTCTTCCATGCGATAATCATAAGCCGAGTTTATGGAAGCAGTAAATTAAAAACCATGACTGAGTGGTCTAAACAAAAGCGATTACAATCTTTCTATTAGATTATTTTTTTATTATATGTAATTGAATTTTATGGATTATTTATTTATATACCAAAATCCATTTTCGGCATCCAGTCTGCCTTTTAAGCGATCAACCACCAATCTATCAATCACATCAAGTCCCATCTTAGCCATGCCTGAAAAGGTATTTTCACCGGGATGATTGGGTGTTAAATCCGGAAAATTTCGTCGTGTTCTATGTATCCAATAAGCATCAGAAATCGTAGTTATTTTGAATGCTTTTTTCACCTCTTGATGACCTAACATAAACCCAAGCAAACCGCCCCATGTTGCGGTTGGGTTATCCGAATCCCAGCCAACTAATGTGCCAATTTGAATTGTTCGCACTATGTCACCCTCACCATAAAACAGGCTGACCAAGCTCGCAGCGAAATTAATTACAGCATCAAAGGGCTCATTGTATTGATAGCCATCGTTTACATTAAGTTGATAACGGTGATAAATCGCGTCTCTCGTTGACTCCCAGTCAGTTTTATCGGGATTATTTTGGTAATGATTCTTTACGAATTGATAAACCGCCATAGAGGTTGAACCTTTTGGCAACTGACGACTAGCTTGTTCTAACAGCCATTGGCTTTGATCCTTTAAACTTTGATTACTATCAACTATAGCCGCCAAACTGTGCATAACCACATAGAATTCAGCAATCCACTGAGCATCATACTTTGCCGTTGTTCTAATCGGCAGATAGGCTATATCCAACGCTATATCCGGTCGACCGGGTGCCAATAACCCAAATATCTCGGTAGTTAACTGAGCATCAATCATATTGTATTTTGGATTGCTTACTGGCTCACTGGTTAGTGGCGGCAATACGCCCTGCTCCATCAATATTCTCGCCCGCTGATTTGACTCCCACAAAAAATTTTCCACTTCAGGGGTCGAGTCAGGAAATTTCTTATACAAAGGCGCATCATTCTCAGAATAAATATGCGTTAACCAGCCCTGATGAATTTGCTCTGGCGTTAGCTTAGAAACCTTTAACTCATGATGTAGATACAGATACATATATTCGATATCTGTATCGTCATCAGCTCCCCAGGCTGTCCCTTTTGGCTGAAAATAGAATTCAATATGCGAGGCATGAGGCACATACTCACCCCACATTGCCACCTGATCTTTAGCTCCCCAATCATTATCGGTATAAAAAGGCATTGTTTCTGGGGTGCCCACCTTATCCATCTCGGTAATCAATCCTGTCCAATTAGCTATATTTTGACCAAGCCAAAACCCCTCTAACTTTTGCTGGTATTGATCTCGGGAAATTTTATAGGTTTCAGTTTCTAATAACGGCTTACCAGACAACACAAAATGGGCTGAAAAGCTGATAATTGGAATAATAATCAACACTAAAACCCAGATTGTTTTAAAACTTAATGACTTTGAATACATAGCTAAATTTTTTTTATTTCATTCTTTGGTACAATAGCACAGCTTTAATTTAAGTATGCGCCAGATTTACGTTCTGGTTTAGCTGAACAACTTTTTAGAGGCCTACTATGCCTACGCAATATGTCACCTGTGCCATGTATAAATTTGTTGCGCTTCCTCATTTCGCCTCCCTGCGCCAACCGCTGTTAGATGTAATGAATAACAACCAAGTTTATGGCACTCTCTTATTAGCTGCCGAGGGTATTAATGGGACTGTTTCTAGCACAAGAGAAGGTATAGATAACCTACTTAAATGGCTTAACCAGCAACCGGGATTGGAAAATATCGACAGCAAAGAATCCTATGATGACAAAATCCCCTTCTATCGCACCAAGGTAAAACTTAAAAAAGAAATTGTAACTATGGGTGTTGAGGGTATAGACCCCAAAGAGACAGTTGGCACCTATGTTCACCCTGAAGACTGGAATGCACTGATTTCAGATCCCGATGTAGTTCTGGTGGATACGCGCAATGATTATGAAGTGAAAATTGGTACCTTCAAGGATGCGATAGACCCAAAAACTAAAACATTTAGAGAGTTTCCTGAATGGTCTAAAAACAATTTAGACACTAAAAAGAATAAAAAAGTCGCTATGTTTTGTACCGGCGGTATACGCTGTGAAAAGTCCACGGCATTCCTAAAAGAACAGGGTTTTGACGAGGTTTACCATTTGCAGGGTGGAATCCTCAAATATCTAGAAAAAGTGCCTGAGAAAGACTCTCTGTGGCAGGGAGAGTGCTTTGTATTTGATAACCGCGTAACCGTTGACCATAACTTAAATGCCGGCAGCTATGATCAATGTCATGCCTGCCGCATGCCCATTACTGAAGAAGAAAAGAAACTGGATACCTATATTGAAGGGATTTCCTGCCTGCACTGCCATGATCAGGTAACAGAGGCGCAAAAACAACGCTATGCCCAGAGACAAAAACAGGTTAAATTAGCCAAGGCGCGCGGTGAAGCCCATATAGGTAGCGCAGCGCTACTCGATACTGAGCGCCGAAGAGCCGATAAAAAAGCACGCAAAAAAGCCGCCGCAGAGACCGCAAAGCGTCACAATTAATAATTGGGGAGCTTCAAATGAAGCGAGGATTACACTTTTTAATTTTACTAAGCTTTATTGTATTCGGCATCTACTATGGTCAAACTATGAATAAACCTCAGCATACCTTCATTTTGGTTCATGGCATGACCGGTGGTGGCTGGGACTGGAAAAAGATTGACAAACTTTTGTCCGCCGACGGGCATCAAGTGTATCGCCCTACGCTCACCGGCTTGGGTGAAAAAATACATCTTAGCCACCCGGATATTGATTTAACCACCCATATTCTGGATATTGTTAATCTTATTCGCTTTGAGCAACTAGAAAATATCGTTTTAGTGGGCCATAGCTATGGCGGCATGGTAATTACTGGCGTGATGAATTCATTACCCGAAAAGATTCAGCAGGCTTTCTTTTTAGATGCGATGGTGCCTGATCATAATATGTCCGCCATTGACATTGTGCCAGTATTTGCCGACCTCCCCAGCAAAAACGGCTTGGTTTATCCACCCTGGCTTGAGAATCACCAAGAAACACCTCGAGATCTACCTCACCCCATTAAAACACTGACCGAAAAAGTCGCCTTTGACAATCAGCTGGCACAGCAACTGCCTGTCACCTACATTAACTTTGTAGAAAAGCATCTTATTGACGCTGAAAAAGCCAATAACCAATCTTGGCAACGGGCTGAAAAACGGGGTTGGACTATTAAGACCTTAGATAGCGATCATAATGCGCAGAGATCAAATGCAGAGGCACTTAAAGTGCTTTTAACGACTTTTTAATTGTATTGTGACATTGAAAAACTACTACCCAGTAATTTTTTTGGAATAACTGCATTTAAATTCAAAAACATCATTCAAGAGTTCATTCAGGTAACCTTTTTGTAAGGCCATTACACCTTTGAAAGAGTAGAAACATCTCATGATAAAATGGTGCCCGGGGCCGGACTTGAACCGGCACGGTGTTGCCACCGAGGGATTTTAAGTCCCGAGTTCACAACAACCAGCAAACAACGACAAACCTAGACGGCATACGAATCAACGAGTTATAGAAAAGTCCATTCTGCAATTAGCTGTGAGTTGTTGTCATTATTTGTAGCAAAATGTCCCATGAGTGCCCCATCAAAAGTTTTTCAACCAAACAAAAGCCCATTTTTGAAAGCCGAACTCGGTTGAGGGGGTACCCCCTTTTTTGTCAGATGGGACTCCTATATTTCTATACTATTACCAATCTGCAGGTACTAATTTAAATTATTTGACCTTGTAAACCAATCTTATATTGGGTCGTTATTATTAAATTGAATGGAATTAATAAACTATCGTGGACTCGCGCTAAGTCTATTTATCAAGTGGAACTTGCG
>JAYOSY010000013.1:0-25879 GCA_038139495.1 Porticoccaceae bacterium
ATGAATGAGATTAATACTGAACGTCAGGTCTTCACCATTAGCGAACTCAATCGCCGCGTTCGTCAACTTTTGGAAGTGAATATTCCAATGTTGTGGGTGGAAGGTGAGGTCTCAAATTTTGCCTGTCCTGCCTCTGGACACTGGTATCTCAGCCTAAAAGACAACGCTGCACAGGTGCGTTGTGCGATGTTCCGAAATGCTAATCAGCGGGTTAATTTTCGCCCTAAAAATGGCACTCAGGTATTAGTGCGCTGTCGCGCAGGTCTCTATGAGGGTCGCGGCGAATATCAGCTAGTTATTGAGCATATGGAGGAAGCGGGATTTGGTGCCCTTCAGCGTCAATTTGAACAATTAAAGGCAAAACTTGCTCAAGAGGGACTTTTTGATGCGGATAAAAAACAAACACTTCCAACATCGATCAACCATATTGGGGTTATCACCTCTAAAACAGGTGCCGCAGTAAAAGATATCTTATCAGTTCTTAAGCGACGTTTTCCGGCAATTAAAGTGAGTATTTTCCCCACGGCTGTTCAAGGTGAGGAGGCAACCGAACAAATTGTTAATGCAATAGCGGATGCTAATAACTGTATGCAGCTGGATGCACTAATTGTAGGCCGTGGTGGTGGTTCATTGGAGGACCTATGGTCATTTAATACCGAATCGGTAGCGCGGGCTATTGCCGCCAGTCGCTTGCCGGTTATCAGTGCTGTTGGCCATGAAATTGACTTTACCATTGCTGATTTTGTGGCTGATTTGCGCGCCCCTACCCCATCAGCTGCCGCTGAATTAATTAGTCCTGATGGGCAACAGATACATGCTCAACTAACTCGCTATCAATCTCTTTTAAGCGATATTCAACGGCGAATTATAGGCAGCTACCAACAACAGTTAGGTCATCTGAAAAAACGCTTGCAACATCCAGGCAGTAAGCTTCAACAACAAACACAGCTTTTGGACCACTTGGATATTCGTCTCACGCGAGCAATGCAAAATAAATTAAAAGAGTGCCAACAAAGGCGCAATCAATTAGCTGATCAACTCAGAATTCAAACACCCAAAAAGCGCCTTCAGAATAGTCGTCAGAATATTGCAGATAGTCTTGGTAGACTCACCAAAGCCATGGCCCAAAAACAGCAGACTATGCAGCTTAAACTTGAGCAGAATATGCATCTGTTGGATACGGTAAGTCCGCTGAAAACCATGGGGCGAGGTTATTCAGTGATTCGCGACACGCAGGGTAAGGTTGTTAACTCGACACAAAAAGTAGCAAAGGGCGATTCTGTAACTGGCCAACTTAAAGACGGACAGCTCATACTGCAAGTGACTGACAAAAATAATGATCAAATAATCTAATCATTTTCGCTCGTTGCGTTTACTGTACTTAGTAATCTTTTTATTGCGTGGGCTCGGTCTTTCTCCGGGCTTAATACCCTTATTTTTGTAGGGATTATCACTGGTACGATACTCCACACGAATCGGCGTTCCATGCAAACCTAACTGGCGTCGGAATACCTTTTCTAAGTATCTCGTGTATTGCGCAGGCACAGATTCTGTTTGGTTACCATGCACAATAATCACGGGGGGATTTCTACCGCCAGCATGAGCATAACGCAGTTTAATCCGACGACTATGCACCATGGGTGGCTGGTGCTCTTCAACTGCACCCTCAAGGATTTTGGTTAATTTGGTGGTACTAAGAGCGTCGGTTGCTGCTCGATAGGCATCATTTATTGACTTGTAAAGATGGCCTACACCAGTCCCATGGAGCGCCGAAATAAAGTGAACATCAGCAAACTCGGCAAAACGCAATCGACGCCCTACGGTTGCCTTAATATGTTCGCGCTTCTCGACATCGAGGCCATCCCATTTATTGATGGCAACAACCAGGCCTCGACCAGCATCAATCACCGAGCCCATAAGGTGCAGATCCTGTTCAACCAGACCCTCTTGTGCATCAATTAATAAAACCACGACATTGGCATCATCAATGGCCTGCAAGGTTTTAACAATCGAGAATTTTTCGATGGCTAATTTAATGTTCTTTCGCTTTCGAATACCCGCAGTGTCGATCAAGGTATATTTCGTATCATCGCGCTCATAGTCGATATAGACCGAATCCCTTGTGGTTCCCGGCATATCGTAGACCACCACGCGATCCTCTCCCAACAGGCGATTTACTAAGGTTGATTTACCCACATTGGGTCGCCCCACAACGCCAATTTTTATACTGTCGTTTGCCTGCGCTTCAGCTTCTTCAACGGGAGGAAATGGTTCCAACAATTCTTCCATCATGGACTTTACACCACGACCATGAGTTGCTGTGGTTGGAAACATCCCAGAAAAACCCAACTGGTAAAAATCGGCCAATGCTTCCGCCGGATCAACACCATCAATTTTATTGGCCACTAAATAGACTTTGCGATTTTTCTGGCGCAGTTTTTCGGCAATACTGTAATCAGCGGCAACAATTCCTGATTTACAGTCGACGACAAAAAGAACAATATCAGCTTCATCCATGGCTAATAGCGACTGTTCGGCCATACCCGCATCAATGCCCTCTTCCTCACCACTGATGCCACCGGTGTCGATGAGCATAAATCGACGGCCAAGCATCTCACCTTCACCATACTTTCGATCACGGGTGAGACCTGAATAGTTGGCCACAAGAGCATCTCGACTACGAGTAAGTCGATTAAAGAGCGTGGATTTACCCACATTAGGTCGCCCAACAAGGGCTATTACTGGAATCATAAAATAAAAGATGCCGCACTGACATTGAGCGGCATTTTACTGTAATTGAGGATAATTATCCTTATTGAATTTTGTAAGCGCTGACAGACCCATTATTAGCCTGAATAATAAGGCTTTCACCCACAACTAAAAGCGGTGAGCTTACACCACTACCATCGACCTTCGTTCGACCTACAAAGCTACCATCTACTGGATTGATAAGATGAACATAGCCCTCAGCATCTGCCACTGCAATATTACCAGAAAAACTGGCGGGACCCGTTAGATCGCGATGAATAAGCTGGTCATTTTTCCATGCTAGTATTCCATTGCCGGCTTTAAAAGCTGAAATAGAGTCATCTTTGGCCTCAGTCACAAATAAGATACCATTAATGTAGGCTGGGCTAAAGTGCGAGGAACTGTCTTGGTACCAGAGATTTCTCCCAGTTCCTCGAGTCAATGCACCAAGACGGCCTTGATAGCTTACTGAGTAAATAATATCGCCGACCACTAGTGGCTTACCATCGATATCAATCATTCGCTCTAATTCTGTCTTGCCCTTCGGCAAAGCAAGCCGAGCTTCCCATTTAATAGAACCATTTTCCGCATTGAAAGCAATTAACTTTCCATTATCAAAGGCTGCAATTAGCATATTACCAAGAATTACTGCTGAACTATTACCACGCACGCTGAGAATAGTTGCTCCAGCATCATGTTGCCATAGCTCAACTCCTGTGTTGGAATCTAAGGCATAAACTCTATTATCAATGCTTTGTGCAATCACAATTGTATTGTTTCCTACTGGACTTGAAATTACTTCAGAGCTTACTTCAGTGGCCCATATAAGATCGCCATTTTGCGCATTAAGCGCTATAACCTGGCCCTCTATTGTTCCCAAAAGAACTTTATTGCCGCCATAACCCACGCCACCCGAAATACTGTGATCAATATCTGTAGACCAATTTTCTTCACCCGATACAATATCCAAGGAAACCACAGAACCACTGTGATCTGCTGTATAGATTGCCTTATCGTCAGCAGCTATTTCCAAGCTAGGCCAAAAACTATTATTGTCGCTAGGCGTGCCTGTTTTCCATTGCTGAGACAATTCAATCTGTGTATCAATCTTTTGTAATTTAGCAGGCTCGATTTCTTTATCAGCACTAAAAGTACTGCAGCCAGAGGCCAGCAATACAACTAGCAGTAGGGCATATTTTGACCTTCTTTGATGCATTAAGATTCACCCTCAGAGGCTTTAGACACATTAGCCGCTGAGTCTTTAACAGGCTTTGCTTCACTTAGTTTTAAACGCAAAATAGAAAGAAGACGCGCATTACCCGACTCTTCAGCATTAATAGCTGCTTGATAAGCTGTATAGGCCGCTTCGTAATGACCCATACTGATATGAAAATCACCCTTAGCCTCTTCGTAAGCAGAAACCATTTTTCCAGCGTCTGCATCCTCAATAAGCGCCAGTGCTGTTTCAATATTGCCTCTTGCCGCTTCGACACGAGCAAGACGCAAAGTAGCTAAGATTGCTAGCGTATCTGACGGCTGGTTACTAAGCACCCACTCTAATTCTGTTACCGCTGTATCTAAATCATCCGCCTCAACCGCTAATTTAGCACTCACCAGCGCTGAAAGATGCGCATAACCTGAATCGCTAAACTCTTCCTTTAACTGACTAACTGCAGCTGAAACGGCTTCCTGCTGTTCTTCCGTTAATGGCGCGTCTGCGCTGCTTTTAACAGTATCAATCATATTGGTATAAATGGCTGAGCCCTGTTGAGCCTGCTCTTCCTGAGCCCCCTGCCAGCCCTGCCAACCAAAGGCAACACCGATAACAACGACTGCTGACGCAACCAATTTTAGACCGTTATCAACCCACCATTGTTTAAAGGCTTCTATTTGTTCTTCTTCTGATTGGTAATCTGCCACAACTATTCCTCAATATTCAAAATTTGCTATTAAAAACTCTACTAAAGTTGCCTGATCAACTGTTTCTTGCTCTCGATCTTGGCGTAAAAACTTTACCTGTACCTTATTTGATGCCAATTCATCTTCACCCAAAATAATCGCAACCGCTGCACCGCTTTTATCGGCTTTTTTAATTTGCGACCTAAAGCTGCCACCACCACAATGAGTTTCTATACGAATATTTGCCAATCCACTGCGTAGCTTTTCAGCTAATAGCATGGCATCGCGAGTAACATCACCCACAGCCACCAGATACAGATCAATTTGCTGGGCGACACTATCCGGTACTACGCCCATGCCGTCAAGCAACATTATTAGTCGCTCAACACCCATGGCCAAACCAACCGCTGGGCAGGGCTTACCACCTAAAAGCTCAACCAGACTATCATAGCGCCCTCCGGCACAGACGGTCCCCTGAGCACCTAATTCTGTGGTAACCCATTCAAAGACGGTCTGTGAATAATAGTCTAAGCCTCTAACCAACTTTGGATTAATAACATAGCTAACGGCGGCAGCATCAAGCATGGCACATATTTGCTCAAAGTGCTGTTTCGACTCAGCACCCAAAAAGTCATTCAATACCGGCGCATCTTTCAGTAACAACTGTGTGTCTGGGTTTTTGCTATCAAGAATACGTAACGGATTCGTAGCTAGTCGACGCTGACTGTCCTCATCTAGGTCATCATAAAAATTATTTAGATAGCTAACTAAAGCATCTCGGTAAGCGACTCGCTCTTCAGCGGTACCCAATGAATTAATTTGCAACTCTAGGGCACTTTCAATGTTTAACTCTCGCCATAAACGTGCTGTTAATAGTAATAATTCTGTATCAATATCGGGGCCCTTCAGACCAAAAGCTTCGATGCCAATTTGGTGAAATTGGCGCAACCGGCCTTTTTGTGGACGCTCATGTCGAAACATAGGCCCTGTATACCAGAGTCGTTGAGTTTGATTATGCAGTAAACCATTTTGTGTACAGGCGCGAACACAGCCGGCGGTCCCTTCTGGACGCAAACTTAAACTATCACCATTGCGGTCATCGAAACTATACATCTCTTTTTCCACAATATCGGTGACCTCACCCACAGCTCGTTTAAAGAGGTCCGTTTTTTCTAGGATAGGGAAGCGAATCTCGCGATAACCATAGCTTGCTACTAGGCGAGCCAAGGTCCCCTCAACATATTGCCAAGTAGCAGACTGCTCGGGAAGCAAATCATTCATTCCCCGTATCGACTGGATTTTCATCTGTGCATCCCCAAAGCGCTTATTCCTTTACTTAGCTCTTAGCAATTATATTTTGTTGTGAGGCTTCCAGCTCAGCCTGTTTAACCTGAGCCTTAGCACGAATTTCTTTTTCTAATTGTTCAACCAGATTTTCCTGTTCTAATTTGTGGTCTGGTTTACCATCGAGGTAGACAAGATTATCTGGCGTTCCACCGGTTAAACCAAAGTCAGATTCCTTAGCTTCACCCGGACCATTCACTATACAGCCAATAATTGAAACATCCATTGGCACCGTGATATCTTCCAATCTATTTTCTAATTCATTGACCGTTTTGATCACATCAAAATTCTGGCGCGAACAACTGGGACAGGCAATAAAATTAATCCCCTTGCTACGCAATCTTAAGCTTCTCAGCATATCCCAGGCTACTCGCGCCTCTTCCGCAGGATCGGCAGCCAGCGAGATTCGGATAGTATCGCCAATACCATCCAGTAATAAAGCACCTAAACCAATCGCTGATTTTACTGTACCCGAACGCAATCCACCGGCTTCCGTAATACCCAAATGTAAGGGCTGCTCAATGCGTTTAGCTAAGTCGCGATAGGCATCAACTGCCATAAAAACATCAGAGGCTTTAACACTGACTTTAAAATCTTGGAAGTTGTGCTTATCCAGTAATTCCACGTTGCGCATTGCCGACTCTACCAAGGCTTCAGCGGTGGGTTCATTGTATTTTCTTAATAACTCTTTCCCTAGTGAACCGGCATTAACCCCGATTCTGATAGGTATATTTTTATCTTTCGCTTTAGCGATAACCTCGCGCAAGCGATCCTCACGGGTAATATTACCTGGATTAATACGCAGACAATCCACACCCAAATCGGCAACACGAAGTGCAATATTGTGATCAAAATGGATATCGGCAACCAATGGGATAGTCACCTGCTTACGAATTTTACCAAAGGCTTCAGCTTCTTCGAGAGAAGGAACGGAAACTCGAACAATATCGGCACCCGCCTGTTGAATACTATTTATTTGCGCAACAGTTGCAGCAACATCAGCTGTACTTGTATTAGTCATACTTTGAACGGAAATTGGCGCATCACCACCCACAGGCACATCGCCGACCATAATCTGTCGTGATTTTCGTCTAACTATGGGGTTTCCGCTAAACACAATAAGCCTATTATCTCTTGGTTTTATTTCTCTAGAGTATGTCTAGTCTAGCATTCTAACTGGCACTTCTTCTGCTGCCAGTTTGTTTTTATAGCGCTGTTGACGCTTAGTTCTGTCATTGACTTCACCTGCGAGCTGGCCACAGGCCGCTGCAATATCATCGCCGCGAGTGGTACGCACAGTCACAGTGTACCCTTCCCCCTGCAGAATGTCCCGAAAACGATTGAGCGCAGTATTGGTCACTCGCTTGTAATCAGACCCCGGGAATGGGTTAAAAGGTATAAGATTGATTTTACAGGGTAAATCTCGAAGAAGTTCTGCCAGTTCTCGCGCATGCACAGATCGATCATTAACCTGATCCATCAAGGTATACTCAACCGTTGCCTTGCGGCGATTGTCAGGCATTTTTTCAATATAATTTTTCGCGCTCTGTACAAATTCAGTCACACTGTATTTGCGATTAATAGGCACAAGCTCATTGCGCAATTCATCATTGGGCGCATGCAACGAAATGGCTAGGGACACATCCGTCACTTCAGCTAACTGATCTAATGCAGGTACCACACCTGCAGTACTCAATGTGACCCGACGCTTAGACAAACCATAGGCATTGTCTTCCATCATCAGGTTCATGGCATCCACCACATTATCAAAATTCATCAGTGGCTCACCCATACCCATCATCACCACATTGGTCACTCGACGAGGAGACTTGGTCCCAAATTGATCAAATGATTCAGCAGCAATCCACAGCTGTCCAATAATTTCCGCAGTACTTAGATCGCGATTAAATCCCTGCTTGCCTGTCGCACAGAAGCTACAATCTAAGGCACAGCCAATTTGCGAAGAAACACAGAGCGTGCCACGATCCTTTTCAGGGATATAAACCATTTCAATACAGCTTCCGCCTTCAACTTTAATCAGCCACTTGCGGGTACCATCCGTTGAATCTTGGCAACTCACCACTTCTGGTAAACAGATTTCAGCCGACTCATGCAGCTTCTCACGCAATGATTTCGACAAATTAGTCATCTGATCGAAGTCACGTTCGCCCATCTGATGAATCCACTTCACCATTTGCGTGGCACGAAAACGCTTCTCTCCCAACTGTTCGAAGAAATCGCCTAGCTTGGAAACAGAAAGCCCCAACAGGTTGGTTTTAACCGGCTGGGGCGTATACTGCTCTGCTGTATTTAATGCGCTATCAGGCATTAGTTTTCTCGCATTAATTAACGAGCACAGATCTCGTTATCGTCAAAGAAATAGGATACTTCGCGTGCCGCTGAAGTTTCAGAATCTGAACCATGCACTGCGTTAGCATCAATTGAAGTCGCAAAATCAGCACGGATTGTGCCGGCCGCCGCTTCTTGTGGATTAGTTGCACCCATTAGATCACGGTTTTTAAGGATGGCGCCTTCACCTTCTAAAACCTGAACTGAAACAGGACCAGAGGTCATAAAAGCAACCAAATCTTTAAAGAATGGACGTTCGCTGTGCTCGGCATAAAACCCTTCAGCTTGTGCTTGAGAAAGCTGTTGCATTTTTAACGCAACAACCTGCAGGCCAGCAGCTTCAAAGCGGCTAAGAATTTGACCCACTGCATTTTTAGCAACAGCATCAGGTTTGATAATAGAAAGAGTACGTTCAACGGCCATAAATTTTCTCCAAATCGGGCTTAAAATTGGTATACATTGGTATAAATAAGTGCCTTTCGGCTAGGGTGCGGATTTTACCTATTGCGGTTGCGGGTAACAATGCTTTTATGCAGCAAAGTCAAAATCATAACTATTATTGGTGTAAATTAATCCAACTCTTCAATCCAAGCCATTTGAATGGCCTCAAGAATTTTTTCACCACAGCGATCAGGATCATCGGAAAAATCTTCGATACTGAGTACCAAATTGCGCAGATCCACAAAATTAATGTATTGTGGGTCTATATCTGAGTGATTATCTGCCAGCTCAATCGCAATATCATTTATATCGGTCCACTTAATCATAATTGCCCCTATTAATGTCTTTCCGACACCATATTGATGGTGTACTTAGGAATCTCAACCACTAAATCTTCTTCGCCCACCATCACCTGACAGCTAAGACGTGAATCTGGATCTAAGCCCCAGGCTTTATCTAAGAAATCATCTTCCAACTCGTCCGCTTCGGGGACAGAGTCTAGGCCTTCCCTAATATGCACATGACAGGTGGTGCAAGCACAGGACATTTCACAGGCATGTTCTATATCAAGACCGTTTTTAAGCGCGGCCTCACAGATACTTTGACCTTTTTCCGCCTCAACAACAGCACCCTCTGGGCAAATTTCATGATGCGGTAGAAATACTATTTTTGGCATAAAAGCTCCTAAGCTTATTTGTCTAAGGCTTCGTCAAGACTCAGTCCTGCAAGCGCCTGCTTGATACTGGCATCCATTCGTCTTGCGGCAAAGTCTTCACTGGATTTGCCAACACTTTCTATTTGATTGGCAAGCTGTCGATGATCATCACAACTATCGCGCAGTGCCTGCAATTCATCTAGGGCTACTTGAAGACAGTTTAACTCAGACGCATCTAAAAGGGTCTCGCCATCCTTTTCAATGGCTGCGCGAAGGTCTTCAAGCATGCGATCCGCTTCTACCTGCTGTTCTCTTAAGGCACGCAAACGCATATCGTCCCGCGCATGACTAAAGGAATCCTGTAGCATCTGAGTGATTTCATTATCTGTTAATCCGAAAGAAGGCTTAACCTCAATACTAGATTCAACCCCACTACTGAGCTCACGAGCAGAAACATTTAGTAGGCCATCAGCATCCACCTGGTAACTTACCTGAATTTTAGCACTGCCGGCTACCATAGGGGGGATGCCACGCAATTCGAAGCGCGCCAATGATCTGCAATCAGATATAAGTTCGCGCTCACCCTGCACCACATGGATACTCATAGCGGTCTGACCATCTTTAAAGGTGGTAAATTCCTGCGCCTTAGCCACAGGAATCGTAGTGTTTCTGTGGATTAATTTTTCGGTAAGTCCACCCATGGTTTCAATGCCAAGGGACAGTGGAATAACATCAAGCAACAGCATATCATCAGCTGATTTATTGCCTATCAATACCTCGGCCTGCTTGGCTGCACCCATGGCAACAACTAAGTCTGGGTCTAAACTGCATTTGGGTTGACGATCAAACAGCTCTCCCACCTTCTGCCCCACTCTGGGCATACGAGTCGAGCCTCCCACCAAAACAACCTCATCAATCTCATTTGTTTTAAGCCCTGCATCGCGTATAGCTCGTTTACAAGCACTTAGAGTTTGATCAATTAAACCATCCACTAACTCATGCAACTGGTCTTTGGTGAGGTCTAATGTTGTATCCAAGATATCCAGCTCAACCTGATCACTTTCAGTGAGCTCTTCTTTGGCACATTTTGCTGCTTCAAGTAAAACCCGTTGCTCTACAGGGTCTAGATCACCGGTCATACCTAGCTCGGCGCATAGCCAATTCGCAATGGCATGGTCGAGATCATCACCCCCTAATGCTGAGTCACCCCCAGTGGCCAGTACTTCAAAGACGCCTTTTGAAAGCCTGAGGATACTAATATCAAAGGTACCGCCACCTAGATCATAAACGGCAATTAAACGCTGAGCATTTTCATCTTCAGCCTCTTCCGCATCCAACCCATAGGCAATGGCTGCCGCGGTTGGCTCATTGAGTAGTCTCAACACCTTAATTCCGGCAAGGGTTGCTGCATCCTTAGTGGCTTGGCGCTGTGCTTCATCAAAATAGGCAGGTACGGTAATCACTGCGCCATCGAGCATTCCGTCAAAGGCCAACTCAGCACGACCGGCAAGCTTACGTAAAATTTCGGCTGAAACCTG
Source organism: Porticoccaceae bacterium (assembly GCA_038139495.1). GTDB lineage: Bacteria > Pseudomonadota > Gammaproteobacteria > Pseudomonadales > Porticoccaceae > HTCC2207. Next base: position 10,975 of record JAYOSY010000013.1, read on the forward strand.
AATGGGACTAACAGGGCCATGGGCGGTTTTAATTTTGGGCATGCCGCCCTCATCCGCTGCAAAATTATAAGGCAAACCAGTACCCAATCGCTTAACATCTTCAAGGCCTCTGCCCATTAATCGTTTGATGGATAACAACGTATTTAAAGGGTCACTACTGCTATGCTCGGCCGCTTCATAGCCCACACAGCTAACGCCTTCAGCTTCGTAATGAACCACCGAGGGCAAAAGGTTTCTGCCCTGCTCATCGGGCAATATATCGGCAGAACCACTTCTTATGGTGGCTACCAATGAATTGGTCGTGCCCAAATCAATGCCCACCGCATGCTTGCGCTGATGCGGCTGAGGTGACTGACCGGGTTCTGATATCTGCAAAAGTGCCACTGGTTATAATTCCTCTAACTCTGCTTCAAGACTGCATATATCCTTTACAAATTTACAGGCAAATTGCATTTTGGCAAGGGTATCAAAAGCAAGATTATAGTCCTTGGCATTAAAGTGCTGGGCGAATTCTGTTTGAATTTTTGCCGCTGTCTGCTGAGCCTCAATACTGAGGGATACCAATGCATCTTTCGGGTTAGCACTTTCTTTTGCTTCACCTAATGCCTCACGCAATAACATCTGTTGCATTAAAAACTGGCCATCGGACGTAATATGACTCTCTTGATTGGCATCAAAACCTTCTAGCTCCAACAAATATTGTGCGCGAAGCAGAGGTGAACTCAAGGTTTCATAAGCCTGATTAATAGTCGATGCCGTTTGCACAGCCAGGCGCTTTTCAAAATCATTTTTATTGGCATATCGATCTGGATGAAAGGCCAATTGGAGTGCGCGAAACTTTTGATTTAGCGCACTTTCATCGATTTCCCACGCGATGGGAAGAGAAAAGATTTCAAAGAAATTATTGGCAATACTCACTGTATATGGCCTAGTAATTGAGTTATTTGAATCGCAAGACGACTAGATATGGAAGCTTTCTCCACAACCACATTCGTCCTTAACATTGGGGTTCTTAAACTCAAAACCCTCATTTAAGCCTTCTTTAACATAGTCCAGCTGAGTTCCATCCAAATAAACCAAGCTTTTAGGATCAATAATTAACTGCACACCGCCGCAGTCAAAAACCACATCTTCATCGGCTTTTTCATCGACAAATTCGAGCACATAAGAGAGACCCGAACAACCTGTGGTTCGGACCCCAAGGCGAATGCCTATGCCTTTGTCTCGATGCGCTAGATGGCGAACCACATGGGATTCAGCCGCCTCAGTCATGGTGATTGCCACGCTTACTTCTCCTGCTTTTCTCTAACGTCTCTTACTGCTGCTTTAATCGCATCTTCGGCTAAAACAGAGCAGTGAATTTTAACAGGGGGTAAGGCAAGCTCTTCAGCAATAGCCGTATTTTTAATCTGCTCAGCTTCATCAATATTTTTACCCTTTACCCACTCTGTTAGTAGTGAACTTGAGGCAATTGCAGATCCACAACCATAGGTTTTAAATTTGGCATCTTCGATAACACCTTCATCATTCACTTGAATCTGAAGACGCATCACATCACCACAGGCTGGCGCTCCAACCATACCGGTTCCCACATTTTTGGAATTGTCGTCTAACTTGCCGACATTGCGTGGGTTTTCGTAATGATCAATCACTTTATCGCTATAAGCCATTTTTCTATCCTATTTAATTACTTCAAATAATACTTAGTTTTAGATTAGTGGGCAGCCCACTCAACCTGATCTAAATCAACACCATCCTGGAACATATCCCAAAGTGGTGAAAGCTCTCTTAGTTTTTCAACCGCATGACGCACCTTAGCGATCGCATCATCAACATCTTTTTCGGTGGTATAGCGACCAATACTAAAACGAATTGAGCTGTGTGCCATTTCATCATTAAGGCCCAGTGCGCGAAGCACATAGGAAGGCTCCAAACTCGCCGATGTACAGGCTGAACCCGATGACACGGCCAAATCTCTTAGCGCCATTATCAAGGATTCACCCTCAACAAAAGCAAAACTAATATTGATGATACCGGGGACATGCTGCTGCTCAGAACCATTAAGATAGACTTCCTCCATATCGGAAACCCCATCCCACAAGCGCTTGCGCAAAACCGCAATTCTTGCAGATTCATCTGCCAACATTTCAGCGCCCAATTTGAACGCAGCACCCATGCCTACAATTTGGTGAGTAGGCAAGGTCCCAGAACGCATACCGCGCTCATGACCGCCACCATGCATCTGTGCTTCAATTCGAACACGAGGCTTACGACGCACATAGAGTGCTCCAATGCCTTTAGGGCCATAAATTTTGTGCGCAGAGAACGACATCATATCGACCTGCATCGCCTCGACATCAATTTCAGTTTTACCCGCACTTTGAGCCGCATCAACATGGAAAAAGACTTTATTTTCACGGCAAAGCTTTCCGATAGCAGCAATATCATTCAGTGTGCCAAGCTCATTATTCACATGCATAATAGAAACCACCGTGGTCTCATCTCGCAATGCATCAGCCACTGCCTGTGGTTGAATCAGACCATTTTTATCTGGGTCCAAATAGGTAATTTCAAAACCTTCACGCTCCAATTGACGGCAGGTATCTAATACCGCTTTGTGCTCAATTTTGGAGGTAATAATATGCTTACCCTTGCGTGTATTAAACTGCGCACAACCCTTAATGGCTAAGTTGTTAGCCTCAGTCGCTCCCGAGGTCCATACAATTTCACGCGGATCAGCACCAATCAGATTGGCGACTTCAGCTCGTGCGTCCTCAACAGCAGCCTCAGCCTGCCAACCAAACATATGAGAGCGTGATGCCGGGTTGCCAAAATGACCCGATGGGGTCAAAAACTCAACCATACGATCAGCTACAGCGGGGTCTACTGGGGTAGTAGACGCATAATCCAAATAGATTGGAAGATTCATTTATGTCTCCAAATTAACAGACATCAGTCTGCATGTTATCGTCAATCACAAGCAATTGATCAACTTGGCGTTGAGCAATTAGCTGCGTATCTCGCCTAACCACTAAATCGGTGAGTGAGATACTGTTTAAAAAATCATGTATGCGCTCACTTAAATCATGCCAAAGATTGTGAGTTAGGCAGATTTCTCCGCCCTGACAATCGCCCTTTCCTTGGCAACTGGTTGTATCAATAGACTCATTAACGGCATCAATAATCTGCGCAACAAATATTTCATCACTATTTTTTGCCAGCTTATAGCCACCACCAGGACCACGAACACTTAACACCAAACCCGACTGACGCAAACGGGAGAAAAGCTGCTCCAAATAAGACAGTGAAATAGACTGTCTTTCCGATATGCCAGCCAAGGAAATAGGTCTGTCTTTGGCATGCAATGTTAAATCTAACATTGCTGTGACCGCATATCGTCCTTTAGTGGTTAACCGCATTATTGATACCCTATTCGCCCTGCTTTCAAGGGTAAATTATCTAATACCTGAGTATTTTAGTCAATTAATACACGACCTACTTTATCTTACGCTGAACTGCAGATAATAGACCTCTTAAAATGGAAACTTCCATTTCATCCATGCGTGTTCGATTAAACAGTCGACGCAACCGAGTCAAAAGTTGCTTGGGATTTTCAGGGTCATAAAAATTCAGATCTGCCATAGTGCCCGCAAGATGGGTATGGAAATGCTCTAAATCTTCTGAGGTTGCCATAGGCTGATCCCATTCACTTAAAGCGGGAAGTTCTCCGTTTTCATCGGCCAAACTTGCCATGCGAACCTCATAGGCCAAAACCTGCACCGCCGTAGCTAGGTTAAGCGAACTGTATTCTGGATTTGAAGGAATATGCACATGATAGTTACATTTTTGCAACTCATCATTGGTCAAACCTCGATCCTCTCGACCAAACAGCAATGCAACCTTGTGATGTTCACCTTCTGCCCAAACACGCTCACCACATTCTCTTGGATTGACCAGAGGCCAGGGAATTCGTCGCTCTCTGGCACTGGTGCCCACGACCAGTGAACAATCCGCAATTGCTTCATCTACGGTATCTACCACAGTGGCATTTTGCAGAATATCGCGCGCGCCCGCAGAGCGCCAAACCGCTCTAGGTGCTGGGTATTCTCTAGGATCAACTAAGCAGAGTTCAGCTAAACCCATATTTTTCATCGCACGAGCGGCACCCCCAATATTCCCGGGATGGGCTGTATTGACGAGTACGATTTTGATATTAGCTTGACGAGCAGCTGTGGGCACGAAGCACCTCTCAATAGTTTCCAGAAAACGGTTAAATCCGCCTGCAAATTCGAAGGCCGCGATTCTACCAGAATTATTCGTCAATTTTTATAACTAAAGTTTAAATTTGCTGTGTTAATTGATTCGACAAAGAAAACGACGCTTTAATGAAATTCTCAATCTGGTACAATGCGCGCGCTCTTTAACTCAATTGGAACTTCCTACTATGCAACCCATGGTCACTATAGCGCTGCGCGCTGCCCGAGAAGCAGGCGAAATGATTGTCAAATCAGCCGACAACCTCGACTTAATTAAAGTGGATGAAAAAGGCCGCCATGATTTTGTGACAGAAGTAGATAAACGTTCCGAAGAGACCATTATTTATCACATCAAAAAAGCTTACCCCGACCATGCATTTTTGGGCGAAGAGACGGGCCGCAGCGGCAACCCCGACAGTGATATTGTTTGGATTATTGACCCTCTAGATGGCACTACAAATTTTGTTCGCGGCATACCACATGTTGCGATTTCAATTGCCTGCCAAATTAAGGGAAAACTTGAGCATGCTGTAATTTTAGAACCTTTTAAGCGTGAGGAATTTACCGCCAGTAGAGGTAAGGGTGCACATTTAAATGGTCGCCGCATTCGCGTATCAGGTCGCAAAGAAAATGCGGGCGCGCTTTACGGCACAGGTATTCCCTTTAGCAACCCATCATTCACTTATATGTCAGAGTATCTAGCCTGTATGCAAGAATTTGCAGATAACTCAGCAGGCATTCGCCGTTTAGGGGTTGCCTCATTGGATTTAGCCTATTTGGCGGCGGGCAAAATGGATGTTTTCTGGGAGATGTATCTAAAACCTTGGGATATAGCAGCCGGCGTACTTGTGGTTCGCGAAGCAGGCGGCATGGTGAGTGATTTTAACGGTGGCGAATCATTCCTTGAAAGTGGCCATATTATTGCCTCGACACCTCGACTATTTAAGCCGAGCCTTCAGGTTGTCTCAAAGCATCTCGGGAAAATAAAATAGCTTAAGTCTAATTCGCGATCAGGGCACTCAGTGATTGTTTAGTCTGCGGACCAACCAGTCTATGAATAAGCTCACCCTTGGTATTTATTATGAGGGTTTCGGGAAGCACCGTAATTGGCTCAAGCTGCCAAATACCTCGGGGATCAGTAAGTAAATTGGCAAATTTGATACCTAACGATTGCATCTGCTCAGATAGGACCTCACCCACTACCCCATCGTAATTAACACCTATTACATGAACGACCTCACTATACTCGTGAGCAAGCTCATTCAGCTCAGGAATTTCATCACGGCAAGGCGCACACCAGGTTGCCCAATAGTTAATAATTATCGTCTTCGAGGCTGAGGTTAAATTAATTATTTCACCATTGGTTAATTTCTGATCTTTGCTTTCGTTTGAAGATGGCCCAATACCACAACCCACTAAGAGAAAGCTGACAATACAAATAATCCGTATCATAATGCCTATAGGCTCCTAATTTTTGTAATTTAAAATCACCCACGAAAGAGCGACAAGTAACTATAATACCAACAACCGTAAATAGATTACTTTTTAATAAATAATTTTAACTTAGGCTTGCTCCTTATGATAACGATTTACCATAACCCGCGATGCTCAAAATCTCGGCAGACCTTAGAACTGATCAATTCGAGAGGGATTCAAGCTAATATTAGACTTTACCTAGAACAGCCTCTCAACGCCGATGAGCTTTTAGATCTTCTGACCATGCTTAGCATGACAGCTGACCAGCTTGTGCGTAAATCAGAGCAATACTACCAAGATAATTTGCGCGGCAAAGCACCAACTCAGGATCAACTCATTCAAGCTATGATTGAAAACCCCAAATTAATAGAACGCCCCATTGTAGTTGCGGGCGATAAAGCGGCCATTGGACGTCCACCAGAAGCTGTTTTGGAGATTATTAAATGACTGAACCCTATATTCTAATACTCTATTATAGCCGCAACGGGCATGTGAAAATGCTTGCTGAACAACTAGCTCAAGGCGTCGAAATGGCAGGTATAGAAGCTCGGCTTCGCACGGTTCCCAGCGTGTCTGCTGACCATGAGTCCACTGCAGAAAGCATCCCTGAAACTGGTGACCTGTATTGCACTCAGGAAGATCTTTCTGACTGTAGCGGACTATTATTAGGTAGCCCCACAAGATTTGGCAATATGGCGGCACCTCTTAAATACTTTCTTGATAATACAGGCGGCTTATGGGCTAACGGGGCACTGATTGGCAAACCTGCAGGTGTCTTTACCTCCTCGAGCTCAATTCATGGTGGTCAGGAATCAACCCTTCTCTCTATGATGATTCCACTCATGCATCACGGCATGTTAATCGCTGGTGTTCCCTATTCCGAGAGCGCATTAAGCGCAACTCAAAAAGGCGGCACCCCTTATGGCGCAAGTCATGTGGAAGCTGATCAGCTGACTCCTGATGAGCAGGCAATCTGTCAATCTCAAGGTAAGCGAATTGCCTCGCTTGCTCTACAATTAATTAATCAATCATAAAAGGCCTAACCATTGACTAGCCAAAATAAACTCAATTATTTAAAACAGCTCGTTAGAGCCTGTTACCTGTTACTTGTCTTAGCTTTAGCAGCGAACCTTTGGCAGCAAAATCAGCCGCCAGTTATTTATTTAATAGTCTTGTTACCCCTACTCATGTTTGCCCCAGGACTTTGGGTTAACAATTTAAGAACCTATATATGGATGGGCTTTGTTTTGCTGCTATATTTTGCATCTGCAGTATTTGGCGTATCCAAACCACAACCCACAGCTTTAGATTTTGCGGAACTGGTATTATCCGTGGTGTTATTTTGCACCGCTATGCTATACACCCGCCGAATTCAGGTTAGCTTAAAAGAATAGGGAAATTATCTGTTATGGACGCTCAAAAAACCTCTTTTTTTGGAAATTTATTTCGTTTTATAGGCAAGCTTTTTAAAGGCTTTAAAGTCGCTTTAAGCATTATATTTTTTGGAATTTTTGCCCTATTCTTAGTGGGTATCTTTTCTAATCAGCTACCACCTATTCCCGAAAAAGGAGCCTTATATCTAGCGCCAACAGGTATATTAGTAGATCAGAAATCATATATTTATCCCTTGGATTCACTACTTTCCGATCAATCTATATCAAATCAAGAAACCCTTGTCAGAGATATAATTGAATCCATAGATGCTGCTGCCTATGATCCCAGAATCACACATTTGGTTTTAGCGACAGATTTTCTTGAAACTGCAGGCATTGCCAAATTAGAAGAAATAAGTGCTGCACTCCTGCGCTTTAAAGCAACCCAAAAGCCCATAATTGCTGTTGCTGACAACTTCACCCAATCTCAATATTTTCTTGCTGCCCATGCGGACAAAATTTTGCTGAACTCTATGGGTTCCGTATTAATTACTGGAATTGGCGCCTATGGAAATTACTTTCGTAATGCCTTGGATAAACTGGAAGTTAAGGTACATGTCTTTCGTGCAGGCGATTATAAAAGTGCCGCTGAACCATTTCTTAGAAATGATATGTCAGCTGAAGCTAAAGAGGATATCTCAGCAGTTATTTATCGGTTATGGGACTCATACACAGACAAAATTGAAAGCCTGCGTGAACTCGAAAAAGGTACGATTGACAGCTTAGCGAATAACCTGCATAGCCACCTTCAAAAAACTCAGGGTGATGCTGCAAAACTGGCTTACGAGGCAGGCCTTATTGACTATATTGCAACCCGCAGTGAGATGCATAACTATCTAAATTCGCAAATCCCCAATGATATGCATGGCGAATTTATAGCTATTGATATGCCAATTTATATTGCGAATATTCGCCACGAAAACAGTCAAAAACAAGCAGCAGATAAAATAGCGGTTGTGGTTGCCAAAGGAACTATATTTGATGGCGAGCAGCCTGAGGGTAATGTGGGCGGCGATACTCTCTCGCAAATCTTATCTGACCTTCGTTTTGATCCAGATATTAAAGCTATTGTACTCAGAATCGATAGTCCCGGTGGTAGTGCCTTTGCTTCAGACAATATTAGAGATTCACTTTACGGGAAGGGTAATCAAAGAGTTCCTATTGTCGTTTCAATGGGTAGCTATGCAGCCTCTGGCGGTTACTGGATTGCTGCTGAGGCAGATAAAATTGTAGCTATGCCCTCGACAATTACAGGCTCCATCGGTGTCTACAGTATGATTCCAACTTTTGAAAAAACACTAGCAAAGATAGGGGTTAATTCAGATGGTGTCGGCACAACCGATATTGCTGGAATAATGCAACTTGATCGTCCAATGAGCAAACAGGCTAAAGTCATTCTTCAATCCAGTGTTGACCATATTTATGATCGATTTATCAGTCTTGTGGCTTTCGGACGAGATAAAAGTCCAGAAGCAACACATAAAATAGCTCAAGGGCGAATATGGACTGGCGAGCAGGCACTTGAACATGGTTTAGTAGATGAGCTTGGCGGTTTAGATAAAGCGATACAAGTTGCTGCAGAACTTGCCGGTATCGACGAGTATTCAGTCACCTACCCATCGCGAATACTGTCCCCACAGGAACAGTTTATTCAGGATATTAGCCAAAACTTTTCAGCAGCAATGAGCAAAGTAGGCATCTCAAAAATTGCTACAACACTTTTAAATACCCAAACCCTTAGCGCTATGAGCCCTATCAAACATCTTAGTGAATTTAATGACCCACGCGGCGTTTATCTTCGTTGCGATAACTGTTCTATGTGATTTTAAGATCTATAAATCAAGAGTCGCTTTTACAAAGGGTGTGGTCAAGCGTCGCTGCTCCCTTAATGAGGCACTATCTAGCGTTTCCAACGCATTGATAAGCGTCTTAGTATCCCGCGGAAGTCGAGCGAGCAAAAATCGAGCGACCTCATCGGATAAATACATACCACGAAGATTGCAACGAAACTGAAGTAATCGCCGCAAATCATCATCACCAAAATCAATTAACCCATGAATGAGTCCAGACTGTAATCTTGATAACAGATCAGGGAGTTGAATCCCTAAATCTTCCAAGAGCAGTGAACTTGAGAAAATCAATTTAGTACCGCTTTGCTTACATTCATTAAACAGATTAAATAGCGGAACCTGCCAATCTTGAATATTGGCAACTGCCTGTAAGTCATCCAGACATATCAATGAAGCCGCCTGAAGTCCCTCAAATATATGCTCCGGCTGATACGCTTTGAGCTCCTTAAGAGGTAAGTAAATAGCATCCCCCGAACGATCGAAGGGCCCTTGTTGGCAAGCGGCCTGCAATAAATGTGACAACCCACTGCCTGAATTACCAACAATACAAACAAACTGTTGGCCACTTTCTTGCAGTAGAAATTTTGCTAACTGCTGAGAGGAACCTTTTGGGGCATAAAAATTATTAAAGGTAGCCTGATCATCTAGCTTTACCTCTAAATTCATTTGACGTAATTGGCTCATTGATTTATCCAGCGATAAGTTAAGCGGCCGATTGATCGATTATCTAGAGATTTATCTGATTCTAAAAAATCACTTCGAAGTAACTCAGCATGAAGTAAGTCAGCTCTGACATTGGTTTCTATTGCCAACACCAACTCGTCCTTATTCACGGAATATACAGATAACGATTCAACCATTTCTAACTTTTCAAGCTGAGCCTTAGCTGACTGGTATGCAGTAAAGTTATAAACACCCTTAATTTGCGCCAACAGTCGATTTGTTTCCAATTGTGGAATATAGGTATGGGGCTTAAGCAATGAATCCAGCACAGAATCAATAGAATCTGTCATCAAGCCAAGTAACGACTCACCTTGAAAGTCGTCCATTTCACGCTTGCCCTCTTTCTGATAAGCCCAAGCACCTCTAACTTGGCCATCAGATGCTTTAAATACTCTTATGGCAAACCAACTATCAGCAGCATAACGCTGAGAGGCTTTATTAAGTTTATCAGCCCGCAATGCCCAGGCCTCGTTAGCAGAAACTGAAAGTTGATCTTCTAGATCATAGCTCGGGAAAAAATAAGACACAGATCGCCTTTGCATGGCCTGATCAAGTGCGGTCAATACTTCAGTTAGCACCTCTTCGGGCTTCGCTTGCTGTTCTAATGACTCATGAATAACACGGCGACCATGTTCTAAGTCATCAACCATTAACCAAACCAGAAAGTTGGGGCGCGATGCCTCAATAATAGGGACCTGAGCCTGCTTTAAAAGCTTGTCGACAAATTTACGGTCAAATTTTACATCCAACGCCATCACACCTTGTCCATCCAAACCCGATGCATCCATTTGGCTAAAACCCACCGAATCTAAAAATGCTTTTGGATCGGTTAAAAAGGGCTGAAGCTGTGGCGATTGCATGATTTGACTATCGCCACTCAACTTTATAAGCATGCTAGAAAACGCCTGATCGATCCCACTATTTCTAGACTCGGCCGATTGATCATCTACTGGCACCAAAATACGATACAAATTGATTGTTTGATCGGCACTTGCAAATAGGCTAAAACATAGCAAAATAGAGGTTAACCAGAGTTTCAACACAAAATCTCCAAATTATTTTGCACTATTGTACCAGTGCTTGATGAAAATTTACCCAACTCAGCTTAAAATACCCAACTTCTATTTATCGCTGTGGGATTCATTCATGACCAAATCGACTCAATCTTTGAGTTACAAAGACGCTGGCGTTGATATTGATGCTGGAAATGCACTAATCGAAAAGATCAAAGGTGCCGCCAAACGAACCCGTCGTCCTGAAGTAATGGCAGGCCTTGGTGGTTTTGGCGCATTGTTCGAACTCCCTACGGGCTATCAACAACCCGTACTAGTCTCAGGCACTGATGGTGTTGGTACTAAATTAAGATTGGCACTAGATTCAGGTAAACACAGTACGGTCGGAATTGACCTAGTTGCTATGTGTGTTAATGACCTCATTGTTTGTGGTGCCGAGCCTCTTTTCTTTTTAGATTACTACGCCACCGGCAAACTCGATGTTGATATTGCTGCCTCCGTAGTTCAAGGTATCGCCGATGGGTGCGAACTCTCGGGGTGCTCACTGATCGGTGGTGAAACAGCAGAAATGCCCGGCATGTATGAAGGCGAAGACTACGATCTTGCTGGCTTCTGTGTCGGTATTGCGGAAAAATCCAAGTTAATTGATGGTACTAAGGTTGCTGTTGGCGATACCATCATCGGCATGGCATCCACAGGGCCGCACTCCAATGGTTACTCTCTGATTCGCAAAGTACTGGAAGTTACAAAGACCGATCCATCATCGTTTGAACTTGGCGGTGAAAAGCTGATTGATTTACTGATGGCGCCAACTAAGATTTATGTTAAATCCCTTTTGGACTTAATGAGTCAATCACCGGTTCATGCGATAGCACATATTACGGGTGGCGGCCTATTAGAAAATTTACCCCGTGTATTGCCAGATAATGCCACTGCGGTTATAGATATCAATTCATGGCAGCGCCCAATTGTTTTTGACTGGCTTCAAGAACAGGGAAATATTGAAGCATTAGAGATGTATAGAACTCTAAACTGTGGGGTTGGCATGGTAATCTGTGTTCCCGCTGATGCGCAGCAAAAAACACTCGAAATTCTGACCGCAAATGGTGAACAAGCTTTTGTTCTTGGCACAATTCAAGAAACTAAAGATGGGCAACCACAGGTTCAACTAGATGGCATGACTGAATGACCCAGAGCGCGCAAAAACGATTGGTAGTTCTGGTCTCTGGTGGTGGCTCTAATCTGCAATCCATTATTGACGCCTGCGCGCAACAATCTATCAATGCCAAAATATCAGCAGTAATAAGTAACAACCCAGATGCAGGTGGGCTTGAAAGAGCTGCTAAGGTAAATATTCCCAATATTGCCCTTGATCACCGCTCTTTTGATAGCAGGGAAGCCTTTGACCAAGCACTGCGTGAGCTTATTGACAGCTTCACACCAGACTTAGTCATTCTAGCCGGTTTTATGCGCATTTTAACGCCAGAATTTGTAGATCATTATGTGGGTAAAATGTTAAATATCCACCCATCATTATTACCCGCCTATCCAGGACTAAATACTCACAAACGCGCTATTCAGGCAGGTGAAAAAGAGGCAGGAGCTACAGTTCACTTTGTTACCCCTGAGTTGGATGGTGGCCCAGCCATTATTCAGGCAAGGGTTTCAATCTCAACCTCTGACAATGAAGCCTCGCTGGCGGCTAAAGTTCTTGAGTATGAGCACCAAATATATCCCAAAGCTATTGAATGGTTTTGTGAAGATAGACTACAAATGAGGTCAGGCCAAGCAGAACTCGATAATTTACCGCTTGCTAACCATGGAATTATTTATAAAAAAATAGAACGTTCTAATTAAATGATTGTCTTAAATTTATGAGCTGGCTAAAAACAACCCAACGAACGCCACTAAAGTCTATATCGATTTTTAAGTTATCGATAGCCGTTATGTTGACTTCAGGTATCTTTGCATCATCCCTCGGCTGGTCTAAAAGCTCAAAGGGTATACACGAATTTATCGTGCCTTTTGAAATGAAATATTACACAAAGGTCAGCGGCATGGATATTAATTTAACCCAACGCCTTGAGCAGCCTATAAACGGCCAATATAAAGAAAATATCATTGCAAAGGGCGCATTAGGAAAAGTCACTGAAGAAGGCCTTTTTCATATTTCCAAACAAGGTCGAGTAATACCGGATAAATTTAGTAAAAACCAAAAAACTATTCTGGGTAAGCGTTTTGAATTTCAAGAGTATGACTGGCAAGCCAAAAAATTAAATTTTTCTTTTAAAAAAAGAACTGGAAGCCTCAATTTACAGCAAGATTATCAAGATACAATGACGCACAAACAGCAATTAAGGTTTGATTTAGCCTCCGGTTTAACTGATATCTACTACACTGTTATCAAAAATGGACAGGTCGAAAATTATCTTTATCAAGTGGTTGGGCATGAGGTATTGGAAACAAGTATAGGTGAGTTAAACACAACCATTTTAACCCGCACAGATGTCATTGACGGAGAGAAATCCGCTGATGCTCAGTCGAAAATTTGGCTGGCATCGGATTGGGATTACCTTATGTTGAAACTTGAAACTATCGATAAGGATAGTGTAAAAATCATGACATTTACTCAGGGAACTCTTGATGGGCGACCTATTACACCCTTAGAAGCAAAGACAGAGACTTAAGTATGAATACAAAAAAAACAGGCTCCAGTAAGTTCATTATGGCATTTGGTAGCTTCATTGCTGTTGCTCTAATATTTGGAGTACTCTTTAAAACAGACAGTCTATCTAAACAAAATGAGTTCGAATTACTGGGTGTTATTCCTGAACAGACGATTATGGAGCCTATTTTTGACCAAGCTGATACTCCATCCGCAAAAATACCTCAACAAAATGAGGGTATAGCTGCATCAATAGAATCATCAAAAGCGCAAGAAGTTGTAGAAGAAAAATCGACTGAAACAGTATTAATGCCATCTGTTCCTAAACTTCCCAAATTAGATAACAGTGATGAATATGTTAGAAATACATTATTAATGCAGTCGCACAACAAAATCGCCTCATGGCTCAAGCCAGACGATCTTATTCGACGTTCTGCTAGCTTTATGGATGGATTAGCCAGAGGCAATGTGTCCGAAAAAGTTTTTCCACTGGGTGCTGCCGAGGGGAAATTCACGACCCATAGACAGGATGACATTATTTGGCTAAATGCGGGTAACTATGAACGATATAATAACGTGATTGATATTTTACTCAGCATTGATATGCAAAAGATGGCTAAATTTTTCCACAAAGTAAGGCCATTACTTGAATTAGCCTTTTCCGAACTTGGCTACCGACCCCGTCAGATGGACGGTATTATTTTACAAACTATCGATAATATTCTTGCGGCACCCGTCATTGTTGAGCCATTGGCGCTTACCAGAGATTCTGTAGCCTATAAATTTGCAGACAAAGAGCTGGAAGAATTAATGCCTTTGCAAAAACAGCTGTTACGCGCCGGCCCTGAAAATACCCGACGCATTCAACAGCAAGCTAAAGCATTGCGGGACGCATTACTTAACCCCTAAAAATAAATTAGGTTTTTGGCAGCGTTACGCCGGTTTGACCCTGGTATTTCCCGCCGCGATCCGCATAGGATGTTTCGCATACCTGATCTGATTCAAAGAACAACATTTGAGCTACGCCTTCATTGGCATAGATTTTAGCGGGCAGATTAGTCGTGTTTGAAAATTCCAAGGTAACATGACCTTCCCACTCGGGCTCTAGGGGCGTGACATTTACGATAATGCCACAGCGTGCATAGGTTGATTTACCCAGGCAAACAGTCAATACCTGCCGTGGAATTCTAAAGTATTCTACTGTTCGCGCTAGCGCAAATGAGTTGGGTGGAATAATACAGTAATCGCCTTTAACGTCGACAAAGGCATCGTTATCAAAGTTCTTGGGGTCTACTGTTTTAGAATGAATATTAGTAAAAATTTTAAATTCGTCAGCACAGCGAACATCATAACCGTAGCTAGAAACACCATAAGAAATCACCCGCTCATCCCCATGATAACGAACCTGTCCAGCCTCATAGGGCTCAATCATCTTGTGTTTTTCGGACATTTCGCGAATCCAATGGTCTGACTTGATACTCATCTGCTT
>JAYOSY010000014.1:0-25480 GCA_038139495.1 Porticoccaceae bacterium
GACATCACCATTTAAGGTGATTACTGGCTTAGTGCTATCTGCAACAACAATCTGACGCGTCACTGGAACCGCTGCATTACCGGCACTATCTGAGACAGTGTAAGTCAGGGTATATGTCCCAGGCGTTTGCGCATTGACCTCACCCGTTATCACAATAGATGCGCTAATATCACCATCAATAGTGTCGATCGCTGTGGCACCTGCATCGGTGTAAGCCGTACCCAGCTCATGCAAGACGTCGACATCACCATTTAAGGTGATTACTGGCTTAGTGCTATCTGCAACAACAATCTGAGGATCCGAGTGTAAAAAATTTTCAAAATCAATATTAAGCTCATAGTCTGCCCTAGCATTCGCTGAATAAGTCGTAGGAACAATGGTGTACTTACCAGCAGCAAGATCCTTCGATATATTGTTTGTGCCGAACCAAGCACCATCAATATATTCACCGTCACCATCATCGTCATATACCAGCTCTATATTCTCACTGTCATTCGTTGAAAAGAGAAAAAGATAAGTATCTGCAAAAGCAGTTAGTCTGATATTCACTTCTGCATCTTGAGTCAAATTAAACGTATACTGATCATCAGTAATGTCTTGTAAACTATTTGCGTTATGGATACTTCCCGATCCCTGAGAAGAATACCAATTCCCCTCGTATTTCTCAGCATAAACATATTGCGAACAAAGCACGGGCAGCAAGAGGGTTAGCCAGATACATACTTTGTCTATTTTTTTCATCAAAAAATCTCTCCATGTTCTTTTATTTCGGTAATTGCAATCCATGCACCCCAATGAAAAAGAATGAAACATAGCCTATATTATTCATATTAGAATAAATATTAAGGTTGCGCATAAATCTGGTAACAAATAAATAGGATCAATTTGAATGGAAAAGAACAGACATTGATGACTCAAAAAGGAGAGGATTTACCAAACAGGTTTTATACTGATTGGTTTTTTTTAGGGTTGTTACTGTTACCAGTAATAATTTGGCTATTTATCTATTATCAAACGGGCAGAGTTGCCCTATTAGATAGTTGGTCATTATTACAGGTTATTTTGCTTTACCCTGTGATAGAAGAAATTGTTTTTAGAGGTTTTTTACAGCCTTGGATTGCACAACGATGGAAACAAAATCTGTCAGTAATTTCATTGGCAAACTTCGTAACCAGCGGCATTTTTGCAATGCTACACCTCGTTGAGCATAATGCACTATGGGCTTGGGGTACATTTTTTCCATCACTGATATTTGGGTATAGCCAGGAGCGCTATAACAAACTTCTAGCCCCTATTACCTTGCACAGCTCATATAATGCGGGGTATTTTTTAATCGGCGCAACCCTTGTTAATTAGAAGTTAAGAGCTGCGCCAGAGAGAGATTAAGAATCCAATACGGTGAGTATTGATTGGGTTAAGTAATCAATATTAGTAGAATTTATACCCGCCAGATTAACCCGCGTTGAACCTACAATATAAATCGCAAATTCCTCACGCAAACGATTTAGCTGATCCGGGGTAATGCCCAAGAAAGAGAACATACCCTGCTGTTGCTTTATATGGCTAAAGTCCATACCAGCAACATTATTATTAATACCATCGGTAAGTAGTGTACGCATTGATTTAATGCGCAATCTAACTTCCTCTAGCTCAGCTTTCCAATTCGCTCGCAACTCATCATCACCCAAAATAAGTGAAACCAAAAGTGCACCATGAGCGGGTGGCATTGAGTAAATTTGACGGGCGGTAGACATGGATTGAGCAGAAACAATTTTAGCCTGTTCAGCTGACTCAGCAATCATGGTAATTGAGCCTGTTCGCTCGCGGTAAAGGCCAAAATTCTTCGAACATGAAGAAGCAACTAACAGCTCAGGTAAACGATCAGCCATCATGCGCAAACCATAGGCATCCGCATCCAAACTCTGCCCTAAGCCCTGATAGGCAATATCAATAAACGGAATAAACCCTCTTTCAAGCGCTATATCGGCAATTTGATCCCAGTGCTCAGGCTGTAAATCAGCACCTGTAGGGTTATGGCAGCAACCGTGTAACAAAACCACATCGCCCGCAGGCACGGTGTTAAGGGTTTCCATCATAGCGTCAATATTAATACTATGAGTGGCTTTGTCGTAGTAAGGGTATTCTTCAATTTCAAATCCCGCACTACCCATTAGCGGAATATGATTAGGCCAAGTCGGTACACCTACCCAAAGTTTGGCATCGGGGCGTGCACGCTGAACCACCTCAGCACCCACACGCAGTGAACCAGATCCACCCGGCGCCTGAAGTGTTACCAAACGATCCGAGGTTAAAATACGATGATCAGCACCAAATAACAGCGCCATCATCAACTGGTTATAGCCAGCATCACCAGCAATACCCTGATAAGCCTTAGTATCTTCAAGCTCCATCAACTTAGCTTCAGCCACTTTAACCGAATTCATAACTGGGGTTCGACCACTATCGTCTTGATAGACACCCACACCTAAGTCAATTTTATTCTCTCTACTGTCAGCTCTATAAGCTGCCATTAGTCCTAAAATAGGGTCACCTGCAACAGGCTTTAAACGCTCAAACATTTGGGTAGCTCCTAACTACAACAATTTCTAGTGACATTTTACTACGGATTGAATCACTTGTTCAGGAAATTTCACCAATAAATTGCGAAACCAGTTGATTAAATAAATCTGGTTTTTCTGCATGTAACCAATGACCCACATTCTCAACAGTATGTACAAAAGATTTAGGGAAAATAGACTGAATAATAGGTAGGTGTTGCGACTCAATATAAGGAGAATTTTCACCTTTTAAAAATAAGCATGGCCCTGCAAAATTTTTACCCTTTGGCGCAACAGCTATCTGCGTCATATAGCGCTGTTTTATCGCCTGAATATTTAGCTTAAGATCAAAGGTACCATCAGATTTTCGTCGCAAGTTTTTCAATAAAAAAGCTCTCACTGAAAGCTCAACACCTTGGTCAGACAAATAAGAATCTGCGGCTTTTCTATTTTTAATATTAACATTAGATAAATTATACAAATTATTGATTATATTGATATTATTATCCTCATAATCAGCCGGTGCTATATCGACAATAACCAAGCCTTTTACCCTTTCAGCATCAGTCATTGCTAACTGCATCGCCACCTTTCCGCCCAGTGAATGACCCACAAAATACGCAGCTGGTAGCTGAAGGGAATCCATCAGTTCGACAATATCTTCAGCCATAGAAAACAGGCTCATTTCACTATCATGAAACGAATCACCATGGTTGCGAAGATCAACAGAAATCACCCGATAATCAGCTACTAAATGGCGCGCTAAATTACCTAAATTTGATTGGGAGCCAAATAGGCCATGAATAAGAAAAACAGGATGACCACTTCCCTGTTCTGAATAATTAAGCAGCATAAAAAAGCAAGACTCATCACAAAAAAACCAACCTGCAGTTTACATTATTTAGCCTGAAACAAGATTAGTTTTTATTATTTTTAATACGCTTTAACCATCTGACTAATAAAACACATGACTGTATACGTTGAAATAAATCTGCCAAAAAACTATGGTTGTGTGTCTAGGCATTGAAATGAGCGCTATATGCTAAATATATCGACGTTTTTTTATAGGCTGTATCACTTAGGGCTAAAGCTGACAATTACCGCCCTTCCCCCGCCTAGCCCTATCTTATTTTCGGGTGACAATGCCCATCAGTCCCTGATTAACGATATAAAACTCAACAGGCTTAACCGACTACTACTTGTGACTGACAAGCAGATTAATACCTTAGGTTTACACGAAGAACTATCTCAACAGCTTGCTAAACAGGCTATAAAAACTGAGCTGTATAGCGATGTTGAGCCCAACAACCCCATCCATTCTATTGAACGAGCCTTAAGCCGTTACCAACAAAGCCAATGCCAAGGCGTTATATGCTTGGGTGGTGGATCAGTCATGGATTGCGGCAAATTGGTAGCGGCTCGAATAGCCAGACCTGACAAGACCACAATGCAACTTAAAGGCTTATTTAAAATACGGCGTAAACTGCCGCCGGTTTATGCTATACCCACAACGGCGGGCACGGGCTCTGAAACAACTGTCGCCGCTGTGGTATTTGACCCATTAGCCAAACAAAAATTTGCCGTTACTGACCTTTGCCTTTGCCCAAGAGCCGCAGTGCTTTTACCTGAGCTCACCTACAAGCTACCACCCCAGATCACTGCCCACACCGGAATGGACGCACTAACCCATGCTATTGAAGCCTATCTGGGCATTATTGGAACAAATTTCACGCGCCAAAAATCACTGGATGCCTGCAGCTTAATTTTCGCCAACCTTTTACTCGCCTATCAACAGGGCAGTCATCATCAATATAGAGAAAATATGCTACTGGCATCTTTTTACGCCGGCGAGGCCTTTACCCGCGCCCATGTTGGCTATGTGCATGCTATTGCCCATAGCTTGGGCGGTTATTACGGCACACCCCACGGCCTTGCTAATGCCATTATTCTTCCCAAGGTGTTGCGCTGGTACGGCCGTTCTGTGGAGGATAAATTAGCCACATTAGCCGAGCATAGCCAAATTGGGGTTAATAAAACCTCTTCAGCCGCCAAAGCACGGGCATTTATTGAAGCACTTGAAGCATTAAATCAACAGATGGCGATTCCCGCAGGGCTAAAGGCTCTCAAAGGAGAGGATATACCTACACTGGCCAGAAAAGCTTTAAAAGAGGCTCATCCCGAGTATCCCGTGCCTAAATTTATGAATTTAAGTAGCTGCCAAGACATACTTAGAAGTTTATTGGTGGAGCAATAAATAAGAAATTATTTTACAGGTTTTCTAATACCTAGCGACTAGTCCATTCGTTAAAGCAACCTTGGTAAAAGTTAAAGAACTATGGTGATCGAGGGAGTAAAAAGGGATAAATGAACTGCCAAAAAGACAAAAAAACCAGCGAGTAGCTGGGATTTTTTAATTAGTTTTTCTGAACAAGCTTATCTTTAATTTTAAAAAATAAAAATAGAAAGAGCGAGTATAGAAAAAAAGCCAAACACCTGGCCCCCAAAGTAGGTACAAGAAGCCCCATTTCTAGCGTTTTAAACATTGGTGCAGCCACCACATAAGTGGGATAATAATAACCCGTCTCAAGCACCAACCAAATTAAACCATTCGACTTGTTAAGTACCCCTAAAAAATATGTAGCAACCGGGAAAAGCACTATCAAAAGATAGAGATATACTCTCAGTTTGCTAACCATTAGTTACCTCCTCATTACACGCCTTGTTGTATCATCGAACCAAAGCTTTTAAAGAAATAATGCGGTATTTTCAGCATGCTTCTTAATTGCTACTCCCTAGCAATTCACTAAGCGCTTCAGACAAGTCGGTATAGTTAAATTCAAAACCCTGCTGTTGCAGTTTTTGCGGAATAACCGATTGCCCCTGAATCATTAATTCATCGCCCATCTGACCAAACAATAATTTAACGATAGCGGCTGGCATGGGTGCTATAGCCGGTCGCTTTAATACCTTACCCAATGTTTTGGCAAATTCTCGATTGGTCACAGGGCTTGGTGCGGTACAGTTTATTGGGCCGCTAAGGTCATTTTGAATTGCATAGGCAATAATCTCGACCATATCGTCAATGTGAATCCATGGCATCCATTGCTTGCCTGATGCGATTGGACCCCCTAAGCCAAGCTTAAAGGCGGGTAGAAGCTTACTAAGCGCACCCTGCTCGCCTAAAACAATACCCGTTCTCAAAAGGCACACTCGAGCGCCTAGCTGCTCAAACTGTTGTGCAGTGTTTTCCCAGTCGGCACAGAGTTTACTTGAAAAATTAGGCTCTACAGCACCCTGTTCGGTAACTGGCTGGTTATTAGCTGTTCCGCCACCATAATAACCAATAGCTGAACCACTAATAACAACCGAGGGCGGCTTATCGGCCTGTTTAAAGTACTCATAGAGTGCTTGCGTGGTTTGAATGCGACTTTGGGTGATGGCGGCTTTGCGCTTTTCGCTCCAACGTTTATCGGCTATGGGCTCACCTGCAAGATTAATTAGAATACCAACAGGCTCGTTTAGCTGTGTTAGATCACTAATTATTTCAACTGATTGGGGCA
Organism: Porticoccaceae bacterium; assembly: GCA_038139495.1. Lineage (GTDB taxonomy): Bacteria > Pseudomonadota > Gammaproteobacteria > Pseudomonadales > Porticoccaceae > HTCC2207. The sequence continues at coordinate 6,119 of JAYOSY010000014.1, forward strand.
ATACTTTTGCCGCATTGACCGGGTTTCTGCTGAGCACTATTATTTTCTCGGCCGAACCAGTGAGTCTTTTACATAGGTTGCGACCAATGAAGCCACTGCCACCTGTCACTAAAATTGTTTTCATTCTCAGCCTTTAAATAGCGGTTTAAATAAATATAGTACGCAGTTTGACGGAATTCTGCCTAGATTGTTTTGCGTGCTTTAAACTGTATTGCTAGAATGCCCTTTTGGAAAATCAAACAACTCTCTTTTTAACTTTATATCTAGGTACAAACTATGAGCCTCGCTGACAAAGTGTTGTCGGTAAACAATGATTTACCCATCCGAACGAATCTCCCAGTACATAGCGGCAAAGTTCGCTCTGTTTATTGGCTAACTGAAGAAGATAGTCGCAGACTAATTGAAGAAAATAATTATGATGTAGCGCCAGATTCACCGTTGGCGATTATGGTAATTAGTGATCGTATTTCTGCCTTTGAGTGCATCTGGAAAGGCGAAGGCAATATGCAGGGGGTTCCGGGCAAAGGTGCGGCGCTTAATGCAATTTCTAACCATTGGTTTAAGCTATTTCGCGAAAATGGTTTGGCCGACAGCCATATCCTAGATATCCCTCACCCATTGGTGTGGATTGTTCAGAAAGCCAAGCCCGTTATGATTGAGGCTATTTGTCGTCAATATATTACTGGCTCTATGTGGCGCTCATACGCCAAGGGTGAACGCAATTTCTGCGGCATTGAACTGCCTGATGGCCTTAAAAAAGATCAAAAGCTTCCAGAACTGCTAATTACGCCATCAACCAAAGGTATCCTTAAGGGTATTCCTGGTGTTCCTGAGGTGGATGATGTGAATATCTCGCGATCAGATATTGAAAATAATCATGCGGCCTTTGAATTTAAATCCCTGGAGGATATCAATGTCTATGAAGAATTACTTCAGCAGGGTTTTGATGTAATCAGCGATGAATTAGCAAAGCTAGACCAAGTATTTGTGGATACCAAATTCGAATTCGGCTACGTAAAAGATCGCTCTGGTGCTGATAAACTAATCTATATGGACGAAGTGGGCACGCCTGACTCCTCACGTATTTGGGATGGACCCAAATATAGAGAGGGTTCAGTGGTAGAAAACTCGAAAGAGGTATTCCGTCAGCTGTTACTCAATCACTTTGAAGATTCCGATATTCTTCTTGATAAGAATCGTATGGATGAGCGCTATGCTCTGGCTAGAGATAATGAGCTACCAGAATCTATGATGATGGAAGTATCAAACACCTATGTAAGCATAGCTGAAAAAATCACTGGTGAAGCACTGCCACTTTCATCCAACCCTAAGGCTGAAATTATTGAGATTTTGAGCAATCAATATAAACTGATCAACTAATAATAAAATAGAAACAGGCGCTAGTGAGACAATTATGACCGCTGAACAAAACCTAACCATTGATCCTAGACGCCTGTTTAACTTGGGTGCTAATCTTATCGCTGCAGGCTTTATCAAGCAGAATGCCACTGAAGCAAAAAAGCTGTTTAAAGAACTCAAACAGGGCAAAGCCATTAAAGGCGGTCAGTTGAAATCAGCCCAATCTGGCCAAGTAATCCCGATCAAACTCCAGCTAGACCGCAAAGAATTTCGCGGTCAATTTAATTTTCCTAATTTTGATGTGTCTGTTCGGGCGCTATTAAAGATATTTGACACTGAAGCTCGCAAAGACAAAGAGCTAAAAACGCTGCGCACTTTAACCAATCAGGACACCGGTGAGGTGCTTTTTAACATCCCAAGCGGACTAAGTATTGATGAAAATATCAATGTACTAATGATGGCCGTAAAGCCAATGGATGACTGCATCGTTGTTCGGCTAGTTTTTATGGCGCCTGAACCTTTTTTAGTTGAGAATCCACAAGACTAAAACTATTAGCTCTGGTTCAAGGCCGTTGTCATTTCAATCACAGCCTTTTTACCATCGCCATACACCATCAGCGTGTGATTCATAGCAAACAAAGGATTGGGAAGTCCGGCAAAGCCCGGGCTTAATGAACGCTTAATCACCACCACATGCTTGGCCTTATCCACATTTAGAATGGGCATACCATAAATAGGGCTACCCTCTGCTTCACGCGCCATAGGATTAGTCACATCGTTCGCACCAATAACAATAACCACATCTGTTTCTTCGAACGTAGGATTGATCCTGTCCATTTCCACAAGCTTGTCATAAGGCACTTCTGCTTCAGCTAGCAGAACATTCATATGACCCGGCATACGACCAGCCACAGGATGAATACCATATTCCACTTCAATACCTTTGCTTTCCATAGAATCAGCTAGCTCGCGCACTGCATGCTGTGCCTGCGCCATAGCCATACCATAACCAGGAACTATTACCACGCGCTTAGCCATCTCTAACATCATAGCTACTTCGTCTGGCTGGGCACTGGTAACCTTACCGGCATATATCTCATCGGCATCAACCTTTTCACCGGCTGCTGCCATCTTGCCAAATAATACATTACCCAATGAGCGGTTCATGGCCACACACATGATTTTGGTTAAAATTAACCCTGAGGTTCCCACCAATGAACCCGCCACAATTAACACTGTATTACCGAGAATAAATCCAGCCAATGCAGCCGCTAATCCTGAATAGGAATTAAGTAGTGCAATCACTACCGGCATATCGGCACCACCAATAGGCAACACCAAAAACAAGCCAAGCAATAAAGCAAGTGCCACAAGAGTGATAACTGTTACCGCTTGATTAGGACTAATAACGAGACAACCTAAAGCAATCACTGCACCCAGCAATAACAACGCATTGCCAGCTGGCCCGCCGGGTAAACCAATATTTCTCTTAGTTAAGCCCTGTAGTTTTGTAAAGGCAACTAAACTACCGGTTAGGGTAACCGCACCAATAAGCACAGTTAGACCGATTGAAATTAGCGTTACCTGCGCTTCTCCACCCACACCAAAGGCATCAGCACCTAAGGTGACGGGCACAAGTAATTCTGCAAATGACTGCGCATTGACATTGAGGACCGAGAAATATTCCGCCAAAGCAATAGTTAAGGACGCACCGCCACCAAAACCATTTAGCAAGGCGACCATCTGTGGCATTGATGTCATCTGTATGCGCAATGCCATAAAGGCACCAACAGCAGCGCCAAAAAGACCGCCAGCAATAATATAGGTGAAGTTAACAATTTCAGAGTTTAGCAAGGTCACAACGACCGCTAACAGCATACCCAACGAAGATAACTGATTACCTCGCACTGCAGTTGATGGCTTAGTTAAACCCTTGATGCCAAGGATAAATAACACCCCAGCAATTAAATAAATAAGATTCACAACAGTTGAACTCATAGGTTACTTCCTTTTAAACATTGAGAGCATACGGTTGGTGACCAGATAACCACCCACCACATTGATTGTCGCAAAAGTCACCGCCAAGAAACCCAAAACATTGACCAACATGGGCGAGGTATCAGAGCCTGCTGCTAATAGCGCACCTACCAGAGTAATACCTGAAACGGCATTGGTTCCTGACATAAGTGGCGTATGAAGCGTTGGCGGGACTTTAACGATCAGCTCTACACCTAAAAAGAGGGATAAAACGAAAAGTGCTAATAATAAAATTAAAATATCCAATGTCTAAGTCCTTTAATTGCCTTGCGGTTTATTGTCTAAGGAAGGTATATCTAACAGCTTACGCATGTGGGCATGGGGTACATCGCCATCGTGAGCAACCACAGTTCCAGCTATTATCTCATCTTCAAAATCGAGGTTGATCTCACCCTCCTGCAAAATTAACTCTAGAAGTGTTTGTATATTTTTTCCATACATCTGGCTAGCATGATAGGCCACATCTGAGGCTAAATTTTCGGGGCCAACAATGGTCACGCCGTGCTTAACCACCGTTTTACCAACCTCTGTGGATTCACAGTTACCGCCGCGCTCTGCCGCCAAATCAACCAAAACTGAACCCGCTTTCATAGCTTTCAGCATATCTTCTGTGACTAGAATCGGGGATTTAGCACCAGGAACTGCGGCGGTAGTAATAATTATATCTTGGCGAGCAACTACTTCAGTCATTAGTTTTCTTTGCAGCTCGAGGAATTCATCACTTTGCTTTTTGGCATAGCCACCAGCACCTTCTGAACTTTCAGTGGGCAAATCTAATTCCACTGGGGTAGCCCCCACTGAAATAATTTGTTCGCGCGCGGCGGGTCTAACATCGTAGGCCTCAACCACTGCACCCAAACGCTTGGCAGTGGCACAGGCTTGAAGACCAGCAACACCAACACCCATAATAAGCACTCTTGCTGGCTGCAATGTGCCCGCCGCAGTCATTAACATCGGAAGAATTCGGGGAGCAGCTTCGGCACCTAATAATACTGATCGATAACCAGCTAACGTAGCCATCGAAGAGAGGACATCCATGCTCTGGGCACGGCTAATGCGCGGCACCATCTCCAATGCAATGGCAGTAGCGCCTGTGCTAGCAATCTGCTGTGCGGCTTGCGGCTGTGCTAGGGGATCCATCATACCAATAACTAATTGCTTAGCTTTTAATCGCTTAAGGTCATCTTCGGCATTCTGAGTGTTAGATCCAAAGCTTTGAACCTGTAGAATAATATCTGATTGGGCAAATAGCTCATCTCTATCCGATACGATTTTGGCGCCGACCGAAGAGTAATCAGCATCTGCAAAACCTGCCTGTACTCCCGCATTTTGCTCAACCCAAAACTCTACACCTTTATTGGTAAGCGATTGAATGTTTTCTGGGCATAACGAGACTCGATTCTCTCCAGCAACCAGTTCCCGTGTAATTCCAATAATCACGTCATTCTCCTTAATGATTAGTGTGCTCACTTATTTAATATGAGCTCTTATTATGGTTAAGAGTCTAACAAAACTACTTGGGTCAAACACCCAAAGTTATTAGTATTTTTTGATAGCCCCTAATTCGTTGTATGCGCTTATTTTACGCTGTTTTATACGTCTCTTGAAACTGCAAAACTGGCCAGTTTGGAAAGCACCTGTTTGTATGGGCTTTCAGGCAGGGCTTTAAGTGCATCACTGGCTTGCTTCGAATGCTCTATTGCCCTGCTCAAACTATAGTCTATACCACCGGATTTTGAGACTATTTTTAATATTTGATCAAAATTTTCAGCAGATCTATTCTTAATAGCTTGTTGAATAATCTGATTCTCAGCGGGCTCTGCATGATCCCGTGCATATATCAAGGGTAATGTCATTTTCCCTTCACTTAAATCATCACCAATGTTCTTTCCGATTAAGGCGACATCTCCCTGAAGATCTAATACATCGTCTGTGATTTGAAATGCCATACCCAGATGCTTGCCGAACTGATTCATAGCATGCTTATCAGCATTCGCCAGCCGTGCACCACATTCCATGCCAGCCTCAAATAACTTGGCGGTTTTTCTATAGATCACTTGCATATACGTGTCTTCATCTAGATTGGGATTTCCTGCATTTGCCATTTGTTGAACTTCACCCTCAGATATTACATTGGTGGCGTCTGCGAAAACACGCATAATATCTACGTCTGCCACTTCAACCAACATTTGAAAGGCACGGGAATACAGGAAGTCTCCAACCAGTACACTGGGTGCATTACCCCAAATTTCATTGGCCGTTTCGCGTCCTCGACGCAATGCAGAAACATCAACTACATCGTCATGCAAGAGCGTGGCGGTATGAATAAACTCAATAACCGCAGCTAACTTAATATGGTTGTTTTTATCAGATTGATAGTTGTTGGCAAGTGCACTCAATAAAACAAGCACAGGTCTAAGGCGTTTTCCGCCAGAATCAACGATGTAACTGCCAATATTTTCGACTAGACCTACGTCTGACTGTAAGCTATTCAATATTAGCTCATTGACCGATTGAAATTCCGTAGCTACGGAATTGTGAAAAAATGCCATTTTACAATGAATTACCAGGCTAATTAAGATTAGGCGAAATGCTAACAGACAACCTCGCACTGTCAACCCTAGACATGCATATGTAGAAAATAATTAGATTTAAGCTCCCAACTTTTGATTTAACTATTGATGCTTAGGCAATTAGTAGTTACGATGCGCGACTAAGTAGTTGATCAATAAGGATCCCATGTCTTTTATACCTGCATCTTCTTACTCGAAAGAAGAAATTTTAAAATGTAGTCGTGGCGAGTTATTTGGCCCTGGCAACGCGAAACTCCCTGCACCTAATATGTTGATGATTGATAGAATCGTCACTATCAACAATACAGGTGGAACACACGGTCTGGGTGAAATTATCGCCGAAATCGACATTAATCCAGACCTATGGTTTTTTAAATGCCACTTTGAAGGTGACCCAGTAATGCCTGGTTGCCTTGGTTTAGACGCTCTTTGGCAACTGGTTGGCTTTTTCCTTGGTTGGAATGGCAACCCAGGTAGAGGCCGCGCACTGGGCGCTGGCACTGTGAAGTTTTTTGGTCAAATCTTACCTGATGCTAAAAAAGTGACTTACAAGCTCGACATCACTCGACTCATTCAGCGCAAGCTAGTTATGGGCATTGCTGATGGCAGCGTTGAAGTTGATGGTCGTGAAATATACACCGCCAAAGACCTTAAAGTTGGTCTTTTTGAAAACACAGAGAACTTTTAAGTTTTCTGATGTCACAAGAGTAAAAGAGGATATCAGATGAAACGAGTAGTAATCACTGGACTTGGCATAGTTTCATGCCTTGGTAATGACCGAGAATCTGTCACTAAATCATTAAAAGAAGGCATTTCAGGAATTCGTTATCGCGAAGATTTTGCTGAAATGGGGCTGAAATGTAACGTCGGCGCTACTCTAGATATAGATCCTAAAGATCATATTGATAGAAAAATTATGCGCTTCATGGGTCCTTCTGCCTCCTATGCCTATATTGCCACTGATCGAGCCATTGCTGATGCAGGTTTAACTGAAGAGATGGTTTCAAACCCCAGAACAGGTCTTGTAATGGGGTCTGGCGGTGTTTCGGGTGAAATGTTTACCGAAACCATCGATGTGATGCGCGAACGCGGCATTAAACGTGCCGGCCCTTACCGAGTAACTCAAATTATGGCGAGTACGGTTTCAGCCTGTGTGGCTACGCCTTTTAAAATCAAGGGCGTTAACTATGCTCTCGCCTCGGCCTGCGCTACAAGTGCTCACTGTATTGGTCACGCGGCAGAGCTTATTCAGCTTGGCAAGCAAGATATACTCCTTGCTGGTGGCTCAGAAGATATGCATTGGTCTATGGCGGGTATGTTTGATGCCATGGGTGCATTAACTAGCAAATATAACGACACTCCTGAGGTAGCATCGCGTGCCTATGATGCCGATCGCGATGGTTTTGCCCCTGGATTGGGTGCTGGAACGGTTGTGGTTGAAGAGCTTGAACATGCCTTAGCTCGCGGTGCAAATATTATCTGCGAAATTACCGGTTACGGAGCTACCTCAGATGGTGCCGATATGGTTGCCCCTTCGGGTGAAGGTGCAGAGCGCTGCATGAAGATGGCCATGGAAAATATCGATGGGCCGATTGATTATCTTAACACACATGGCACCAGCACACCCGTAGGCGATTTGGCCGAGTTAGGCGCTATTCATAATACCTTTGGCGACAATTGCCCAGATATTAGCTCGACTAAATCTTTATCAGGTCACAGTCTAGGTGCTGCAGGGGTTCATGAAGCGATTTACTGCATGCTAATGATGGAGAATAACTTTGTCGCGGGTTCTGCGCATATCGACAATCTTGATGAAAAAGCCGCAGGCCTGCCGATTATCCTGAAGAGTAAAGACAAACAACTTAATCGTGTTATGTCCAATAGCTTTGGCTTTGGCGGCACAAATGCCACCTTAGTAATGGAAAAATATTCCGGCTAAGCGATATCTGGATACAAATAAAAAGGCACCCTTTGGGTGCCTTTTTTTGTGTCTAACGTTTTAAGCTAGAGTGCTTCTAATACTGCCTCGGCACTGGATAACTCAAAACCACTTTCGTCGACATTTAGCAGCTCTACTACCCCGTCATTAACGATAATAGCAAAGCGTTTGCTGCGCATGCCCATACCAAAACCAGTTCCATCGAGCTCTAGCCCCAAAGAGGTTGTAAAAGTACAGTTACCATCAGCAAGCATAAGAATATTGTCTGCATTAGATGCTTCTTTCCAAGCATTCATTACAAAAACATCATTCACAGAAAGACAGGCCACGGTATCGACGCCCTTGGCGATAATCTCGTCATACTTAACTACGAAACCAGGCATATGCGCCACGGAGCAGGTTGGTGTAAAGGCTCCAGGGACAGCAAAAAGTACCACTTTTTTTCCTGAAAAGATTTCTGCGGTTGTTATACCTGTAGGACCTTCTGCACCCATGACCGTGAGCATACCTTCAGGAATTTTATCTCCAACTTTAATTGTCATAAATGACTCCAAATAATTTAGTTTAAACTCAGCTTCTTAGAATGGGATATCGTCATCAAGCCCCATACCCTGAACTGGTGCTGTTGTTGCTGTGGCTTGCTGAGCAGCCGATTGCTTCTGTTGAGGCTCTGACTGCGAGTAATCTGGCTGTGACTGGTCGTAACCACCCTGCCCTTGACCACCGCGACTATCGAGCATTTGCATTTCACTGGCAACGATTTCTGTGGTGTAGCGATCCTGTCCATCTTGACCCTGCCACTTGCGAGTGCGCAGTGAACCCTCGACATAAACCTTAGAGCCCTTTTTAACATATTGCTCTACAATCTCTGCTAGACGATTAAAAAACACCACGCGATGCCATTCGGTGCGCTCTTGCTGATCACCGGTATTTTTATCTTTCCACGTTTCTGAAGTAGCAAGACTTAAATTAGTTACTGCGCCACCTGATGGCATATATCTTGTTTCTGGGTCCTGTCCACAGTTACCCACGATGATTACTTTGTTAATTCCACGTGCCATTTTTTTCCCCTGTCTATGTGCGATTTAAAAAGGGCTGTAATTCAGCCACATCAATCGCCGTTTTATCAACCTTAATATAGGCGAGATCGTCACCTTCTAAAAGTAGTATATCTTCAACTCCAACTATTGTTGAAACACTTTTTATAAATTCATTGGGTTTTCTTTCACCCACCTGCAAAATCATAGTTTGCATGGGTCTAGGTGAAGACATCTGTGTGGCTAGTAATACCCATACAAGAAGAAGCGCTGCCAACAAGATGAATAAGCCATCAACACCCAGACTTGTTAGCCCCCAGCCGCCTAAAATACCACCCGCAAAAGTACCGAGAAACTGACAGGTCGAATAAATCCCCATGGCCGTTCCACGATTGCCAGCAGGACAGACTTTACTCAACCATGAGGGTAGAAATGCTTCTAGTAAATTAAAGGCAGCAAAATAACTAAACAACATCAACAGTGTCACCATTGATCCCTGTGTATTACCAAGAACCAACATCGATAACATCATCATCATGATAGCTGCTATAAAAAAGGGTTTTTGCGCATTGCGCTTTTCTGCGATGATAATGGCGGGCACCATCACCACAAAGCCACCCCCAAGCAAACAGAGGTAAACCCACCATAGCTGATCTGCACCTATGGCAAGCTGCTGCACCAAAATATTGGGCACAACAACAAAGGCTGCCATTAATATTAGATGATGAAAAAATATTCCTGCATTTAAACGAAATAATTCTGGTGATCTGAGAAGATACCCTAGTTGTTGAAGATCGGTTTGTGTTTCACGATTATTGCGCACAGAAATCGTCTTGGGGATAAGGGCGAATACTATTAGAAAGCCAGCAAGACCTAAGACTGCGGTGACCCAAAATATGCCTGACATACCAAAGTGAGTCGCTATCAGCGGGCCAAGAACCATGGCTAAGGCAAAGGATGCACCAATACTGCCGCCAATAGTTGCCATTGCTTTAGTGCGGTTTTGTTCTGCAGTAAAATCAGTAACCAAAGCCATCAGTGTACTGGCTATTGCCCCCGTACCCTGAAGTGCACGCCCAACAACAACTCCCATGGCTGATTCAGATAAAGCCGCCACCACACTACCTAATACAAACAACACAAGACCACCCAGAATGACTGGCCTGCGCCCTATCTTGTCGGATAATAAGCCCAGAGGAATCTGAAAGATCGCTTGTGTTAAGCCATAAATACCTAAGGCAAGTCCCAATAGAAATAAACTCGAGTTGTGGTAATCGGAAAAATACAGCGACAGAACTGGCAACACCATAAATAACCCGAGCATACGAAAACCATAAAGGCTGGCTATTGATAGTACCGCTTGTTTTTCAATACGGGAGTAGTTTGAATCTTTTAGTTTATTAATCAATTTTTTCGCTTAGTCTTTGGATTGGGCTATTTTTGACTATAGTAACAGTCCTACTGGGTGCAGGAAAATATTAATCACAGCATTTATTCATCTATCTTGCACTGTTGTAAGTAAAACAAGCTAAATAACCATTTTGCTTTGCCTGTGTTTGGCCTAGCGCCTTATAATGGACCCTTTAACCTAAATAAAAGCAGCCCTAATGGATACAATTCAAGTTCGCGGAGCCAGAACGCATAATTTAAAAAATATTGATTTAGATATCCCTCGCGACAAGCTAATTGTAATCACTGGACTCTCTGGATCAGGTAAGTCATCGCTGGCTTTTGATACGCTCTATGCCGAAGGGCAACGTCGCTATGTAGAGTCTCTTTCTACCTATGCTCGGCAATTTCTATCCATGATGGAAAAACCAGATATTGATCATATTGAAGGTCTTTCGCCGGCAATTTCTATCGAACAGAAATCTACCAGTCACAATCCGCGCTCAACAGTTGGTACTATTACTGAAATCTACGATTACCTACGCCTGTTATTTGCCCGTGCTGGTGAGCCCCGCTGCCCTGATCATGATCTTCCGCTTAAGGCACAGACTGTCAGTCAGATGGTGGATCAGGTTTTGGCCCTACCCGAAGGCTCAAAATTAATGCTACTGGCACCCGTGGTGAAGGATAGAAAAGGTGAGCATATTCATCTTTTGGATAATTTACGTCGGCAGGGATTTATTCGCGCACGTATTGACGGTCTTATCTGCGACTTAGATGAAGCCCCTGCACTGGATAAAAAGAAAAAACATAGCATCGAAGTTGTGGTTGATCGCTTTAAGGTCAAGGAAGGCATCGGTATACGTATGGCTGAGTCCTTTGAAACTGCCCTTGCGCTTGCTGAAGGAATCGCGCTTATTAGTTATATGGATGGCGATCATGAAGACCTTATGTTTAGCGCTAAATTTGCCTGTCCAATATGTAACTACAGTCTAAGTGAGTTAGAGCCAAAATTATTCTCATTTAATAATCCCTTTGGTGCCTGTAAAACCTGTGATGGTTTGGGTATTCATCAATTTTTTGATGTAGATCGCATTATCCAACATCCTGAGGCATCCATTGCCGAGGGGGCTATTCGCGGCTGGGATCGCCGCTCGCTGTTTTATTTTAATATGTTAAGTAGCCTTGCCGAGCACTATGATTTTGATATCGAAAAGCCATGGCAAGATTTGTCGCAGCTACACCAACAAAAAATATTATTTGGCAGTGATGACGAGGAAATTTCCTTTAACTATACCAATGATCGAGGCACAGTATTTCGTCGTCAGCATAGCTTTGAGGGTGTTATTCCCAATATGGAGCGCCGCTATAGAGACACCGAAAGTAATTCTGTTAGGGAAGATCTTAGCAAGTTCATGGCAACCTCTGCCTGCCCCGATTGCGAGGGTACGCGACTCTGTAAATCAGCACGCAGTGTATATGTTGATAACAAGCGTATTGAAGATATTGTGGCCATGCCTGTGGGTGAATGTTTCGATTACTTTGAACAGATTAATCTTCCTGGTCGTCAGGGAAAAATTGCGGAAAAAATTATTAAAGAAATTCGCGATCGCTTTTGTTTCTTAGTGGATGTGGGTCTTAATTATCTATCTTTAAATCGCAGTGCTGAGACCCTTTCTGGCGGCGAAGCACAGCGTATTCGACTGGCAAGCCAAATTGGTGCGGGTTTAGTGGGTGTGATGTATATTCTTGATGAACCCAGTATTGGCTTGCATCAACGGGACAATGAACGACTATTAAAAACCTTAGTTCGTCTTCGTGACTTAGGCAATACCGTAATTGTTGTTGAGCATGATGAAGATGCAATTAGGGCCGCTGACTATATTATTGATATTGGACCCGGCGCAGGTGTTCATGGTGGTGAAATTGTCGCCATAGGTGACAGCGATGCTATTACAAATACAGCAACATCAGTAACCGGTCAGTTTTTATCTGGTGAACGCGGCATCAGGGCGCCTAAAAAACGTCATTCGAGCAATGGAAAGTCACTGGAAATTGTGGGCGCTAAGGCCAACAATTTAACTGGGGTTGATGCATCTATCCCAGTGGGACTTTTCACCTGTATTACTGGGGTTTCGGGCTCCGGAAAGTCCTCACTGATCAATGGTATTCTCTATCCGGCTGCAGCGACGGTATTAAATAAGGCCTCTACTCTTAAACCCGCAGCCCACAAAACTATTAGTGGTTTAGATTATTTTGATAAATGCATTGATATTAATCAGAGCCCCATTGGCAGAACCCCTAGATCTAACCCAGCTACCTATACTGGTATCTTTACACCAGTAAGGGAGCTTTTCGCTAGCACCCAAGAGGCTCGCTCTCGTGGTTACACGCCAGGTCGTTTTAGTTTTAATGTCAAAGGTGGTCGTTGTGAAGCCTGTCAAGGTGATGGTGTCACCAAGGTAGAGATGCACTTTTTGCCTGATATTTATGTACCCTGCGATGTTTGTAAGGGCAAACGCTATAATCGTGAAACGCTGGACATAACCTTTAAAGGAAAAAATATTCATCAGGTATTGGATATGACCATTGAAGATGCCAGTATTTTCTTTGAATCAATACCCAGTGTTTCGCGCAAGTTACAAACATTAATGGATGTGGGTCTTTCTTATATCAAATTAGGGCAAGCGGCGACGACGCTTTCCGGCGGAGAGGCACAGCGAGTGAAGCTCTCTAAAGAGCTTTCTAAAAGGGATACCGGAAAAACCCTGTATATTCTTGATGAGCCAACTACGGGTCTTCATTTTCATGATATTGAGCAATTACTCTCGGTATTACATCGATTGCGTGATCATGGCAATACGGTGGTGGTGATTGAACATAATCTAGATGTTATCAAAACAGCAGATTGGATTATTGATCTAGGCCCAGAGGGCGGTGCCGGTGGTGGCACTATTGTGGCTGCAGGAACCCCTGAAGCGGTTGCTAAAGTCAAAGGTTCTCATACCGGACGATTTTTGAAAAAGCTACTCTGAGCTATAACTTTCTTGCTTCGTATTCTTTGATTAACTGATCCATAGCCTGCTGATCAAATTCACGTAGCCCGCTAAGCACAAGTTTCTTTTCACCGCGACCCACGGCTTTGCCGCCATCGTTAATCGCGAAGTGTAAGGTCACATTGCCTCGCTTACCATCCACCTGCATATCCGAGTTGATTAATTTAACCTCAGGCTTTTCAAGGTCAAGTTGATCAAGATTAAGGGACATGGATTGATACATAACCAGTGGTCGATTGTGATTAATCATTACCTGATGCTGTTCCATTAAGGGCACCAAAATATAGGGAAAACTATGACCAGAAAATGCCACATAGCTTCTTACTAAATGTTCAATCACATCTTGATCTGAGTTAACTTCACCCTCACGCACAACTGTGAGATAGGCTTTTTCACGTTCATCCTTGATGACTAGTTCAGTGTTTTCTGAAGTTGGAAAGACCAATAATTTATCCGCGGGGACAAGACCCGAAAAATCGAAATTCATCTTTTCGCTCAAACCATAGTTATTTAGGCTTAGGGCAAAAAGAAGATCCCCTGGCACACAGAAACGCTTGGAATCTGGATCATGAATTGGATTGTAATCATTACAAATTTGCTTTGCGAACTGGCTACCCTGCTCACCACTGACACTAAAATGATTATCTGATTTTGTATAAAAGGGTTGTAAAAACATAGGTTAATCGAGTTCCGATTCAAATTCTTCAAGCAAATCCAATGGCTCCATTTCTGAACCCTTAAGATCTTCATCCCAGTTAATTCCTGCTCTATGCACATCTTCATGCATACCTGTGAGCCAGTCATCTAGAAACTCTTCCATCGCAATGGCAACAGGCTTGTAAACTGACCATTCATCATTGCAAAGCTGGCTTGCTAACTGTTGTGCCGACCAAAAGGGAATAACACCCACCTCGGTATCAATATCTGAGGCAACCATCGCCCAGTTGCCCTGGCTATCACAGAGCCCCCAGACGCAACCTGACTCAAGACTTTCGACAATAAAGCGATCGAGGTCTTCTTGAAAATCTTCAGATAATGGCTGCATATCTATGCTCTTTTCACTCAGAACAGGTTATTTGGCGCAATGTTAACTCCTTTAGTATTCACTCGCCAGTATAAAATCTACTCTAGTAAAAAATTAAAAATCAACGTTTAGCCAGTTGAACGGGTTTTTTTGATAAACTTGTATCATGAATTTGAATTCCCAATACCCAATGGACTCTGCTATTCACCACAACCTTTATAGACTCGGGCTTATTCGGGCCGTGGTTATTTTAGGTCAATGCTTAGCATTAATTTATTTTAGTGCATTTAAGCCTCTAGGTTTAGCTACCACCGAAATAGCATGGATTTTGGGTATTTATGCCTCTATTAGTATTGCAACGGCCAATAGAAATCGTTTTAAAGTTCCTATTACTAATAAAGAATTTTTTATTCATCTCTTGGTGGATATTATTTTCTTTAGCATCTTGTTGTATTTTAGCGGCGGCGCATCTAATCCATTTATCTCGTATTATCTCATTCCCATCAGTATTGCTGCCATTACCCTGCCAAGATCATATACAGTTTGGATTGCTTTGATAGCACTCTTCGGATATAGCCTGTTGCTAATGTATTATGTTCCCGTTATGGCCATTGCACCTTCCCATATGGGTCATACGATGGCAGGCAATAATTTACATATTCTGGGCATGTGGGCTAATTTTGCCATTAGCGCTGCGATTATTAGCTATTTTGTTAGTCAGATTGCCAATGAACTAGCGCGTCAACAGCAAAAAATTGCCGAACACCGAGAACAACAGCTTGAAAATGAGCAGCTCCTTGCCATTGGCACACTCGCGGCAGGAACAGCGCATGAACTGGGAACACCTCTAAACACAATGAGACTCCTAGTGGATGAAATGCAGCAGGATAACAACAGCAATAAGGATATTGATTTGTTAAGCCAGCAAATAGACCAATGTAAAACCACCCTAAAACAGCTGCAGTCCACAGCCAATGAATCCTCTGTTAATAGCTATTCAAACCAGACGCTTCACAGTTACTTTGATCAGTTGATTGAACGTTGGCAGTTGATGCGCCCCGAACTTAATGCCAGTGTCAGTTACGCAAAAAGTGAAATTCCTGCACCTACTATCCGCTTTCATCCAACCATTGCCCAATCAATTTTAAATCTGTTAAATAATGCCGCAGATGCTAGCCCATCTGAGGTTGAGGTTAGTATTAGCTGGTCTGAAACTGAAGTTATTATTTCTATAAAAGATTTTGGTGAGGGCTATGAAACTACAAGCTCTAAGCATATCAATAAACCCTTTGCCTCTAATAAAACGGATGGCTTAGGTTTAGGCCTGTTTCTCTCTCAGAGTACAGTGACTCGATTTGGCGGCTCAATCAGCTTAGACAAGCTTCCTGAGGGCGGTACGTTAACAAAGCTATGTCTTCCTATTAATTTGACAAAAACCCCTGAGGCATCGCCTTGAAATATCTTATTGTTGATGATGATCAGGCATTTTGCGACGTTTTATCCAGAGTATTGGAGCGTTTGGGGCATTCCGTGTTTCGTGCTTACAATGGTACTGAGGCGATTGAATACTGTAAAAATGACTTATTGATCGAACGGGTTATTTTAGACCTCAAGCTAGAAAAAGAATCAGGCTTAACTATTTTAGTCGATATTAAGCAACGTTTACCTCATGCTGAGATCCTAATATTGACCGGCTACTCCAGTATTTCCACAGCCGTTGAAGCCATTAAACAAGGCGCAGTGAACTATCTTTGCAAACCCGCTAATGTAGAAGATATTGTGAATGCTTTTTCAGCCTCAGACAAACCCATAGAATCTATTTCAACAACACCCACTTCTGTAAATCGCCTTGAGTGGGAGCATATTCAGCGTGTACTAAATGATAATGAGGGTAATATTTCCGCTACAGCTCGAAGTTTAGGAATGCACCGCAGAACACTTCAGCGAAAGCTACAGAAAAAACCTACCAAAAACTGACTTTTTAGCAGTTTTCTCTGGCCATAATAATGGCATCTTCAGTGCCCATGCCATTGCGATAGTAGTCTTTTCTTTCGCCAATTTGTACAAAACCGAGTCGCTGATAGAGGCGAATAGCACGACAATTACTGACGCGAACTTCAAGAAAAAACGAATCGATACTATCTGGCATTGACTCAATAACAAGCGACAGTAATAGCTGACCATAACCCTGACTTTGCGACTCGGGGTGGATGGCTATTAGGTGTAATTCGGCCTGCTGTGCCACCATAGCAACCACTGCGTAGCCAATAATTTCTTGTTTATGTGTTATCACTAGCAATTTATTGAGCGATTCACTCAACAGCTGATCTGACCATGGATAGGGAGAGGTTAACTGCTCAATCGCTTTTATCTGCGGTAAATCAAATTCACTGGCATAGCGAAAATCAATAACTGGATGATCTGCCAGTAATATGTTGGTGGCGGGATTATGAATTGCCAAAAACTGGCCCATAATCTAGCTCAGATCAGCCAGTGAAGACAGGTAGCCACTAATAATATTCCAAGCTTTTCGTTTAGCCTCGGGCTGATTCAACATGGTTTGAAGTGATGGAATTAATAGCGCTGTCACTGATTGAGAAAGGCTTACCGTTCCATTAATAACCTGATCTTTCTGTGAATTTGATAATAACCACTGCTGAGATAAATCACCCAAAAACAGGGCAGTTTGGGTAGGCTTTGATGCAAGCTTGGAATTAATTAGGGTGGATAAAAATTCCCTTGCATCAGATTCATCACCTGCCATGCTTGAATGGGGCGGCCAATTAACGGCATCTAACTGTGGCAACGAAACCACCTTCTCATCGATGCTTCGTAGGATATTTTTTAATAAACTTATTTGGGATTGATCGGGAAGCTGATCATCAATAACTGTTGCCACTAAAAGCTTATCATTGGGCTGCCAGAATACACATGTTAACGCTAAATCCTTTGAAACCTGTGGCTGAGGACTAGCTTCAACGGTTGCCAGCTGGGGAAACTCATTGGAAACTGCAGTAATAACAGCAGAAATATCAGTTGATTTAGGCTCTGGTGACTCACTGACCTGAGTTTCAACCTGCAATGAATCAACTGATATCTCTTTAGAGCGATACTGAACAATCCCCAGTGTCTCAAGATACTGGTTGCGAATCTGGGGGTTTTGGCCCTCGGCCACTAAACACCACCCAATTGAGGATGCAATCTGCCTGGATTACCCATCAACGTCAATGCATTCAGATACGCTTTAGCACTGGCCAAAAGAATATCCGTATCAGCACCCTGACCATTGATAATGCGGCCATCTTTTTCAAGGCGAACTGTGACTTCACCCTGTGAATCAGTGCCCTCTGTAACCGCATTCACTGAATAAAGTTGCAATTTGGTTTGGCTATTAATTAGCTTTTCGATCGCATTAAAGATGGCATCGACCGCACCGTCACCGCCAGCCTCTGACTGATGTTCTTTGTCTTTGTAGTTAATACAAATTTTTGCCTTGGGTGACTGTCCTGTTTTAGTAAGCACCTCAAGATCGATCACGGTGATGGCGTCATCTTCCGCTGCAATTTGAACATCAGATACCAATGCTTGAAGATCTTCATCAAAAATCTCGCGCTTCTTATCAGCCAAATCTTTAAATCGAGCAAATGCCTGATTGAAGTCATCTTTACTGTCAAAGCTAATACCTAGTTCCTCTAACCGAGCTGCAAACGCCGCACGACCCGATAGCTTACCCAGAGATAATTTATTGGCACTCCAGCCAACATCTTCTGCCTTCATAATTTCATAGGTTTCACGAAACTTTAAAATACCGTCCTGATGAATACCCGACTCATGTGCAAACGCATTAGCACCTACAATTGCCTTGTTAGGCTGTACTGGGAAGCCCGTCACTGAAGAAACCAAGCGAGAAGAAGGAACAATCTGCGTAGTATCTATATTGGTTTGAACTGGAAAGATATCCTTGCGCGTGCGAATCGCCATCACAATTTCTTCAAGCGAAGCATTACCTGCCCTTTCACCCAAACCATTAATGGTACATTCCACCTGCCGAGCACCGGCTTTTACCGCAGCAAGACTATTGGCAACCGCAAGACCTAAATCATTATGACAGTGCACAGAGAAGATCGCTTTATCCGCATTGGGTACGGTATTTAAAAGGCGTTCAATCATTGCGCCATATTCACCCGGATCGGTGTAACCAACTGTATCAGGCAAATTAATAGTAGAGGCACCCGCATTGATAACGGCTTCAGTAATTTGACACATAAAATCGAATTCTGTGCGACTGGCATCTTCCAAAGAAAACTCCACATCATCAATTAGGCCGCGAGCCAACTTTACCGCAGAAATAGCCTGATCCATCACCTGATCGGGTTCCATTTGCAGTTTATATTTCATATGAATTGGCGAGGTGGCGATAAATGTATGTATACGTCCCGCTTCAGCGCCCTTTAGCGCTTCTGCAGCGGCTTCTATATCACCCTGCACTGCTCGGGAAAGACTACAAATTCGACTGTCTTTTACCGTATTAGCAATGGCCTGTACCGCATCAAAATCACCTTGACTGGATACCGCAAAACCCGCCTCGATAACATCCACGCGTAGTTTTTCAAGTGCCTTGGCAATCCGCACTTTTTCATCTTTTGTCATCGACGCACCGGGACTTTGCTCCCCATCGCGTAATGTTGTATCAAAAATAACTAAATTATCTTTTAAACTCATGATTCTATTCCTGATTCACTGCCATCAGTAAAGGATAACAGTATTGTAAAACTTATTTCCCCATAAGGGCATAGTATTCCGCTGAAATAATATAAGTATTACCAACGAAAATAAGATTTATTAGGTGTAACAGATAGTCGCCCCTCAGGGCAGGAGACGAACAACGAGAGAAACCAAGCGGTAAGAAGCTTGGTTATATGAAGTGTTTGCAAAATTATTATTAATA
>JAYOSY010000015.1:0-8804 GCA_038139495.1 Porticoccaceae bacterium
CCAGCGAATAATGGAACAGGTGCCACTAAAAACCATCGTCGAACAATATGGTTCACCCTGCTACGCCTACAGCAAAGCTGCAATCAGTGAAAATTTTCTGAATTACCAACGTGCCCTAGCTGCCCGCGATCACCTTATTTGCTACGCAGTAAAATCTAACTCAAATATTGCGGTACTACAGACTCTTGCCAAGCTAGGCGCCGGGTTTGATATTGTCTCAGCAGGCGAATTGGAACGTGTTTTAATGGCCGGCGGCGATCCAGCTAAGGTTGTTTATTCTGGTGTCGCAAAAACTGCAGACGAAATGCGCCGTGCATTGGAAGTGGGTATTCACTGTTTTAATGTGGAATCGGAATCGGAACTGAAATTATTAAATAAGACGGCTGCTGAAGTAAACAAAATTGCTCCCGTCTCATTACGTGTCAATCCAGATGTAGATGCCAAGACACATCCCTATATATCTACCGGCTTAAAAGAAAATAAATTTGGTATTGATATCAGTCGTGCCTTTGAGGTTTATCAGCAGGCGGCCGAGATGGAAAATATCGCTGTGGTCGGTGTTGACTGTCATATTGGCTCACAATTAACTGATATAACGCCCTTTATAGATGCCATGAAGCACCTTTTGGTACTGGTAGATCGCCTTGAAGATGCGGGTATAAAATTACAACACCTCGATATAGGGGGTGGTCTAGGTGTCTGTTATCAAGATGAAGTAGTACCTTCGTTAGAAAGTTATATGGATGCCCTATCACCATTACTTGAGGGACGAACTGAAACTCTGATTATGGAGCCGGGTCGCTCGATTACCGCCAATGCCGGTATTCTGTTAATGCAGGTGCAGGTAATCAAGAAAAATGGCGAAAAAAACTTTGCTATTGTTGATGCTGCAATGAATGATATGTTGCGACCAGCCCTTTATGATGCCTGGATGGATATTAATACGGTCGATGTGCAATCTGAATATAATGAAATTTATGATGTTGTTGGCCCTGTCTGTGAAACAGGCGATTTTTTAGCTAAAGATAGAGCATTATCCATTACAGAAGGCGATTATCTATATTTATCATCTGCAGGTGCCTATGGCTTCACCATGAGCTCAAACTATAACAGTCGCCCCAAAGTTGCTGAAGTGATGATTGATAATGAGAAAATTCATCTGGTAAGAGCAAGAGAGACACTAGAAGATCTTGTTCGCGGTGAACAGTTGATAGAAGAATCCTAATGGAGCGTCGCAGAATGCAGACAAGATTTACCAAAATGCATGGGTTAGGCAATGACTTTGTGGTGCTTGATGCTGTTCGCCAAAGCATCAGACTGACCACAGATATCATCCAGCGGATAGCTGACCGCAATTTGGGTATTGGCTGTGATCAGGTGCTGGTTATCGAGCCCCCTGAAGATAAAAATATCGACTTTAATTACCGCATATTTAATTGCGATGGCTCTGAGGTTGAACAATGTGGCAATGGCGCTCGTTGTATCGGTCGATATATCTCCGACCAGCAACTGTCGGGTAAAAAAACTGTTCGGATAAAGACCAAAAATCGGGTTATGGAAATTCATTCCAATTCCAAAAATATGATAACCGCCAATATGGGCGCACCAAGCTTTATCCCTGCAGATATTCCTTTACTTGCAGACCAGCGAAGTGATTTGTATAACATTGATATCAACAATAGCAACTATCAAATGGCTGCTCTCTCTGTAGGAAATCCACATGCGGTGCTTCAAGTCGATAAAATTGACCATGCCGATGTAGAAAAAATAGGTTCACTTGTTCAACAACATAGTCTTTTTCCAGAAAGCGTCAATGTAGGCTTTATGCAAGTGATAGATCGACAAAAACTGGCGCTACGGGTTTATGAACGCGGCGTAGGCGAAACTCAGGCCTGTGGCTCTGGTGCCTGTGCGGCAGCAGTAGCCGCAATCCAACAGGGTTTAGTCGAAAACATTGTTGAAATTCAATTGCTTGGTGGAAAACTGACCATTGAATGGCAAGGCGAAGACCAGTCCATTCTTATGACAGGGCCTGCAGAAACCGTATTTCATGGAAAAATTAAACTATGACAACTAAAAAAGCGCAGGCAAAAGAATTGCAATTAGTGCGTGATTATTTAATTGACCATCCAAATTTTTTCGAAGAAAATTCAGATATTCTAGAGGCTATTGAAGTCTCTCATGACAGTGGCAAAGCTATTTCATTAGTTGAACGCCAAATCAGTATTATGCGCGATAAAAATAAGGCCCTAGGCGGTCAGTTAGAACAGTTGATTGAGACTGCAAAAAACAACGATCAATTACTGGCTAAAACCAATCAGCTAGTGCTTAAACTTATACAGGCTGAGGACCTTAATAGCTTAATAACGGTTTTAGATACTAGTCTTAAAAATGACTTTAATACTGAGTTTTATAGTCTAACCCTCATAGATAAGGGTTTATTCACATCAAAAACTGCAGCTAATTTGGTCTCAGAAGAAGAGGCAAAGTCAAAAATTAGCAGTCTTTTAAGCGCACAAAAAGCCGTCAGTGGGGTGTTGCGAGAAGAGCAAATCAATTTTCTCTTTGAACAGTCAGCCAGCAGCGTAGCCTCGGCAATTGCACTTCCGCTTCATTCATCGGAACCCCTCGGCATACTCGCCCTTGGCAGTAGTGATGCCGATTTTTATTCCCATGATATAGGCACAGTATTTTTTGATTATATCGGCGCCTTACTCAATGAGTTAATTCCCATGCACGTCAAAGCCTAACGCCGAGATTTTCGCTTACGTTTATTTCCCGCATTACTCCCTTTACCAGTGGGCTTACGTCGACTTTTGGGCGATTTCTTGGCTCTATTTTTTTTCGGCTTATCATCATGCTGTTTTTTTGTCGATTTTGACTGAGGGTTTTTAGTTTCCTTTGAGCCAGTGTCTATAAGCTCAAAATCAATCTTTCTTTCTTCCAAATTAACGCGAACAACTTGAACGCGAACTTTTTGACCTAAGCGAAAAACTCTTCCCGTTCTTTCACCAACCATACGATGCTGTGTAGCTTCATGATGATAGTAATCCTTTGGCAAGCCGGTGACATGAATCAGCCCCTCAACCATCAATTCATCCAGCATAACAAATAAGCCAAAACCAGTTACCGCATTGACAACACCGGTATACTGCTCTGACACACGGTCCATGAGAAATTCGCATTTCAACCAATTAACCACATCTCTGGTTGCCTCATCAGCGCGACGCTCAGTCACGGAAAGATGCTGACCCACTTCTTCAAGAGATCCCAGCTCATAGGGGTAGTAAACCTGCTTATCGTCCGCTGAAGAATGATCAGGTCGACGAATGTGTGGCGATTTTTTGCCACTTTTTATTAGGCTACGAATAGCACGATGAACCAACAAATCTGAATATCTTCGAATGGGTGAGGTGAAATGGGTATAGGCATCAAATGCCAAACCAAAATGCCCCAGATTTTCACATTGATACACCGCCTGACTCATGGATCTTAGTAAGACCGACTGAATAATTTGAGCATCATCGCGATGCTTTACGCCATTTAGAACCTGTCTATAGTGCATTGGCAGCGGATCATCGCCTCCCCCTAGGCCAATACCTAACTCACCTAGAAATTCACGAACAGAAATTAATCGCTCCTCGCTAGGCCCCTCATGAACACGATATAGCGCTGGTAATTTAGACTTTTGCACAAATTCTGCGGCACATAGATTGGCACACAGCATGCATTCTTCAATCAAACGATGAGCATCTGTTCTATCGACAGGGATAATTTGACTAATTTTGCGCTTACTATCAAAAAGGATACGTGTTTCTTGAGTATCAAAATCAATTGCACCTCGTTGACTTCGACACTTTTGAAGCTGCTTTGCAAGGCTTTGCAGTGCATCAACTTGAGGCAGTATTGCCTTAAATTGCTGCCTAATGGCAGATTCTTCCTGTTGGTTTTTCTCCGAAACAATTTGCGCTACCTGCGTGTATGTCATGCGCGCATGAGAGTGCATCACAGCTTCATAAAATTGGTAGTTAGTAATATGTCCCTTTTCACTTATCTGCATTTCACAGACCATACAGAATCGATCCTCAGCAGGATTAAGAGAACATAAGCCATTGGATAGCTTTTCAGGCAACATAGGAACAACGTGATTTGGGAAATAAACAGAGTTACCTCGGGAAAAAGCTTCTTTATCCAATTCTGAGCCCACTTGGACATAATGAGAAACATCGGCAATAGCAACAACTAACTGCCAACCACCACCCTCTAATGGCTGACAAAACACCGCATCATCAAAGTCTCTTGCATCCTCACCATCAATGGTAATAAGAGGCATTGATCTAAGGTCAATTCGAGTGTCACAATAGGTTACTTCCGATGGAATTTGATCAGTCTCTGACAATAAGGCCTCAGACCATTGATAGGGAATACCATAGTTTCGAATCGCCATATCGATTTCAATACCTGGATCCAAGTGCTCGCCCAACACTTCAGACACAAAGCCAACCGGTAAATTATTACGTGTTGGAGGCTCAAGAATATCCACAACAACAATCTGACCAGGCGCTGCAGGACAGGGCCGCTCACCTGTAATTAAAATATCTTGGGTAATTCTAGGATTGTCTGGCCGCACAAAATTGATTCCGCTTTCACGAAAATAACGACCAACCAGTTGCTGAGTAGAACGCTCTAAAATATCGACCAAGGAACCCTCTGGACGCCCTCGACGATCCCAGCCTGCAATTCTTACTAAAACAATGTCGCCATCAAAAACTCGACGCATCTGTGCGCTGGACAGAAAAATATCATCACCCTCACTATTCAGTGGCGCGACAAAACCGTATCCCTCCGCATGACCTATCACTCGACCCTTAACTAAGTTCAGCTTTCCCAAGGTGCCAAATCCGCCGCGTCGATTGCATGCAAGCTGACCATCTCTTTCCATAGCATTCAGGCGGCGGCGCATTCCCTCAATCTGTTCAGAGTCAGAAAGCCCTAGTGCTTTACAGATGGCCTCATGGGTCAATGGACCAATGCTCTGCTCCAAATAATCTAAAATAAATTCACGACTGGGAATTGGATTTTCATATTTGGATGCCTCTCGCTCTGCAAAGGCATCTTTATTGGTCCGAGATTTTTTCATATTTATCCAAATAAAATTTTTTAACAGTCTATGACGGATACGGCTTAGAGAGAAGAAATTCTTGTAAGTTTTTACAAAGATTGTCTTTGATAAAAAAAACCCCGCGGGAGCGAGGTTTAAAGAGGGAGTAAATAACAGAATCAACCTGTACCGTCTATGGTACATAGCAACTACCCTGTTGCCATAAGATGACTACCATGAAACAACAGCCCCGACATCCATCGAACAAATTTTTTGACCGAGAAGATGAAACTGCAGAGACTAAACAATGGTGCTGGGGATTGTGCTTGCTAACCAATGTAAATCCTTTTAATGCTTCCTACTGGGACAGTTGATCCTGTATTAGTAAATTTAGAACATAATGCACTGAATTAATATGACACTGATGCGTTAATACGAATGTACTAAATCTTTTGTAATGGATCGACCGATTTAAATTTATCCGATGTCATCATATGTTGACGTATAGCTTTTATTATCTCGAAGCTTTTAGGACATGAATTAATCTCCAAGTTCTTAAGATCAATGACTAATTCGCGTATTTCAGATATGCCATATAATCCACAAAACCCCATCAGATCATGAAGCAACGACCTTAATGCAGTTTGATCACTATTTCGCAAGCTAGCCTCAAGATTATCTAAATTTTTTTCAATCTCTTTTTTTAAATCTGCTACTGGGATTACTGAAGAAAGCATTCCCTCACCAGACAAATTAGAAAGCTCTGATTGATGATCCAAAACTTTTAAAATTTCATTGATTAATTTAATTTCATCAAGCGGTTTTTGCTGAACACTCTTTGCTCCCGCCTCAATTAATTCATTCTTCACTAAATCAGTTATATCTGCTGTTAAAGCTATGATCGGCGGGCAGGTCACATTCTTTACAATGATTTTAGTTGCTTCCTTACCATCCATGATTGGCATATGTAAATCCATTAGAATCAAGTCAAAAGAATCAGTCTCTGACATATTAATGGCTTCTTGACCATTACCTGCGAGATGACAAACTGCACCATGATGCTTTAGAAGCTCGACTAATAGCTGTTGATTAAATTTATTATCCTCAGCAACCAAAATACGAACACCAGACAACATATTGTCAGCTAATTGATTATTTGTATCTTCAGTTTGTAATTTCGTAACACAATTTTCGTTTTCCGCAAACTCACATGAAAAGGTAACTTTTGTTCCCACATTCACTTCACTTTCAATGGTAATATCGCCATCCATTGCAACGACAAGACGCTTGGCAATAGATAGTCCAAGACCGTTGCCACCATAGAGACGGTTAATGGAAATATCTTCCTGAGTAAACGGATCAAAAAGACTGGGGATTTTTTGCTTAGATATACCTTTTCCAGTATCGGTAACAACAAACTGTAAAGCTACATTCTTAGATTTTGCTTTTTGGGGAGTTATAGAGACCTCTACCGACCCTGACGCAGTAAACTTGATTGCATTATTGAGTAAGTTACTAATAATTTGGGCCAATCGAACTGGGTCACCATATAAATTATTAGGTACTTCATTATCGAGATGTATTTTTAAGCTAAGGTTTTGTTTTTTTGCCTCAAGGCTAAATAACGATTTTAAATCTCCCACTAACTTATCAAGCTCAAAGGCAACAATGTTCAGCGTAAAGCCACTTCGTTCTGCACGAGAAAAATCCAATACATCATCAATCATTGTAAGAAGGACCTTTGAGCAACGCTGAATCACACCTAGCTGCTCAATACGTTTCAGCTCATCTGTCTCTTCGAGCAGTATTTTAGAAAATCCGAGCACAGCAGTTAACGGCGTTCTAAGTTCATGGCTCATCCTAGCTAAAAACTGATCCTTAGTTCGCATTGCCTCCTCAAGATCAGCTAACGTCTTTTTGAGTTCTTGAGTTGCACGATCAATTTCACTTTGCATTAATTGGTTGGATTCGCGAACACTATCCGCCAACCCATTAATGCCGCGCGCCAATTTAGCCAACTCAGAAATTCCAGTTTCACTTGCCACAGGATTAAGGTCTCCGAACTCCATTTTGCCCACAACCTCTGTAAGACTTTCTAATGGCTCTGAAACGGTGCGACTGATACGTATAGATAGCCAAAAAGCTAGTAATAAACTTAATAAAACCACCGTCGCAGCGGTAATAATAAAACTTTGTTCTTTTTGATTAAGAATTTCGTCACTTAGGGCAACAAGTACCCAACCGATTTTTTCAGGTTCATATTCAATGACTTCTTCAAAATCCATTATGGGTGCACGCTCAGATATTATCTCTGAATAAAAATACCAATAGCCACCTATTTGGAAAGGTACGCTGATATCAATATTTGGGGGTATTTCTCCCTTTGATGGCCCGACACTACCAATTTTTAAACGTTCATTATCTTTATAGCTATAAAAAACAATACCCTCAACGGAAGGAATTTCAAGGGTTGCATAACTCAATGAATCTAGTCTTTTTCGATCCCCAGAATACAGCGCGAACGCAGTACTTTGTGACACCTGCCGAACAGCAATATGCCCCGTATCATGCAAATTACTTAACATTTCAGCACGCTGATTAGATATAAAATAAAAGGCCATCAGAGTACTTAGAAGTGCCAATGGTAAAAGCCCTGTAACAATTAATCGGCTAGAAATACTGTTATGATCAAAAGGAAGCTTCATAACACACACTTATCGGCATCGATTACAAGATCATCAGGTATTTTTAAATTTAAGTACCAGGCTACGTTTGTATTAAATTTCACAGTACAGTATTTAGGCAGATGTTTGCTATGAATATAGCCAACTTTAAAAATAGTATCTAATAGTTCAATTGTCTGCTTTGCAACACCTTCAGCAGACGAATAAACAGAGGCTAAAGCACCCGCATCAACAAAATTTGATGAGTAGCCAATAACAGGGACTCGGTATCGATAACTCAACTGTAAAATCCATTTCGCAGTGCTGACATTAATAAGATGACTATCGGCAATTGGAACAAATATATCGCTTTTTTTAATTATTGGATCCAGTTGATGTATTGGGTTCTTTTTGGGATCAATAACTAATATTTGTGGCCTCATCTCACTATCTATAATGGCATTTTTATAGGTAGTAATTTTTCCTTTTGATGCCGAACCTAACATAACACCCACTCGACTAGCCTTTGGGAATAACTTTTTAGCCAAGGAAACTTTCCTCTCAAAAGGCTGATCTAAAAGTATGGGACTAATTCCCGCAGCTAGCGCCATAGCTTCGCTGCCGAAATACTGCTCAGCTAAACTATCAAATGAACTTTGTGTTACTAGCGTTGCGATATGAGGTTTTTTGCACTTATTCTTAAAAACAGTCTCAACGGCACTAGTTCCTAGACTAATAACAATATCTGTTTTATCAACCAAGTTTACTAATTTTTGTTGCTCTTCTTTAAAAACAATACTGTATTTATTATTTTTATCCCAATCTGCAACAATCAGATCAACAACATTGGTATAGTTGACGTTATCCCGACTGAGCACAAATAAGGCATGCATTTGATTATGCTGACTGTTGGCGGCATAAACATTAGCAGATAAGACTAAAAAATACATGAGCACACAAAAACATGCAAAGATAAAAATCTTGCTTATTTCCTCAATATTTTTTCTTATTTGAATAAGTTTATGCATTCCCTTAATCTG
>JAYOSY010000015.1:8814-23810 GCA_038139495.1 Porticoccaceae bacterium
CATAGACACTCCCAAATTTGTTAAATAGAAAATGTTCTTCGTAATCACCAGTAAGATTTTGTGCAGTTAAGGATAATTCCATCCAGTTACTGCTATTGATCCAACGCTTAGACGCTTTTAAATCAAACCGTGAATAACTCGGTGTCACAGGCATCCTAGTTTCAGGACTGTAACCTGCTTTGAAATGATAGGAACCACTTAACATTAGGCCACTTGGAAACTCATAGCTTGCAAGTAGATTGAACATATTTTTTGGCACACTATTTTTTAAATCACAGTATTCGTTGTTGCCCTCTAAGACACATAAATAGGAATTTTCATCCACATAATCAGTATAGTGGAGAGTCTGACCCTTAACCTCTGTATAGCTATGATTTAAACTCACTAGCAATTCGTTTGTAGGCTTATATTGAAGGTGCCATTCAAAACCTTGTAGTTCTAAATTACTAACATTATCAATAATATTCACAGTATCCTGGAAAGGGCCAATAAAACTTTGCATGCGCTCATCAATCAAGTTAGAAAATCGCTCTTTAAAAAGACGAATATCAAGAGATAAGTTTTTATCATCAAATAAACCCAAATAACCTATCTCATTGCTAACTTGCTTCTCTTTGGTAATATCATCATCTGACAAAACACGTGTATAAAGAATAATCTCCTCACCCTGATTGTTGTAGGTATAGATTGAGTTCTGATTCATCTCTAAAAGTGTTGGATCACGGTAACTTTGACTACTAGCTATTCGAAATAAATGTTTTTTTGAGAACTGATAATTGGCAGCAGCCCGATATGAATGGGAATGGTTTTTATTTCTAATTTTTTCAATTGTATTACCATAGTTGAAGGTTAATTTATCAGAAGCCGTCCACTCAAAATTAGTATTAAATCGGTTACTCACTTGACTGACCCGCCCAGGACCACCCAAAAACAATTCAGTTTTAAAGCTATCATAACGACTGCCTATCGTTAGATTCACTCGCAAATTATCCCATCGGTAAATATTCGATCTTAATTCAGCATCCCAACGATCAGAGAAATGAGCATAAGTTGACTTACCAATAATTTCATTTTTATTTTCTGGATACTGTAATAATAGTTTCTTAATTTCTACAGGATAATCATATCCCTCATTTTCAAATACCCCATCCTGATTCAAGTCAAACTGATTAACGACTGTCTGGACGGTCCACAAATCATCATTATCTACAAAATCAATTTCATTGTGATAAAGCACTAACTCAATATCACTACGCTCATTAGCAACGCGCTTCCAATTAAAATGTTGATATTTACTTTTCCAATGCCGCTCATGATAATCGCTAGGTCCTATAGTAGTCTTAGAATCACCTACGCCTAACTGAAAATTAATGCTATCCAGCACCGTAGGTGTCCATAACCCCTGGAATTTCATCGTGAATGTGTCAGCCGAGTCATCAATTTCTTCTCCATCAAAACCATCATTTTTGCTGGCTTTTAGAGTTGTACGAGTGGCAAATTGACTAAATTGAGATGAAAGTGAAATTGACCGACTATTTATTCCCTGATTACCATGTTGAAGACTTACTTCAGTACCAAGATCAGCTAATGGAGAGCGAGTTACTATATTGAAGGATGCAATAAACGCATTACTACCATCTGTAGCTGTATTTGAGCCACGAACCACTTCTATATATTCAATATCATCAATATCAATACCTAAGGTATTCCATTCTACCGATGACAACAGCGGCTCATAAACAGAGCGCCCGTCAATTTTTACTTCTAATCGTCGCGAATATTCTCCACCAGGTATGTGGTAGGTTATGCTCGGTTTATTACCATGAAAGAAATACACCTGAAATCCAGGCACTAGACGAAATAGATCTACCAAGTTAAGTGCAGTTGAGGCTTCTATGGTCCGCCTATCAATAATAGTAACGGCGGCTGGAACCTGACTTAGTGACTGCTTAAGATGAGTTACACCAGTAACCGAATCAATTTCTGCAAATACATCTTCTTCAGTTAATAGACCTTGGTCAGAAAAAACTTTAATCGAAGATAACAGGGCAATCATCAATAATGAAAGCTTTAATAAACTACATCTCATTTATTACTTCCTCAAAAAGCTACACTTTCAATGTTGCTCTATTTTTTTATTGTGTAACACATCATCAAAATTTAGGTGTAGCCGCCCGCTTCAATATCCACTGATTCAGCTAGACCTAATTTTTGCCCCAAAATACCTGCCTGAGTTCGATTGCTTAAGCCTAATGATTTTAACATTGCACTCACATGCACCTTGACTGTATTTTCCGAAAGCTCTAATTCGCGGGCAATTTGTTTATTTGAATGACCTCTACTAATACAACTCAAAATATCAAATTGCCTGTCGGTAATTAACTCAGCAATAATTTCAACATTAACACCAGAATCAACTTCGTCAAAAACACGCGCCACCTCAGCAACAGATTCAATAAGATATTTTGGTACATAACGCTCACCTACACATGCCTTGGCAATGGCCTCAATCAATGCTTCTTTGGGCGCAGATTTTGTAACAAAACCTGTAACACCTAATTCAAAGCACTTTCTGATATGTGTTGAATTTTCTGATGCTGAGAGAACAATGATTGGTAGACAGGGGTATCGCTCATGAAGCAAACCTATAAGCCCAAAACCACCATAGCCACCGGGCATAAACAAGTCTAAGATAATTAGATCAATTTCCTCTCTACCTAAGATTGTTAATACCTCTTCACCTCTTTCGGTAGTAGTAACCTGAATATCATCCAAGGTATCAAGCAGAGTAGCCTTTAGCCCTGCACAAACAAAAGCGTGGTCGTCAACAATAAGAATATGCATTAGTTCTATTCACCCGCGCCAGAAGTAAAGTTAATTAAAATTAATACACAGAAGTAACTAATTATGCACCCTGCAACCAAATGTTTGATATGAGTATAAAACATCCTTTTACCCTCGTCATTAACTCATCAATGAATAGCAAACATTACTAAAAGAAACGCCCGCCTCGCTTTACTACAATGACTTAAGCATAGACTCTATCAGTGCTATTTTCTTAGGAAATTACTTAACGGAAGGTGAAAAAAAGATTAAAAAAAAGGCAACCTAGAAGGTCGCCTTTTAGATATTTACTTAGCAAGCTTTTCTTTAATCCTTGCTGATCTTCCTGAACGGTCACGAAGATAATAAAGCTTGGCACGACGTACCGCACCTCGGCGCTTCACTTCAATGCTATCCACTAGCGGGCTGTAAGTTTGGAACGTACGCTCCACACCAATACCATTTGAAATTTTACGAACAGTAAAAGCTGAATTAAGCTGACGGTTACGCTTAGCTAAAACAACACCTTCAAAGGCCTGAAGTCTTTCACGACTACCTTCTTTTACCTTTACTTTTACTGAAACTGTATCACCTGGTCCAAACTCAGGGATTTTCTTATCCATCTGCTCTTTTTCAATTGCAGCGATAATAGGCGTCTTATTTGACATTTTTTTGCTCCTCAATATACATTGGTTGGTGGCTAGCCACCTGATTTAGAGCTCTGTACAGAGAGGATGGCCCTATCCTTTGCCATCATCTGCCAGCGCATTACTCTCTATCCTTAAGAAGGGCTATTTGCTCATCATTGAGCTCAAGCTTATCCAATAAATCCGGTCTTCTTTGTTTCGTTCTCAACAGCGACTGCTTAAGTCGCCACTGTCTAATTTTTTCGTGATTACCAGAAAGTAAAACCTCTGGCACATCTAAACCTTCGTATTGATCAGGCCTTGTGTAATGGGGACAGTCTAAAATCCCTTCAGCAAATGAATCCTGATTTGCTGATTCTTTGTGTCCTAACGCACCTGGCAGTTGCCTTATAAGTGCATCTATAAACACCATGGCGGGCAATTCCCCCCCACTCAACACATAATCACCAATGGACCACTCTTGATCCACCTCAAGCTCAATTAAGCGCTCATCAATTCCTTCATAGCGACCAGCAATCAAAATTAGCGATTGCTGTGTTGCAAATTGGTTAACTGCACTCTGTTGCAGAACCTTGCCCTGAGGCGAAAGGTAAACCACTAAAGGTTCACCTTGTATCCAATCTTTGGCCGCGCTAATTGCTTTCCGCAACGGCTCAATCATCATAACCATTCCGGGGCCACCACCGTAGGGACGATCATCTACCGTCGCGTGGGGATCATCAGTAAAATCCCTTGGATCAAAGCTAGAAATTTCTAGCAATCCCTGATTCACCGCCCGACCACTGATACCGTAATCAGTGATTGCTTTAAACATTTCTGGAAACAGAGTAATCAACGCTATTTTCATAAGCAGACCTCCGTTAAATTAACGATCACTTAAAAATCAGGATCCCAGATAACAACAATTTTTTTCGATTCTAAATCAATCGCTGTCACATACTGCTTGGCGTAAGGAATTAATCGCTCTTTACGATCAATACTTTCAGCATCACCAGTCACAACAATGACATCATTTGCACCGGTTTCTAGCATTGAAGAAACTCTACCTAGCCTCTGGATACTATTTCCATAATGATTATAGACCACTAAATCCTGAAGCTGATGCCAGTAGTACTCGCTATCTTGCAAATCTGGAAGAGCCTTTTGCTCAACCCTGATATCTAATTGACACCACTCGCGTGCAACATCGCGATCATCTATACCTTTTAGGCGAGCGACTAACCCATCGCCACGGACTTTCCACTCTTCCACTTCGATCGTACTTTCGACGCCCTGTTTATCAACCAACCATGGCTGATAATTAAATATCTTTTCTGGTTGCTCGGTAAAAGACTTAATCTTCACCCAACCGCGCACACCAAACACCGCAGTGATGCGCCCAATAACGAGGGTTCCTTGAACAATTAAGTTATTGCTCACAGGGTTATACCTCTTATGCTGCTTGCTTTGCAGCCTCTTTCAAAAGCGCAGATACTCGGTCACTTACTTGAGCACCTTGGCCTTGCCAGTAGTTAGCGCGATCCAAGTCAATACGTAAACGCTCTTCACCACCACGTGCGATAGGGTTAAAGAACCCAATACGCTCGATGTAACGAGCATCACGCGCTTTACGTGAGTCAGAAACCGTTATATGGAAGAACGGACGTTTTTTTGAACCACCGCGAGCCAATCTAATTGTTACCATTTACTGATACCCTATTTTTGTACGTTTTTCGCCACAAATTGTCTATTTAATCTTGTCTTTCCATCGCAACAAGCAAAAGTGCCACGACCCTAAGAAAGGCGCGGTATCTTACGCGAAATAACGCCGAAAGGAAACCTCTTTATTAAGCTACTGTTTTTGGGGTTAAATTGTGGTTTTATCTAGCCTAAAGCTTAGGGAAACCATCGGGGGGTAATCCGCCACCAAGAGGCATACCGCCACCTAGCCCTCGCATCATTTTTTGCATGCCTTTACCCTTCATTTTTTTCATCATCTTACCCATTTGCTTATGCTGCTTTAGCAAACGATTCAAATCTTGAATGGTGGTACCAGAACCCTGAGTGATTCGCCTTTTTCTCGAACCATTTAAAATATCTGGATTAGCGCGCTCTTTTGGCGTCATTGAATCAATAATATATTCCATCTTGCTGAATTGACCCGTCATATCCTTTTGCTGAGTCATCTGAGCCATATTGCCCATACCTGGAATCTTGTCCATCATGCTTTCCATTCCGCCTAACTGCTTCATTTGCTGAAGCTGCTCGCGCAGGTCTTCAAGATCAAAACGTTTTCCCTTAGCGACTTTTTTAGCGAATTTTTCGGCTTTTTTCTTATCAACCTTGCGCTCAACATCTTCGATAAGACTAAGCACATCACCCATACCCAAGATTCGAGAAGCAATACGTTCAGGATGAAATGGCTCTAGGGCATCGGTTTTTTCACCCACACCCAAAAATTTAATCGGCTTGCCAGTCACATGACGAACTGAAAGCGCGGCACCTCCTCTAGCATCACCATCAACTTTGGTCAGTATCACCCCTGTTAGTGGGAGCGCATCATTGAAAGCTTTAGCGGTATTAACCGAATCCTGACCAATCATGGCATCAATCACAAACAGTGTTTCAACCGGATTTGCCGCTTTGTGAATTTGCTGAATTTCAGTCATCATCTCTTGATCAATGGCAAGACGGCCAGCAGTATCTACAATGAGTACATCAGCAAATTGGGTTTTAGCAGCTGCTATGGCATCACTGACAATTTGAGTTGGCTTTTGGTCGATAGTGCTAGGGTAAAATTCGGTACCCACTTCTGAGGCTAGGGTTTTAAGTTGATCAATAGCCGCTGGGCGATAAACATCGGCGGAAACCACCATAACCTTTTTCTTTTCGCGCTCAGAAAGATAACGCGACAGCTTAGCCACCGATGTGGTTTTACCGGCACCCTGCAAACCCGCCATTAATATAACCGCTGGTGGTTGAGCCTTTAAATTGAGGGTTTCATTCTTCTCCCCCATAACAGTTTCAAGTTCAGCTTGAACAATTTTAAGAAATTGTTGACCAGGATTTAAACTACTACTGACCTCAGTACCTACGGCACGCTGTTTTACCAATTCGATAAAGTCTTTAACAACCGGCAATGCAACATCCGCCTCTAAAAGTGCTACGCGCACTTCTCGCAGAGTTTCTTGGATATTGCTTTCACTTAAACTGGCCTTGCCCGAGATTTTTTTAAGACTCAGGGATAACCGTTCACTTAAGTTTTCAAACATTGCCATCTTTTTTTCCAAATCGCGTTAATTGTTAGTTCATTATATCAGTAATTCAGCGCTACACTTCACCTATAGCCCTTAATATGCCAAACTTAGCTTCAATTACAGATGGATATTATTATGACTACCTTTGCATTTGGCTTAGGTGCTATCTCACTTTATATCATTGGATGGATAGCAACCTTATTAGCACTTTATAATCGAGACGGTCTGAAGAATAATTTACTTCAGACCATAACTCTAGCTGCTATTGTGCTTCATGCTGTTGCTGCATTTCAATTACTTTCAAAAGATGGCGGGCTTGACCTTAGTCTTACAAAA
Source organism: Porticoccaceae bacterium (assembly GCA_038139495.1). GTDB lineage: Bacteria > Pseudomonadota > Gammaproteobacteria > Pseudomonadales > Porticoccaceae > HTCC2207. The sequence continues at coordinate 15,857 of JAYOSY010000015.1, forward strand.
ATAATCGCCTTGCTGGCCCTAGTGATAAATGGCTTAGTATATTTTAGCAACCTACAAAAACCCATTCACAGTCTTTACTTAGCTCTATTTCCTATTTCGGTTATTTCCTTACTGATAGCACTAACTAGTAACAGTACAAAGGCAACTATTTTTGTACCACTAAGCTTACAGTCGCATATCTTGATTTCAATTCTGGCATATAGCTTTTTGGCCATAGCCGCACTCCAAGCCTTGCTCGTGGGCTATCAAAACTGGCAATTAAAACATAAACATCAAGATGTATTAATGCGCACCATGCCCGCTCTTGAAACCATGGAAAAACTATTATTTAAATTAATCTGGGTGGGTGAGATTCTGCTGACCTTATCATTAATTACTGGTTTTTACGTGTATGATGACTTTTTTGCCCAACAGTTAATTCATAAAGTAGCCTTTAGCATTGTCGCCTGGGTAGTTTATGCAGTATTAATATTCGGCAGACATTTCTATGGCTGGCGTGGTCGCAGAGCCATTAACTGGACCTGGATTGGCTTTTCAGGAATTCTTCTGGGCTATATTGGTAGTAAAGTCGTAATTGAGCTTATATTAAATTAACCTTTGTTGGTTGATATATTGCACAATCTCATTCAACATTAGGTTACTTAAGTTTTAGAGGCACTATTTTTGGAAGGTTCCCACCCATTTTTTCTTTGGGGCATCTTGGTTTCGCTACTCATTTTGTCGGCTTTTTTTTCTGGCTCAGAAACAAGCATGATGTCACTTAATCCCTATCGATTAAGACACCAACGCAAGAAAAGCGCTGGCGCAAGGCGTGCGGCTAAGCTTTTGGCCATGCCAGATCGTTTAATTGGGCTGATTTTAGTGGGCAACAATGCAGTTAATATTTTGGCGGCTATTATAGCCAATATGCTCGCAATACATTATGTTGGCGAAGCGGCCGCGCCCTGGGTTGCCACCGCAACACTGACTATTTTAGTTTTGGTTTTTTCCGAAGTAACACCAAAAACCATCGCCGCTCAGAACCCTGAATGGTTTGCCTTCAAAGCAAGCCATATTTTAAAACCACTGCTTCAGCTTTTAACGCCACTGGTTTGGTCAATTAATAGGTTAACCAATACATTCATTAGTATGCTAGGTTTTGATCCCAATAAAGACCGCGATGACAGCCTAGATTCTGAAGAATTAAAATCATTAGTGGACTTGTCTGGGCATAAATTATCTGACAGCAATCAAGGCATGCTAAGAGCTATTCTCGACCTCGATAATATGACCGTCGAGGATATTATGATTCCCCGAAACGAAGTAAGCGGGCTAGATTTAGAAGAAAATATTGATATCCTTATGGAGAAAATTCTTTCTTGTGAATACACCCGTCAGCCAGTTTACTCCGGTGATATTAATAATATTATTGGTATTTTTCATGTGCGCAAAGCCAATCACCTATTACGCGCAGAGACGATTACTCACAAAGCCATTAAGCGTTTTTCTGACGAAGCATACTTTATTCCAGAAACTACAAAACTGACTACGCAACTTCTTAATTTCAAAAAAATGCGAAGTCGCTTTGCTGTCGTCGTAGATGAGTACGGTGAGGTCCAAGGGCTTGTTACCTTGGAAGATATTCTGGAAGAAATCGTCGGTGATTTTACGACCAATGAAGCTGATCGAATTGAAGAAGTTATTGCTCAGAAAGATGGTAGTTATTTAATTGATGGCGCCGCAACTATTCGAGAAATTAATAAGGCAACTCGTTGGGACTTGCCTCTCAGTGGCCCAAAAACCATGAATGGACTTGTTCTTGAACAATTAGAGAGTATTCCCGACGGCAATGTGAGCTTTACTTTAAATCAATTTAAATTCGAGACAATTGAAATTAATGGCACTCGAGTTAAAAAAGTAGCTGCAACCTGTCTTAAGCCCGCTACCATTCCATCAAGTATTTAAAGCGGCAATGCAAGTTTAATTGTTTTTGTCAGCCCTTTTAAGACAACTATCAAGCACGTCTTGCCGCTGATCTTCATCCAGATAAATCCAGTTTCTTATTTCTTCACTAGTGCGGTAACAACCGACACAGACATCTTCGTCATTGAGTCGGCAAATCGAAATGCAGGGCGAGCTAAATTTATCCATTTCAAGTTTTCTCGATCATCTCTTTTATTGCTCAGCTCTTAACTGCTGAACCTGCTGTTGTGTTGGGTAACGCAAATTAATTTGTGCATCTAAAACAAAATTTAACATATCCACCATGACTTTAAGAGTGAATCCCCAAATTTTGTATTCGTCATACATTACGTAAGGTAATTGAATTTTGCTTTCATTGAGTTCGAAATACTTATAACCGTCTTTATCCAATAGCAACTTAAGCGGCAAATTAAATATAGCCGCAATCTCTGACGAATCAGGCTGTAAACTATAGTGCGGCTCGACCCATCCCATAAAAGGCGCCACAGATAACTGGCTTAAACGAGGTGAATCAGTTGGCAACATACCCAGTAATTTAATTTTATTAGAAGTAAGTCCAATTTCTTCTTCAGTTTCACGCAGAGCAGTTGCTAATAGGCTTTGATCATAATACTCTCTCATACCCCCAGGGAAAGCCACTTCACCCGCATGATGACTAAGATTTTTAGCGCGCTGGGTTAAAATAATATGCGGATCTAATGGATCACCATGTAAAAGAAGCATCACTGCCGCCTGGGTGATCGTATTTTGTTGCTCGGAATCAGCTACCGAATGCGTATAATATTTAAGTCGTTGTGAAATATTGTCTAACATTAAGTCATTATACGTTTATTTATAGTAATTTTTGAGGGTTCTATGAAGTACTGTTCAGAATGTGGCAATCCAGTTTCCCTAAAGGTACCTGAGGGCGATAATAGACTGCGCTATGTTTGCGGTCACTGCCACACTGTTCACTACCAAAACCCCTTGGTTATAGTCGGCGTATTACCTGAATATCAACGGCAAATACTGCTGTGTAAGCGGGCTATTGAGCCGCAGAAAGACCGTTGGACATTGCCTGCTGGATTTATGGAAAATGACGAATCAACGCTCGAAGGGGCACTTAGAGAATGCCAAGAAGAGGCTCATGCATCGGTTACAGAACCAACACTTTACGCGCTATATGACATCCCCTATATCAATCAGGTCTATGTCTTCTATCGCGCTCAACTGGCTAATCTGGACTTTGGCCCCAGCGCTGAGTCTACTGAGGTGGCACTGTTCGATGAACAGACTATCCCCTGGGATCAGCTGGCTTTTCCCGTAGTGAGTGCCGTACTTAAGCGTTATTTGAATGATCGTAAAAAAGACCACTTTGAAGTCTTTAATGCTGTGATTGAACGCAGAAAATAAACCAAGTTAAAACAGAACGCCCGCGCTACAAAGCAGCGCGGGCGCTTGATAATAAAATAACTAATTAAAGCTTATCAGCGTTTTCTGATAGGTATGCAGCAACACCCTCTGGGGTATCTTTCATTCCACTATCACCTTTGTTCCAACCTGCAGGACAGACTTCGCCATGCTCCTGATGGAAGGCAAGGGCATCAATCATGCGTAGCATTTCATCAATATTACGACCCAATGGCAAATCGTTGACTACCTGATGTCTAACCAAACCGTCTTCATCAATTAAGAAAGAACCACGGAAGGCAACGCCATCTGCATGCTCAACATCGTAGGCTTGACAGATTTCGTGCTTAACATCGGCAACCAACGGGTATTTAACCGCACCAATACCACCGTCATTCACGTCAGTATTACGCCATGCATTGTGAGAAAACTGTGAATCAATTGACACACCAATGACTTCTACACCACGGTCAACGAACTCTTGATAACGGTGATCAAAAGCGATCAGCTCAGATGGGCACACAAACGTAAAATCAAGGGGATAAAAGAAGATAACTGCTTTTTTGCCCTTAATTGTCTCTGTAAGATTGAAGTTGTCGATAATCTCACCACTGCCAGTTACTGCAGCAGCCGTAAAATCTGGTGCTGGCTTACCTACTAATACAGCCATATTTTTACTCCTAATAAAAGTGACTTGTTTTGAATAAATATAATCTATAGAGGATAGTTTCACATTGGCAAACTTTCAACCAATTGAAAGTTTTTATTGTGTTTATAGTGTTACCCATATGCTGTGATTTTATGTTATCAACCTGAACATAGAAAAATTATGAGTTATAAAATATGGGCGTTAAAAAAAAGGGGCGACCAAGTCACCCCTTTTGAAATCATTAGCAACCCTTAAAAAGTTTTGCTAAGAGATAGTCTAGCATTTCTTGATTCACCCACAGCCACCTGATGAGTACTATGTGAATGCGGGAAATATACTTCATCTGAGAGGTTTTCTATATTCAACTGAAGTTTAAGATCATCGTCAAATCTATAATAAACTGCAGCATCAACCCTGGTATAGGCAGGAAGCAGTAGATCTGGCTTGTTATCTTTTACAGCAGATTCACCCTGATGCATCACACCCAGTGCCCAACCGAAGTTAGGGTTAATTTCATGGGTTGTCCATATCGAGTATGTAGACTCGGGTATTTCTCGTGGCTGAGCGCCACTAGCAGTCTCGCCATCAATATTACTGTAGCTAAAAGCAACGCTAAGGTTGTCGTTAACTTGACCCTTTAACTCTAACTCATACCCCTCAACGGAAAGACCTCTTTCAGTTATATAGTCTGAACTTGTGCCATCATAATCTGCAATCTCTGACTTACTTTCAAAATAGGCCGATGTTAGACTTAAATACTTATTAAGATCTAATTTAAAGCCTATTTCAGAACTTTCGTAATAATCTGGCTTTAATGTCTCACCTGAACCGGGTGCTCCACCTGTCAGCTTCTTATACTGTTCACCAGATCTTGGCGCGAAACTCTCGCTGTAACTGTAGTACACAGAGACATTATTTTGCGGCTTGTAAATTAGGCCAAATCTTGGGGAGAACTCAGTATCCACGCGTGACGCTGAAGAAATATTTTTAATATCATCAACTTTGATATCGAATTTATCATAGCGACCACCCAGTAATACAATCAGGCTGTCAGTAACGTCAATTTGGTCTTGAATATAGAAAGAACTAACCGATATATCTGTCTCAGTACTTGATTTAAGGGCACATGAATTTTTGTACTCAACAGCAGTCGCCTCACCATTATCGTTCACGGTGAAATCAATTGGGCGTGCTACGTTGAATGATTCTCTATCATAGTTACTTACACCACAGTCATTTGTTGACCATAAAGTATTGTAACGAAGGTTACTGTTATCTGTTTTAACTAACTCAAAACCAGTGAGAATAGTATGGGTCATATTTCCAAAGTTAAGTTCATTAACTAGGCTTGCCGATAAAATTAGATTATCCCTTTCAGTAGGGTCATGATAACCATCCATTTCTACAATATTGGCATCAAGGTTATAGCTATTGGCATAGGTGTTTTGGTACATTTTCTCAAAACTACTTGATGTTAAAGACAGACTTCCCTTGCTAAATTCAGAGAATCTATGGGTTAATGCAGCGCGAAAAACAGAGGCTTCCAAAGTACTAATGTTTCCATCTTTATCACCAAATACAATGTCACTTAAAGCTTTGACGGGACCACCATTGGCGGTTGGAATACCACGATCAATAAAACGTTCATGATCAATATATTCGTAGGACAGGTCTAAATCAGTGGCTGCATCAAGCGCGATGTTCAATGTAGGGTTGATACCAAAACGATCACCATAATAGAAATCTCGATGATTTTCTAAAGAATCACTGTGAACATTCAAACGAAAAGCAACAGAATCGCTTAGATTGGTATTTACATCTGCAGCTAAATCGTTCGCACCGAATGAATCGATACCAATATCTACGGTTTTGAAATCTTGGCCATTTACTGCCTTCTTGGACACTCTGTTAATAATGCCACCGGTTCCACCGCGACCAAATAATAACGCGTTAGGGCCCCTTAGAACCTCTACCTGCTCTACGTTATATAAAGGACGGTAGTATTGTACGTCGTCTCTTACACCATCTTGAAAAAAGTCTGCGGTAGATCTAACACCACGAAAAACTACAGCGTCACGATGCCCCTCGCCCAACGAAGTATTAATACCAGGGGTATATCGAACAATATCGCCTATTTCCTTGAAACCTTTTTTTCGCACATCTTCATCGGTAACAATAGAAAGAGATTGGGGCACATTAATAATTAACGTGGGTGTTTTAAGTGCGTTCATTTGATCGCTCTGGAGTACTTTTCCTTTAACCAAAATTTCTTCAAACTCAAAACTTTCAGCTAAAACGGGACCTACAACAAAAAATGCGCACAAAGTGGCGACATTTATAATGCTTACTTTTTTCATAAAATTAACTCGTATTAAGACAATATTGGAATATTGCGATAATGGTAATGATTATCATTTATATTTGCAACAAATATTTTATTCAAATTGTTATTTTTCCAGTGACAGATCAAACCAAATGCTTAAATGCCTAGTAAATACAATAGATTATATAATTCATAAATGATAATTATTTGCATTTAAAATATTGCTTTTGTAAAATGATTGAATGGTTTCTTTAGCACCTTGACCCCAATAGCCTTTTAATCCTTGAGTACCAATATAGAGTAAACTCACTATGAACGAATTTATTATTATGTTCCGCGAAGGCCTTGAAGCCTCACTAATCGTTGGAATTATCTATACCCTACTTATTAAGCAGGAACTCAACAGAGAAATCCGCCAATTATGGTTAGGGGTTGGGACTGCAATTATCGCGAGCATTATTACTGGCTTCGCACTGGTTCAGATAAAGAGCTCTATTGGCAATGCATCGATTGAGGCCCTATTCGAGGGTGTCGCTATGATCGCTACCGCTGGCTTAATTTGGTATGTTATTTTTTGGCTTTCCAAACAGGTGGGTGCGACTGCTGCATTAAAAGACGAAGCCAATCAAGCAGTAGAGAGTGCTGGTTGGGGTATTTTTCTTATTATCTTTTTTGCTATTTACAGAGAAGGTTTTGAAACCGCGATCTTCCTAATGGGAAGTTTCTCAATGACCGAATCGTTCTCTTATGCAGGTTTTGTAGTCGGCTTAGTGCTAGCTGTTGCTATTGGTTATGGAATTGTTATTCAGGGTCGAAGAATACAACTTAAGTCATTCTTTAGAGCCACCAGCCTACTTTTAGTTGTCTTTGCTTCAGGAATGATGACCTATGGTACCCATGAAATTGAAGAATTTCTGGTTAAGGGCGATCATTTACAGGCGGTTGGTTTAGAGACTAAGCAAGATATCAAACGTCCCTACAGTATTCTTAAGCCAAAAGCTGAATTAAGCGAATCAGATAATCCTGCTTTTTATTCGTACAATTTAAATGGCAAGGAAAAATACACTCACCTACTGCATGATAAGGGACATATTGGTGTTTTTCTGAAAGGCTTTGTGGGCTACAACAGTAACCCGAACTGGGTGGAACTTTTTGTTTGGATACTTTCTCTAGCCTTTGGCTTGCGATTGTGGCGTAAGTTCTATTTTTCCAACGCTTCCTAACTCGATTTCCTCAGTTTCTGCCTTTAAACAAGGCGAAAAAACCGCTCGAAGATTAATATCTGCGAGCGGTTTTTTTTAATTTAGATTATTCGCCCGATGGTTCATCGCCAACATTTTCATCAATTAATGTCTTTAACTCACCTTTTTCATGCATCTCAGTCACAATATCGCAGCCGCCAATAAGCTCTCCGGCAACCCAAAGCTGTGGGAAGGTTGGCCAGTTACCGTATTTTGGCAAATTAGCTCTGATTTCGGGGTTTGATAGCACATCAACAAATGCAAAGCGGTGTCCGCAGGCCATGAGTGCCTGAACCGTGCGCGCTGAAAAACCACATTGTGGCTGATTAGGTGATCCTTTCATGTAGAGTAAAACTGAGTTGTTTTCTACTTGATCACGTATTGTTTCCA
>JAYOSY010000016.1:0-19336 GCA_038139495.1 Porticoccaceae bacterium
CCCATCGTCCGCCATAGTCGACATAGATATGCAGGTTTAACTCACCATTTTCAGTGAGCTTTTCAGCCTTATTGATTTGCTGATTGAGTCGTTGACTAAATCGGTCGCGATTACCAATAATTTTGAGACGAATATTATCATCTCGCAAAACCTTGGCTTCCTGTTTAAGGTAAGAGGAAAACAAGGACATTAGGCCTCTCACTTCTAGTGCTGGACGATTCCAGTTTTCACTGCTGAAGGCAAACAGGCTAACCGTTTGAATACCCTGTTGACGAGCATGAGGCAGTAGGCCACGAATTCGCTCTGCACCTGCCCTATGGCCTGCTATTCCAGCGAGTCCTCGCTGCTTAGCCCAGCGATTATTACCATCCATAATAATCGCTACATGCTTAAGCGGGTGTGCCGAAACGCTGGTTTCTTTTTTCATTTTTTTGACAAGAGAATTAGATCTCCATTAAGTCCTTTTCTTTTGCCGCAAGAGCTTCTTCCACTCGAGCAATAAACTTATCAGTGATCTTTTGCACATCATCCTGTCCTTTGCGTTCCTCGTCTTCACTGATTTCTTTTTCTTTCAAAAGATCTTTGATATCAGAGAGAACATCACGACGGATATTTCGAATTGAAATGCGTGATCCCTCTGCCTCTTGACGTGCCTGCTTACCATAGGTTCGTCTAGTCTCCTCCGTTAATGGAGGTAGCGGAATACGAATTACAGTGCCAGCTGTACTCGGGTTTAGACCCAGTTCCGATTTCATAATGGCTTTTTCAATTTCGGGAACAAGCGATTTTTCATAGGGTGAAACGGCCAGCGTGCGTGAGTCTTCAATAGTTACTGAAGCTGCTTGACTTAAAGGCGTTTCAACACCGTAGTAATCGACGAATAAGCCATTTAGTAGACTTGGGTGCGCTCTACCCGTGCGGATTTTATTAAAGGCAATGCCAAGTGCATCAATAGCCTTAGCCATGCGCTGCTCTGCATCCTTCTTAAATTCTTCTATCACCTTAAACCTCTTTATTTCTCATCAATTAGCGTGCCTTCATCGCCTCCAACCACAAGATTAAGTAAGGCACCTGATTTTGACATTCTGAAGACGCGCAAGGGCATCTTGTGCTCGCGACATAGACAGATTGCTGTCATGTCCATAACCCCAAGCTGTTTATTAAGTACTTCATCGTATGTGAGACTCTGATATAGCTCTGCATTTGGATCAAGCATAGGATCGGCAGAATAGACGCCGTCGACCTTAGTTGCTTTTAACACCACATTGGCATCAATCTCAATACCGCGTAGGCAGGCTGCAGAATCAGTAGTAAAGAACGGATTACCAGTACCTGCGGAAAATATAACCACATCACCATCTTTTAGATAACGAATGGCCTTACGTCGATCGTAGTGCTCGACCACACCACTCATTGGAATTGACGACATTACATGAGAGGAAATATTAGTACGCTCTAGTGCATCACGCATGGCAAGTGCATTCATAACAGTCGCTAACATACCCATATGATCGCCAGTTACGCGATCCATACCCGCTGCATTGAGGGCGGCACCCCGAAAAAGATTACCGCCACCAATAACTAGACCAACTTGGACGCCAATACCTACTAGCTGTCCAATTTCTAATGCCATTCGATCGAGAACCTTAGGATCAATACCAAAGCCCTCCTCGCCCATTAGCTCTTCACCGCTAAGTTTGAGTAAGATTCGCTTATATTGCTTCTCTTTGACCGTATTGGGCATAATTATTAGTCCTTTTAATTAATTGCTTGCACCCTGAACCTGCGCTGCAACTTCAGCTGCAAAATCAACTTCTTCGACTTCAATACCTTCACCTACTTCAAAACGAATAAATGAAAGTACTTCAGCACCGCTTGCTTTAACCAATTTGCCGACTGTGGTATCAGGGTCTTTTACAAATGGCTGGTCTACTAGGCTACTTTCTTTTAAAAATTTAGCAACACGTCCACCAATCATTTTTTCAATAATTTCTTCTGGCTTACCACTCTCTCTTGCCTGAGCAGCGAAAATTTCTTTTTCCGCAGCAACTACTTCAGCAGGCATTTGATCCGAATTCACAACCGCTGGATTAACCGCAGCAACATGCATAGCTACATCTTTTGCTAATTCTTCTGATCCGCCACTTAAACCAACAATAACCGCAATACGGTTGTTGCTATGAACATAGCCGCCCACGACTGGCGCTTCTATACTATCCGCTCTTCGCGGCGAGATGTTTTCGCCTATCTTTTGTACTAGTGCCTGTCTATCTGATTCTAGATCACCTGCCATTAATGTCGCTATATTGTTTTCTTTTGAAGTAAATCCAGCATTGACAACTGAATTTACAAAGCCCTGAAAACCTTCGTCTCGAGCAACAAAGTCAGTTTCACTGTTAACTTCGACTACGATACCGTAACCGCTTTCTGCGCGAACAGAAACCACACCGTCTGCTGCAGTTCGACCTGCTTTTTTTGCCGCTTTCATACCACTAGACTTACGCAAGTCGTCAATTGCCTTGTCAATATCGCCACCTGATGCTGCAAGTGCTCTTTTGCACTCCATCATGCCTAAACCTGTTCTATCCCGCAGCTCTTTAACTAAGGATGCTGTTACCTGTGACATTGTATTCCTCTCTAAAACATATAATAAGTTAGAAAAAAGGGGGCAAAAGGCCCCCATAATTTGTTACTCAATCGGCCCTTAGGTCGACTTTTTAATTACTTAGCCGCTTCTTCAGCTGATGCCTCTGTCTTCTCTTCAGTTTTAGCTTCTTTAGCTGGCGCTTTTTTAGCTTTAACGTCTTCCACTGGTTTTTCATCTACTTCAACAAACTCATCTTTACTGGTTACAGTTGCTGCTTGAGATTTACCCTCAAGAATAGCGTCAGCAACGGAGGCTGCATAAAGTTTGATCGCTCGAATTGAATCGTCATTACCAGGAATAATATGATCAACACCATCGGGGTCGCTGTTTGTATCAACAATACCCACAACGCGGATGCCTAGCTTGTTAGCTTCATTGATGGCAATACGCTCATGATCAACGTCAACTACGAATAAGATATCTGGAAGACCATTCATATCCTTAATACCACCAATAGAGTTCTCTAGCTTGTCTTTCATGCGCGTGCGCATCAAGACTTCTTTTTTGGTGATCTTTTCAAAGGTGCCGTCATTTTGCTGAGCTTCAAGTTCGCGGAAGCGGCGGATTGAAGCGCGGATAGTTTTGTAATTAGTCAGCATGCCGCCTAACCAGCGGTGACTAACATAAGGCATGCCACATCGCTCGGCCTGCTCTTTGATAATTTTGTTAGCTGCACGTTTTGTTCCCACAAATAGCACTTGGTTCCCTTTTGCTGCTTCAGAACGAAGTACGTCAAGCGCATCGTTAAATGCAGGAACCGTATTCTCAAGATTAATTACGTGAACTTTATTTCGAGAGCCAAAAATAAACTGGCTCATTTTTGGATTCCAGAAACGGGTTTGGTGACCAAAATGGACGCCCGCTTGCAACATATCTTTCATGCTTACTTTAGACATAATAATTTCCTATTAGGGGTTAAGCCTCCACATATCCCAATAATCAACCCATCAGCTATATTGCCTTAAGGCACCCAGATTATTGTGCCGACATGTGTGTGTCGTTAATGTTAAGTTAAAAATCGCTACGCCAACTGCGTACCGGCGCGCTTTATACCATAACCACTGATTTAGATAAAGAAAAACTAAGGTAAAACCCTTAATTTTTTGTTTGTTTATACAAAATTGGGTTTTACCTCTATTTTACAATCATTTAACTAGATTATTTTTTATTAATGATGCCCCTCAAAAGCTCTGATTTTAGGTACAATGTGTGCATATGAAACACTAGGATCAGAAATGACTGTAAAACTAAGAACAGCCGAACAAATTGCCAAAATGAGAGTTGCTGGACAGCTTGCTGCCGAAGTACTTGAGCTTATAGGCGCGCATGTGGTGCCTGGCGCCTCTACAGAAGAGCTTGATCGAATCTGTCATGACCACATTGTTAATGTTCAAAAAGCCATCCCTGCTTGCTTAGGCTACAGAGGTTTTCCTAAATCTGTATGCACCTCAGTTAATCAGGTCGTTTGTCATGGTATTCCCTCGGACAAAAAAATCCTTAAAAAAGGGGATATCATTAACATTGATGTGACTGTGATAAAAGATGGCTGGTATGGTGATACCAGTAAGATGTATTTGGTTGGCGAGGTGCCTGAACATGCACAAAGACTGGTTAAAGTTTCCCAAGAATGTCTTTATAAGGGAATTGAACTTGTAAAGCCAGGGGTTAGGCTGGGCGATATTGGTCATGCTATTCAGACCTATGCAGAATCCCACTACTACTCCGTGGTCAGAGATTATTGTGGCCATGGTATTGGTGATGAATTTCACCAAGAGCCTCAAATTCTTCACTATGGCAAACCTGGAACAGGACTTGAACTGAAAGAGGGTATGACCTTTACCATTGAACCCATGGTTAATGCAGGTCGCTATCATACAAAAATTAAACGCGATGGCTGGACAGTTGAAACTAAAGATGGTCGCCTCTCCTCTCAGTGGGAGCATACTATGCTGGTGACCGCAGATGGCGTTGAAGTTTTTACCGCGCGCCCCGATGAACCATTTAGCGCCAGTTAATCAGCTTTAATTAACGACAATTACTCTAACTATGCCAAATATTTCTTTTGATCAGCCGCTACAACCCAATAGCCGTGCGCCTATATTTTTCGATCAAAAACGCTTCATAAAAGACCTAAAAAAGCGTAATCCTATTCAAGTTTTTAAGGATGCATTAAGTGCCGCTAGGAATCATTTTGACAATCGCTTTTTAGAGGGTGAGGATGCTAGATCACTGGTCAGCGAAGCCTCGCAGTTTGCTGATGTTTTACTCTGGTATGCGTGGAACCAATATGAATGGGATGAAAATATCTGCCTGATTGCAGTGGGTGGTTACGGCCGTGGCGAACTTCACCCCTACTCCGATATTGATCTGCTGATTTTAATGCGCAAAGACCATGCCAAAAAATATCGCGAAAGAATTGAACTATTTGTCACATTTTTATGGGATATACAGCTAAAAATTGGCCATAGTGTTCGTTCTATATCGCAATGTGTCGACGAGGCTAAATCTGATCTTACCGTTGCAACCAATCTTATGGAAACACGCCTACTCTGCGGAAACGCTGAGCTATTACAGAAGATGCTGATTAAGACAGGTCCCAAGAAAATATGGCCTTCAGCCAAGTTTTATCAGGGCAAAATCAATGAGCAAAAAGCACGGCATAGCAAGCATCAGGACACGGAATATAACCTTGAGCCCAATGTTAAAGAAGCACCCGGTGGCTTGCGAGATATCCAACTGATTAACTGGGCGGCTAAACGTCATTTTGACGTCCATCGTCGATCGCAATTAGTCCACGCCAGGTTTTTATCTGAAGAGGAATATCTCACCCTTAGAAAGGATGAAGAATTTTTATGGAAAGTTCGTTACGGTTTGCACTATCTTGCTGAACGTGGTGAAGAGAGATTACTATTTGACTATCAGAGAAATCTAGCATCATTGTTAGGCTATTCAGACGGCAATGGCAAACTAGCCGTGGAAAAATTTATGCAGCGGTATTATCAAACCGTTTTATCTATTCGCGAATTAACCGATGTGCTGCTGCAATATCTTGATGAAGCCATTTATCGAAAAAATAAGATTAAAAAAGTTGCACCTATTAATGAACGCTTTGTGGTCAAGGATGATTACCTAGATACGACCGATGATAATCTCTTTACTCAGCACCCCTCAGCACTACTTGAGCTATTTGTTATTCTGGGAGAAAACGAAGCTATCAAAGGTATTCGCGCCTCTGCCATTCGCCAATTAAGACTGCATCGAAAGCTAATTGACTCAAAATTTAGAGAGGACGCCACCAACCGCGATTTATTTATGCGTCTTTTGCGGTCACCCTATAAGCTCTCTGTGCATTTAAAGCTTATGAATCGCTATGGTATTTTAGGAAGCTATCTGCCTGAATTTGGTAAAATTGTAGGCCAAACCCAGCATGATTTATTTCATATTTACCCAGTGGATGTGCATACCCTAGAATTGATTACAAATATACGGCGACTGGTTCAGCCAGAAGAAGCGGCCAAGTTCCCAGTTTCATCGCATATTTTTAAGAATCTTCCCAAGCCAGAACTTATTATTATTGCTGCCCTCTATCACGATATTGCCAAGGGCCGCGGCGGCGATCACTCAATCTTAGGCGCAGTGGATGTGGCAGAATTTGGTGAGCGTCACGGACTACAGGCACAGGAAATCTCTCTTTTACAGTGGTTAATCGAGAACCATCTATTGATGTCGACTATTTCACAGCGCGAGGATACCTCAGACCCAGATGTTATCTACAAATTTGCCAACCATGTGGGCGATCAAAGACATCTTGATCACCTTTGGGTGCTCACTGTAGCCGATATTAATGCCACTAATCCTCGTCTGTGGACTGAGTGGAAAGGTGCATTGATGAGTAATCTGTATTTTGAAACTAAACAGATACTTCAGTCCGGGCTAACTGAACCAGTCAATCGTGAAGCCTGGGTGCTAGATGCAAAAAACACTGTACTTAAGCTTCTTGAAAAACAAGATATTAGTCGGTCACAGGCGATGGATATCTGGGGTGACGTTGACGATCAATTCTTCCTGCGTGAACGAGCCGAAGACGTCGCATTTTTCACCCAAGAAATTATTGGTACTGATGCAAGTCAACCAGTGATTCAAATTCGCGATGTTGGTGTTGAAATCCCTGTTGCAACACAAATCTTTTTGCACACCAAAGGCCGAGCCAACTTATTTACAACGGTTGCCGCAACCATGGATCAACTGGGACTCACTATTCAAGACGCACGCCTGCAAACTACCTCTGACAATCGAACATTTGACGTTTATTATGTGTTAAACGAAAAGGATCTACCGGTTGGCAGCAACAAGCGCCTGTGCGCCAATATTACTTCCGCGCTTACAACTGCGATTAAAACACCTGAAAAAGTGAACTTCAAAGTCACGAGACGCACATCGAGACAGCTCAAAAGCTTTACCATGAAAACCAAGGCGTCGTTGCGCAATGACAATCAAACCAACACCAGTATCTTGCAGGTAATTACACCAGATAGACCAGGGCTACTAGCGCAACTAGCTAATATTTTTATGCGCTTTGATCTAACCCTCTACAACGCTAAGATCTCTACCCTAGGCGAGAGAGTTGAGGATACCTTTTATCTTAGGAGTACTGATAATCAACCACTCAATGATGAATCTGTGGTAGAAAAGCTAATACAAACCATCCGTGAGGAACTCGACACACGTATTCAGGATGGTGAGAGTAACTCACTATTTCAATCGATAAAAATCGGGCAATAACAGCATGAATCCCTACTTTGATTATTTACAGCCTTATCCTTTTGAAAAGCTGAAAGAGCTCAAGGCTAATACAAAAACTAATGCAGCGCTTAAACCGATTTTACTATCAGTGGGAGAACCCAAACACCCCGCACCAGATTTTGTTAAACAAACGCTTATGGATGCTATTGATGGCTTAGCAAACTACCCTTCTACCAAGGGTATCATTGAGCTACGCGAAACCATTGCAAGCTGGCTCACTAAACGCTTTAGTCTTACCAGTGCAACGATTGATGCTGAAACCAATGTACTACCCGTTGCAGGCACCCGCGAAGCACTATTTGCCTTTACCCAGGCTATTATAAATAACACTGCAACTGATAAACCCCTAGTCGTCTGCCCCAACCCCTGCTATCAAATATATGAAGGCGCTGCCCTGCTTGCAGGTGCAGATACTCACTATCTAAACTGCAACTCAGAAGACGGTTTTATTCCTGATTTAGATAAAGTTCCTAAAGCTGTTTGGCAGCGCTGTCAGCTACTTCAGCTTTGTGCACCTGGCAATCCAACCGGCGCAACTTTGTCTCTTGCCTATTACAAAAAAGCCTTTGAGCTCGCTGACAAATATGACTTTATTGTTTCCAATGATGAGTGCTATTCAGAACTCTACCGTGATGAGGAGAATCCTCCACTGGGGATCCTCGAGGCCTGCCAAAAATTAGGGCGCGATCAATTTGAGCGCTGTATTGTATTCCACAGCCTGTCAAAACGCTCTAACCTTCCTGGCTTACGTTCAGGCTTTGTCGCTGGGAGTGCCAAGCTTTTGGACTTCTTTTTTCGCTACCGAACCTATCATGGTTGCGCCCTCTCACTGCCCGTTCAAAAAGCCTCCATAGCCGCTTGGGGGGACGAGGCACATGTTGAGGAGAATCGCAAACTCTACAAACAGAAATTTGATACTGTGGGCGCTATTCTAGGCGGTGTTTTAGACTTTAATATACCATCGGCTGGCTTTTATTTGTGGCCAAAGACACCCATTGATGATGCAGTATTTGCTCGCGATCTTTATACCCAAGAAAATGTTACTGTATTACCTGGCAGCTTTATCTCCCGATCCACATCGGATGGAAATCCGGGGGTAAACCGAATTCGGTTAGCTTTGGTACCCAACCTAAGTGACTGCATTGAAGCAGCTGAGCGCATTAAACGATTCACTTTAAGCCTATAATCAAAGGATTATTGATGCTAAAAAAAGAGCGTGCCCAGTTAGTTTTAGAGCGACTCAATCGTCTTTACCCAGAGACCCCTGTTCCCCTTGACCATAGCAACCACTTTGAACTACTCGTTGCCGTATTACTCAGCGCCCAATGCACCGATGAACGTGTCAATCAGGTAACGCCTGCCCTTTTTAAACTCGGCAATAGTGCTGACACTATGCAGCATGTAGCCGTTGAAGATATCTATACAATTGTTCGCCCCTGTGGTCTGGCACCGCAAAAATCTAAGGCGATCTCTAACTTATCAAAGATTCTTGTAGAACAATACAACGGCGAAGTGCCTGAGGATATGGATGCACTGGAATCATTGCCAGGCGTAGGACATAAAACTGCCAGCGTAGTCATGTCTCAGGGTTTCGGTCACCCTGCCTTCCCTGTGGATACCCATATACATCGGTTGGCACAACGCTGGGGGCTAACCAAAGGGAAATCTGTTACTCAAACCGAACGAGATTTAAAAAAACTGTTCCCCAAAGAATCTTGGAATAGCCTACACTTACAAATCATTTTTTATGGGCGTGAGTTCTGCAGTGCCCGTGGCTGTGATGGGCGAGTTTGCGATATCTGTACTAGCTGTTACCCAAATCGTAAAAACCCATTCAAAGCCAATAAAGCCTAGTTATCAAAATAAGGAAATACCATGATTCTTTATGGCATTAGCAATTGTGATACTGTCAAAAAAGCTAAAAACTGGTTAGAAACTAATAATATTGATTACCGTTTTCATGATTTTCGCAAGCAGGGGTTGGAGCCTGAGACTATCAAAGACTGGTTAAGCCAAATCTCTTGGGACAAGCTGCTCAATAAACGCAGTACCACATGGCGCAATTTAGACCCTGAAATACAGCAGTCAGTCAATGCTGAAACTGTGGTTCAACTATTGGTAGCCAACCCTACACTAATAAAACGACCTGTTTTAGCTGTAAATGGTATAATCAACATTGGATTTAATACAGATACCTATCGGGGTATCTTTAACTAAATAATTTAAAGACAAAGAGTCAAAATATGAGCAATCTATACAGCTTCGCTATTGGCGCTGGCACCAAAAATAGTCGCAATGAATGGCTTGAGGTATTTTACCCCAACCCCGTGCTTAACCCTGATCAGGCGTTGTCTGATATTGTTGCTGGTCTAATGGACGGCAACCTTGAAATTGAACCAGATAGCACACAGCTAAGCGCCCTAGAGTCAGCTCTTGAGCAAAATGGCTACAGCGATCTAGCTACAGCGACAAAAGGACTAAAAGCAGGTAATCGACCACTGGTTATAGTTGCTCTATCTGAGGATTGCCCTCCCAACTCTGTGCCTACAGCCTATTTAAAACTACATTTACTCAGCCATCGTTTGGTTAAACCCCATGGTACCGACCTAACTGGAATTTTTGGCGCTTTAAAAAATGTTGCTTGGACTAATCAGGGCGCCATCGATATAGATGACCTACCTGCCAGAATGCTCGAAGCCAGAGCTTCAGGAAACCCATTAAGCGTTAACTGTGTGGATAAGTTCCCTAAATTGGTGGACTACGTTGTACCTTCTGGGGTGCGTATTGCCGATACCTCAAGAGTTCGCTTGGGTGCCTATGTGGGCGAAGGAACCACCGTAATGCATGAGGGCTTTATCAACTTTAACGCCGGGACTGAGGGCCCCAATATGATCGAAGGTCGTGTTTCAGCGGGCGTTTTCTGTGGTGCTGGCACGGATGTGGGCGGCGGCGCTTCAATTATGGGCACCCTATCTGGCGGCGGTAACATGGTAATTGCAATGGGTGAAAAGTGCCTATTGGGCGCCAACTCAGGTCTGGGCATTCCATTGGGTGATCGCTGCACCCTAGAAGCCGGCCTTTATATTACGGCAGGAACCATTGTGACCATGCTAGATGAGAGCAAACAGGCCACAGGCAAGGTTAAAGCTCGTGAGCTTGCGGGTAAAAGCGACCTTCTATTTAGGCGTAACTCTGTTTCCGGAACGGTAGAATGTCTAACCAATAAGTCAGCTGTAGAGCTTAATCACGAGCTTCATGCATCTAACTAAGCCATAGAGAGAATGGGCGTTTATTTAAGCGCCCATCAAACTCTGACCACAGACACGAATAGTATTGCCATTCACCCCTGCCGCCTGTGGGCTCAGGTAAAATGAAACCACCTCTGCAACATCCTGAGGCAATCCACCCTGACTAAGAGAGCTCAGCCTGCGACCCACCTGTCGCGTAGCAAAGGGAATAGCCGCTGTCATCTGGGTTTCTATAAAACCAGGGGCTACGGCATTAATGGTGATACCACGCTTGGCACAGACTGGCGCCATACTGTCCACCATGCCAATCACTGCTGATTTTGAATAAGCATAATTACTCTGACCAAGATTGCCAGCAATGCCGCTAATAGAAGCAACACCCACAATTCTTCCACCCTGATCCAACATTTCTGTGGCCAATAGCGCCTTATTAATTCTCTGGATACTGCCAATATTAATATCCATCAATAATTGCCATTGCTGTTCACTCATACGCGACAACATCTTATCTCGGGTAATACCTGCATTGTGCACGATACCCTGTAATTTTCCGTCTTGCTGTGCACAGCAATCAATCAATCGATCCGCTGCATCCTCTGCGGTTATATCCAATGCTAAGGAAACGCTATTAATTTCTGACATACGTTTCTCAAGTGTTTCTTCAGCCTGAGGTACGTCGACACCAATCACTTTGGCACCATCTCTGGCAAGAACCTGACTCATGGCTAGCCCTATGCCACGAGCAGCACCAGTAACTACAACAAGCTTGCCCTCCAAAGGGCGGAGCCAAGAGATGTCAGTGGGTAATTCGCTGACAGGCGTAGTTAACGAAAATACCTGACCATTAGTAAAGGCGCAGCCGGCTGATAATAAAAAACGTAAGGGCGCTGCAAGACCATTGTGCCCAAAACCACTGAGAAAAATTAAATTAGCTACGGCACCTTTGCGACCAATTTCTTTAGCCACTGATTTAACAAAACCAATAAGCCCCCTTTGTGCAATTGCATGATCTATACGATCGAGGTTTTCTGGTTGCTGACCAATAATTACAACGCGCCCACACCGTGGTAGTTTAGAAATATTACTATGAAAAAATTGGTAGAGTTCCTCAGCCTGATCGGTATTGCGTATACCGGAGGCATCAAAAACCAGATGGGAATTGCCCTGCCCGTTGTCACCAATCCATTGTAGGTCAGTATGCTCAAGTGACTGCCTTATTTGAGTGGCGTACAGTGAACCCTTACTAATACCGATATGGACATTTCCTGAAAGGCTATGCGGGGCGTTATCAGATTCTCTGTGCAGCACAGGTGGTTTGGGCAAACCAAAGGCTGAAACAATGAAGCGGCCCATTGTGGAATTAGCAAACCCCAAGTATTTATCGCCCATAAATCCTCCTATCCTGGCAATCCAAGCCTAGTTATTAATATCTTTTTAACTACTCTATCAATAGTTTTACAAAAGCTAATTGACCCAAATGCCATTTTTATTTGTCGTTATACCAATGAATTGGCATTTATAATTAACTAATCTAAATTCTAAAACAGTCATCATAAAAATAAACGTCTTAACGGAATTAACGACAGGGTAAAAAAATAATGGCAGAAATTAAAAGAGTAGCAATCATTGGCGGCAACAGAATTCCTTTTGCTCGAAGTCATACGGTATTTAAGAATGCATCTAATCAAGAAATGCTTACCGCTGCCTTACAGGGGTTGGTTCAACGCTTTGACCTTGAGGGTGAAAGATTAGGTGAAGTTGCTGCTGGTGCGGTGATGAAACATACCAAAGATTTCAATCTAGCTCGAGAAGCCACCTTAAGTTCAGGTTTATCGCCACGCACACCAGCCTATGATGTACAACAGGCTTGCGGCACTGGCCTAGAGGCCGCTATCTTAGTTGCCAATAAAATAGCCCTAGGACAGATTGAATGCGGTATTGCTGGCGGCACTGATACAGCCAGCGACGTTCCGATTGGGGTCAATGAATCGTATCGAAAAATGTTGCTGGCATTGAATACGGCAAAAACTCTGGGGCAAAGGCTAAAAATTCTTTGTCGTTTTAGACCGCGATTTATACTACCGCAAATACCTGCCAATGTTGAACCTCGAACCTGCCTATCAATGGGACAACACTGTGAATTAATGGCGAAGGAATGGCAAATCAGTCGTGAGGATCAAGACTTGTTGACCTATAAAAGTCATCAAAATCTGATTGCCGCCTATGAAGATGGCTTCTTTGACGACTTAATTTCACCATTTCAGGGTATTAATCGCGATGGTATTATGCGCAATACCCCGCTGGAAAAACTAGCAAAGCTTAGACCTGCTTTTGACCGCAATGCCGGTACCTTAACCGCTGCCAATTCAACAACCTTAACTGATGGTGCCGCCTCAGTTCTTTTAGCAAATGAAGAATGGGCGGAAAAACGTAATCTCCCAGTATTGGCTTATTTGACTTTTAGTGAAGTGGCAGCAGTTGATTTTTATTCGCAAAACGAAAGAAGCGAGGGCCTGTTAATGGCGCCTGCTTATGCGGTACCACAATTACTTGAACGTGCTGGAATGAAGCTTCAGGATTTTGATTTTTATGAAATCCATGAAGCCTTTGCTGCGCAAGTACTTTGCACACTTAAAGCCTGGGAGTCTGAAGACTTTTGTAAAAATAAATTAGGGCTTGATAAAGCGATAGGCAGTATTGATAGAAGTAAACTCAACGTTAATGGATCTAGTGTGGCAACGGGACACCCCTTTGCAGCTACGGGTGCTAGAATTCTTGCTACGCTGGCTAAAACACTTCATCAAAATGGTGGTGGCAAAGGCTTAATTTCCATCTGCGCCGCCGGCGGTCAGGGCGTTACCGCTATTGTTGAAGCCTAGATTAAAATTTTAAATTCTTATGAGGTAAGTTAATGGCTCTGGAAAAAATAATAGATGGTTTAAAAGATAGAGTTGGTGATGACTGTGGTTTGGGGGCTGTGATTAAATTTGATTTTGGCGATCAAGGAACTGTTACTCTTGATGCTGTACAAATTCCTAATCAAATCAGCGAATCAGGCACTGATCCCGACTGTACTATGATCATTAGTATTGACGACTTTATGGCCATGGCCGATGGTTCCTTGGATGGTGTTTCTGCCTTCATGACTGGACGACTAAAGGTTCAGGGAGATATGGGTATTGCCATGAAACTGGGTGCTATTCTGACTTAATATATTTAATTTATCTCCTATCTTTATGGCTGTGATTACCACTCACCCGTAAACTAAATCATTTCTAATAAAAATAATCTAACGATAAAAATAGTTGGCATGAATACTGCTTAGATTACAATTAACTTTAATTTAGAATGTCCTAAGGGATATCAATGTGTTTAACAGTAAACAGTCTTCATAAGAGGGCTTCATATTTATGCACCAAATTAGTGCATAATAGGGGCCATGACCTATGATAAGCTCTTTATTACAACCTATTATCTTTACTGATCTTGATGGAAGCTTACTTGACCACTATAGCTATAGCTTCGAAGCTGCAATACCAACGCTGGATAAACTTGAGCAACTCGGCATACCAGTTATTCCTATTACAAGCAAAACCTTTGCTGAAGTTAGTCGACTTCGTAACCAACTAAACAATCGACATCCATTTGTTGTGGAAAATGGTGCGGCCATCGCCATTCCTAAGAATTACTTCGAAGGTCGTCTTGAAAGTTGGACCGATCAGGGTGATTTTTGGATACACCCCAATAGCAAGCCTCGTAAACACTGGAATGAGTTACTAAGCAAAAACGCTCAAGCCTTTAAGGGTGAATATGAGACCTTTACTTCAATAGTAGAGCACAGGGGCTATCAGGGTCTGCAAGATGTTACTGGCCTTAATCTGGCTCAGGCTATTCTTTGCAATGAGCGCAACTATAGCGAACCTATCAAATGGCTAGGTAGTGATTCAAGTAAACAAGCCTTTATTAAAACTCTGACCAATGCGGGTGGAACCTTACTTCAGGGTGGTCGCTTCTTAGCTTTAGGTGACGCGGTTGATAAAGGCTTTGCCCTACGCCAACTAACAGATATCTATCAAACATTGGGTGGTTTTTCGGGCATGCACAGTTTGGCATTAGGTGATAGTGGCAATGATGCCAGCATGCTTGAGATTGCAAATTCTGCAGTGGTTATAAGATCTCAAGCTCATAGCGCGCCTACACTAAGCCGCCAAGATAATATTTATGTAAGCAACTTATATGGACCAGAGGGGTGGGCAGAATCTGTCTCGCTCTGGTTAAAAAATTTTTAATAAAGGGCAACAAAGACTATGGGTGATTTTCATCAAAATGGCATTATTACAACTTTACATAACTTATCTAGGCGTCCGCTGGAGGAGCTCGAATCTGAATTAGTCGAATGCTCTAAAAAACGCCCCCTTGGATTAATTTTGCCCTCACTCTACTCAGAGCTTGAGGGTGAGGCGATGCCACTTATTATTTCGGAACTTGAAAAAGTGCCCTATCTCAACCAGATAGTCATTGGTCTTGATCGCGCAGATGAACAGCAGTACCGCGACGCACTTAAGTTCTTCTCTAAACTTCCTCAGGAGCATCGCGTTCTGTGGAATGATGGCCCAAGACTAAGAGCACTGGACAAAAAGCTTCAAGAACTGGATTTAGCGCCCAAAGAAATGGGGAAAGGACGCAATGTTTGGTATTGTATGGGCTATATTCTGGCGTCAAACAAAGCAGAGTCTGTTGCACTTCACGACTGTGATATTGTCACTTACAACCGCGAGCTATTGGCACGCCTCATCTACCCAGTAGCCAACCCACTCTTTAATTATGAGTTCTGTAAGGGCTATTACGCCCGTGTGGCCGACGGTAAAATTAATGGTCGCGTATCACGATTATTAGTATCACCACTGTTAAGAGCACTTAAAAAGACCGTGGGACATACAGATTACTTAAACTATATGGATAGTTATCGTTACCCATTAGCGGGTGAATTTTCATTTCGCCGTGATGTTTTGAATGATATCCGCATCCCCAGTGACTGGGGCTTGGAAATTGGTGTGCTTTCAGAAATGTATCGCAACTATGCTAATAACAGATTATGTCAGGTGGATATAGCTGACACCTATGATCACAAGCATCAAAAACTTTCGCTGAATAATGATGCTGATGGGCTGTCTAAAATGTCTATTGATATCGCCAAGGCGCTCTATCGAAAACTGGCCACTCAAGGTGAAGTATTTAGTCATGAAGCCTTTAGATCCTTAAAAGCAACCTACTACAGAATGGCCCTTGATGTCATTGAGACCTGCCATAATGATGCCATTATGAATGGACTTACGTTAGATGTTCACGAAGAAGAACAGGCGGTTGAAATGTTTGCTGAAAACATTATGAAAGCCGGTGAATTATTCTTTACTTGCCCGATGGAACGTCCATTTATTCCGAGTTGGAACCGCGTTGTGAGTGCCGTTCCAGATATCTTTGAGCAGTTAGTGCAGGCAGTAGAAGAAGATCACAAAGAGTTTAGCAATCGTTAAGATTATTTGAGAACCTAATATGGCAGCTTTATTAAACCCACACATCGAGCATCATCTTGAAACCATTTATAAGGGCACAGGGGTCACTGATTTAACGACTTTGGCCAGTGAACTAATCACATTGATGCGACTGGATAATATTGAACCCATTAAAAATCGCTACATCAACCATTGGGACGAAAAGGACAGTATTCTTATCTGTTATGGCGATAGTGTACTCAAACCTGATCAGAAGCCACTGACCACGCTTAAATCATTTCTTGACACTTACAGCAAAGGGGTTATTGATGGGGTTCATATACTTCCCTTCTATCCCTTTACTTCAGATGATGGCTTTTCTGTTCTGGATTATTCCAGTGTCAACCCAAGCTTAGGTGAATGGGAGGATGTTGTTGCCATTGCTAATGATTACTCCTTAATGGCTGACTTAGTAATCAATCATTGTTCAGCGCGTAGTATGTGGTTCGAAAATTTTATAAAAGACCGCGACCCAGGTCGTAACTTCTTTTTTACAGCCAGGCCTGAGGATGATTTAAGCGCAGTCGTTCGCCCACGAACCAATGCACTTCTCCGGGAAGTAGAAACCGCTAATGGAACTCAGCATGTGTGGTGTACATTTAGCCATGATCAGGTAGACCTAAACTTCCAAAATCCGCAGGTACTGAAGGAATTTATCAGAATTATCAGACTGTATCTCGACTATGGTGTGCGCATATTCCGGCTAGATGCGGTGGCTTTTCTTTGGAAAGAAGTGGGCACTAACTGCCTTAATTTAGAGCAAACTCATGAGGTAGTAAGGCTATTGCGATCATTGATTGAGCAGGCGCGTCCTGATGCAGTTATTATTACTGAAACAAATATCCCAAATCGCCAGAACCTCGCTTATTTTGGTAATGCCAACGAGGCACATTGCATCTATAACTTTTCACTTCCCCCCCTATTAGTAAACAGCCTAGTGACTGGAAACTGTCACTATTTAAAACAGTGGATGATGAGCATGCCGCCAGCGCGCAATGGTACCGCTTACTTTAACTTTATCGCCTCTCATGATGGTATTGGGCTCAGACCCGCAGAGGGGCTGTTAGACGAGCAGGAAATTGATAACTTAGTGAGCACCATGCAACAGTTTGGCGGCCTCGTCTCATGGCGCACTGGTGAAAATGGTGATCGCAAACCCTATGAAATCAATATTTCCTTATTTGATGCGCTACAGGGAACCAGTGAGGGTGCGGATCAATTTGGTTTGCAACGCTTTGTTTGCGCCCACGCTATTATGCTGGCCCTAGAGGGTATTCCAGGCATCTATATTCATAGTCTTTTAGGCACAAGAAACGATTATCAACGGGCTGAAAATAGCGGACATAATCGAGCCATTAATCGTCACCAATGGAATTATGATCAGTTAAAATCTAAGCTTGAGGATTCAAATAGCCATCATCATCAGGTGTATAACCAGCTAAAATCACTGCTTAATATTCGCTGTAGTCAACCTGCATTTCATCCCAATGCAACGCAGTTTACTTTGCATTTGGGTTCGCAGTTATTTGGTTTTTGGCGTCAGAGCATGGATAGAGAACAGAGTATTTTCTGTGTTAGTAATGTTAGCGACCAAACTCAGCTTTTAGACCTATCAGACTTAAACTTGATTGATACTGAACACTGGTATGATTTGGTGACAGGCGATCAGTTTGATGAAGAAAATCATCTAATTAACCTAGCGCCTTATCAGACGGTATGGATTACTAATCAATAAATAATCTAATAAACCATTATCATTTAGATTGATATAAAAGCGATCTTATAGGAGACTATGCGTCCGTTTTATACAACAACTCAATAGGATTGACTCATGAAGATTGAAACTCAGGCTATTCATGCTGGATTTAATGATGATCCAACTACGCGTGCAGTAGCCGCGCCTATCTATCAAACCACCTCATATAGTTTTCGTGACACCCAACATGGTGCCGATCTATTTAACCTTGCCGAGGTGGGTAATATTTATACCCGAATTATGAACCCTACTAGTGACATTCTTGAGCAGCGAGTAGCTGCCATGGAAGGTGGTGCAGCCGCCCTATGTGTTGCTTCAGGTATGGCGGCAATAACGGCAACCATGCAAACTCTGTGTGCTGCCGGGGATAACTTTGTTAGTGTAAGCCAACTCTATGGCGGCACCTATAACCTGTTTGCCCATACCTTCCCTCAGCAAGGTATTGATGTAAAGATGGCTTCAGGTGATGATATTGCAGCCCTTGAGTCGTTAATCGATGAGAACACCAAGGCAATTTTCTGTGAATCTATCGGCAACCCTGCGGGTAATATTATTGATCTCGCTGCAGTATCAGAGATGGCACACAAGCATCAGATTCCTGTTGTGGTTGATAATACGGTTGCAACACCTTACCTATGCCGACCTTTTGAACACGGTGCGGATATTGTTGTTCATTCATTGACCAAATATATTGGTGGTCACGGTACCAGTGTCGGCGGCATTATCGTGGATTCGGGTAAGTTCCCCTTTAAAGATAACCCGCGTTTCCCTCAGTTTAATACGCCAGACCCCTCCTATCATGGTGTGGTTTATGCCGAGGCATTAGAAGCGCCATTTATTGGTCGCGCACGGGTTGTGCCCTTACGAAATATGGGAGCTGCCCTATCGCCTTTTAATGCTTTCTTGATCCTTCAAGGTCTTGAAACTTTGGCGTTAAGAATGGATCGCCATGTTGAAAATGCGATGACCGTAGCCAACCATTTAAAAAACAATGCGCAAATCTCATGGGTTAACTATGCCGGCCTAGAGTCTGACAAATACCATGAGCTCGCAAAGCGTATGGCTTCAGGCAAGCCATCATCAATTATTAGCTTTGGCATTAAAGGTGGTGAAGAAGCTGGGGCTAAATTTATTGATGCATTGCAAATGATCAAGCGATTGGTAAATATTGGTGATGCTAAGTCCCTAGCCTGTCACCCTGCTAGCACTACTCACCGTCAGTTAAATGAAGATGAGTTAAAAACTGCGGGTGTGAGTGCGGATCTTGTTCGTATTTCAGTAGGCATCGAAAATGTTGCCGATATTATTGCTGATATTGATCAAGCATTAG
>JAYOSY010000017.1:0-17248 GCA_038139495.1 Porticoccaceae bacterium
GCTTGGGTAATATCTGGGGCTTCCCGACTAATGCGGCGGAAAATGGTGGCGCTGCGTTTTTGTTGATGTATTTAATTTTGGCTTTTTTGTTGGCCTATCCGGCGCTGATGGCTGAGTTGGTAATTGGCCGCCATACCCGATCTAATATGGTGGTGGCTTTAGAGACCCTAGCCACCAGCCGCCCTGCGAAACAGGTGGGCCGCCTTACCGGTTATGCGGGTATGTTAACGGCCAGTTTGATTCTGTCGTTTTATGGCATTGTGGCGGGTTGGATGCTGGGTTCTATGGCGGAACCTGTGGCGTCACTTCTTGGCCTTGAGGCTTTGGGCACTTGGCTAACGGAGTCTGGCACCGCTCGAAATATTATTCTTACCGCCCTTTTTATGCTGCTAACGGGTTTAATTATTAATGCGGGCGTGGAACAGGGCATCGAGAAGTGGTCGCGCCGTCTAATGCCGTCGCTGTTGATTTTGTTGGTTGCGCTGATTGCTTATGTACTCACTAGAGAGGGTGCATTTGAGGGCTTACAACATTATCTGGTACCTGACTTCTCGCAAATGACTAGCCCTGACTTAATCGTTAGCGCTTTGGGGCAAGCTTTCTTTTCTATGTCGTTGGGTGTTGGCGCTATGCTTATTTATGGCTCTTATATTCGCTCAGATGCTAACTTGCCCTTGGTGGGATCATTGGTGACGCTAACTGATACGGGTATTGCCTTTTTGGCGGGTTTGCTAATTTTGCCGGCAATGTTTGTGGCGCAAAATTTGGGCGTAACCATTTTTGCCGATGATGGTAGCTTAGTGGGCGGACCTGGGCTTATTTTTCAGGTATTACCTACCCTGTTTGAGTCAATGGGGAGTATTGGCATATTAGTGGGCTTTGCATTCTTTGCATTGATGTCTATTGCCGCGGTGACTTCGTCTATTTCCATGCTTGAGGTGCCGGTTTCCTATGCTATTGAAAGCCACAATATTTCACGAAAAAAGGCAACTTTGTGGCTATCTTCTGTGATATTTGCGCTAAGTGTTGCTATTTGTCTTAATTTTGATCTGGCTTTTGATGCCGTTATTAGTCTAACCACCGAATGGGCGCAGCCATTAATTAGCTTATTGATCTGTCTATTTGCTGGCTGGGTGTTTTACCGAAATTCTATATTGAATGAACTTAAGCAGGGTAACCCTGATATTGAGCATTCATTTTTTTGGAAACTGTGGCCGCTGTATGTGAAACTTATTTGCCCCGCTTTAATTGCGATTATTATTTATCAGAGCCTTTAAGGCTAATTATATTTCAGTAAGCGGCTATTTTTAGAAAACTGACTGCGCAGAAATTCCATTTGATCGCCGCGAATACGTCGGCTGTTTAACAGCGCTAGATATTCTGCATTATTGGGTTTAAAGGGCAGCGCGACTAATTGCATATTCACTTCTTCTAATGTTCTATCGGCTTTAAATTGATTGCAGCGTCGACAGGCTGAAACCACATTCTCCCAGCGGTCTTCACCGCCTTTTGATGTGGGGTGAATATGATCTCTGGTTAACTGTGAGGCCGGGAATTCTCTGGCGCAGTAAAGGCAAAGATAAGCATCACGAGCAAATAAGGTGGGATTGCTTAATGGGCTATTAGTGCGCGGCCGCGCCAACTGTTCCCCTCCGCAAGCGATAATACTGGGCAGCTCTACTTTGGATCGCTCACCGGTTAGCCGAGAAATTCCGCCCTGTACGGTGCGTACAATATCACCCAGCGTCCAACTCACTAGATCACGGGAATAAAGACAAACAGCTTCTTCCCAATGCAGCCAATCGATGGGCTGTCCGGCGAGGTTAAGTCTAAGAATTCTGGTTTGCATGGCTGAGTATTCCTGCAGTTAATGATGGACAACAAAAAAGCCCCGTTGCGCGAGCAACAGGGCTTTGAGAATAATGAGCGGTGATTATTTTAAGGGGTAATCTGCCCTGCCGATGCATGTTTGATCGACGATTGGGGTTTTTCACTGGCGGTCTTTGGTAGCTGAACCCTATGCCTCCCTATTAATGTTCTTCTATTGTGAACAGCCTTGGGCATGCTGTCAATTATACGCTGATAGAATTGACCGAAACTGTATTGTGGGCTAGTGTGGCACATTGTTGTGACATTTTAATGATCTTGGTGGTGAATTGTGTCGAAAGATAAGAAAGCAGTGGATTTTGAACAGCAACTGGCGGCGCTTGAGGGGCTAGTTAACTCGCTGGAAAGTGGTGAGCTCAGTCTTGAGGAGTCACTTAAATCATTTGAGCAGGGTATTAAGGTTGCCCGCGACTGTCAGGCAGCCCTTAAGTCTGCGGAACAGAAAGTTGAAGTTTTGATGCGTCAGGGCGATGAATTAGTCAGCCAACCCTATGAAGACAACGATGTTTAATTCTAGCCTCTATTTATGACTTCTACCCCTAAACAACTTTTACAATCTTATACAAAGCAAGTGGATGCTCAACTGGAGCAAATCCTTCCTGCAGCTACAGGCCCTGGGGCTGAGCTTTTTGAGGCTATGCGCTATTCGGTATTTAATGGCGGCAAGCGCATGCGCCCTGCCCTCTGTTTTGCGGCGGCTGAGGCAGTTAGCGCAAGTGATAGCAATACAACGCGCGTGGCTGCTGCGGTAGAAATGATTCATGCCTATTCGTTAATTCATGATGATTTGCCGGCGATGGATGATGATGATCTGCGTCGTGGCGTACCCACCTGCCATATTAAATTTGATGAGGCGACGGCGATTTTAGCGGGGGATGCACTGCAGTCTTTGGCGTTTAAACAGCTTTCTGAACTGGGTCTTCCTGCCTCTGTCAGTCTGCAATTAGTGGCTCTACTTGCCGATCTAGGGGGCTGTAATGGAATGGTCACTGGGCAGGCCGTTGATCTCGCCTCTACGGGCAAGCAACTCACAGCCGATGAATTAACTTATATGCATAACCATAAAACTGGCGCTCTTATTGAGGCGAGTATATTGATGGGGGCGATGGCAACCAATCAGGTTTCAGATGAGCAGCTAGAGGCGCTTAAAAAGTACGCCCGCGCTATTGGTTTAGCCTTCCAAATTCAGGATGATATTTTGGATGTTGAAAGCTCTACCGAACAACTGGGTAAAAGTCAGGGTTCTGATAGCGATAATAATAAAGCGACCTATACCAGTATTTTGGGTATTGAAAAGGCGCGCTCTGAAGCTGAGCGGCTTTATCAGCAAAGCCTAGAGGCACTTTCTTTATTTGGCGATAGCGCCCAATCGCTTCGATCATTGGCACAATTTATTGTGCATCGCTCCTTTTAATGGGCATAGGAATGTTTATGCCTATGGTATACTTCTCTACCAAAACAGCCCGTATTAAATAACTGCGAATACAGATGCCAATCACTTTTAAAGACATCCCTGATACAAGACCTGCAACGCCTTTGCTTGATCAGGTGGATAGTCCCGCCCAACTAAAAGATTTCAGCCAAGAACAGCTACTTACTTTGGCTGATGAGTTGCGTGCCTTTATTTTGTATTCAGTGGGCAAAAGCGGTGGGCACTTTGGCGCAGGGCTGGGTGTTGTTGAATTAACGATTGCTCTGCATAAGGTGTTTAAAACCCCTGATGATCGTCTGGTTTGGGATGTGGGCCACCAAACTTACCCCCATAAAATTCTAACCGGCCGTCGCGAACAGATGACTCAAATGCGTCAAAAAGAGGGACCTTCTGGATTCCCTAAGCGCTCTGAAAGTGAATATGATAGCTTTGGTGTTGGCCATTCGAGCACCTCTATTAGTGCGGCATTAGGTATGGCTATGGCCTCTAATCAGTTGGGCGTTGATCGCAAAACTGTCGCTGTAATTGGCGATGGTGCTATGACTGCGGGCATGGCGTTTGAGGCAATTAATCATGCTGCTCATGTGGATAAAGACTTACTGGTTGTTTTAAATGATAACCAGATGTCGATTTCCCATAATGTGGGTGGCCTCTCAACCTATTTTTCAAAGTTATGGGCGAGTAAATTTTATAATCAGCTGCGTGAAAGCGGCAAAAAAGCGTTAAAGGTAATCCCTCAGGCGGCAAATTTTGTCAAACTCACCGAAGAATATATGAAGGGTATGGTATCGCCTGCGACAATTTTTGAGGAGCTAGGCTTTAATTATATTGGACCCATTGATGGTCATGACTTACCGTTGCTTATTCAGACGCTGACTAATCTTAAAGATCTTAAGGGACCAATTTTACTGCATACCATGACCCATAAGGGCAAAGGTTTTGGTCCCGCAGAAAGCGATCCGGTTGGCTATCATGCGTTGACTAAAATTGAACCCAAGCCCGAGCCCACTGAGCAAGCCATGCCTAAAAAACCCAAATTCCAACAGGTATTTGGTGACTGGCTGTGCGATATGGCAGAGCAGGATAAAAAACTGGTGGGCATTACGCCGGCCATGTGTGAAGGCTCGGGGATGGTTGAATTTGCCGAACGCTTCCCGGATCGATACGAGGATGTTGCGATTGCTGAACAGCATGCAGTGACTCTAGCTGCTGGCATGGCTTGCGAAGGCGTAAAACCTGTTGTGGCTATTTACTCGACATTTTTACAACGAGGCTATGACCAATTAATTCATGATGTGGCGATACAGAATTTAGATGTCTTATTCGCTATGGATCGCTCTGGGCTAGTGGGCGAAGATGGCGCTACACATGCCGGTGCTTATGACCTTAGCTATTTGCGCTGTATTCCTAATATGCTCATTATGGCGCCCTCAGATGAAAATGAGACTCGCCAATTACTGTATACAGGGTATCAGTTTAAGGGCCCGGCCGCTGTTCGCTATCCAAGAGGAACTGGCACAGGGGCAGTAATCGATAAAACCATGACAGCCCTTCCCATTGGTAAGGGGCTGGTAAAGCGTGAGGGCTCTAATGTCGCTATTTTGAATTTTGGCACTTTGCTTGGTTCTGCATTACAGGCTGGCGAGCAACTAGATGCCACTGTGGCAGATATGCGCTTTGTAAAACCCTTAGATCAAGAATTAATTTTAGAGCTTGCGAATAGCCATGATTTACTGGTAACTCTCGAAGAAAACAGTATCGCCGGTGGCGCGGGTTCCGCAGTCAGTGAATTCTTAGCCGAACAGGCGGTAGTTATGCCAATCCTTCAGCTTGGCCTGCCCGATCAGTTTATTGATCATGCTAATCACCAGCAGCAACTAGCAATGGTGGGACTCGATGCGCAACAAATTTTAAGTCGTATTCAGGAACGATTGGATCGGATTTAAAATTCATCGCGTAACATCAATGATAAGGAGATTATTTGATGAAACTTTACGACTTCAAGCAGGCCCCCAATCCCAGACGTGTACGTATTTTTATGGCCGAAAAGGGCATAGAAATTGAGACCATTCAGGTTAATTTAATGAAGGGCGAACAGCGCTCTGATGCCTTTAGAAAAATTAACCCCATGGGCGAAGTGCCTGCATTAGTTCTTGATAATGGCACCTGTATTGCACAAACGAATGCTATTTGTCGCTATCTTGAAGACATATTTCCCGATAACCCACTATATGGTCGCACAGCGGAAGAGCGCGCTTTGGTAGAGTCACAAAACCATTTTATTCATATGAATGGTATTTTGGCCGGCGGTGAAGCCTTTAGAAATTCTAGCCCTAACTTTAAGAACCGTGCCATTTCTGGCCCCCATGCCTATGCTCAGATTCCTGAACTAGCCGAGCGCGGCCTGCAAAGAATTGATAATTTATTTGAAGATCTAGATAAGCATTTTGCGAATCAACAATTTTTAGTGGGCGATTATTTTTCTGTTGCTGATATTACTGCGTTT
The DNA here is from genome assembly GCA_038139495.1 of Porticoccaceae bacterium. Classification (GTDB taxonomy): domain Bacteria; phylum Pseudomonadota; class Gammaproteobacteria; order Pseudomonadales; family Porticoccaceae; genus HTCC2207. Next base: position 5,826 of record JAYOSY010000017.1, read on the forward strand.
TGTACTCTCGGATTTATTCGCTGGGTGAATAAGACTATCCCCAGTCATTGCTCCAACCTGAAACGCTGGCATGATGAAATCGCCAACAGGCCCAGTGCAAAAGCTTAACCTAACCATTTATCGAGCGCATAAAAATAGGCAACATAAACGAACCAAAGGTTCGCTCATGCTGCCGCCTTTCAAAATTAAACCGATAACATTATTCGATAGTGAATCCTGAGGGTGCAGCATTCATAGTATGAATAACTGTATTACCCTGCTTAAAGGTTACAGGAACTATCTGGTCGGAATAATTGTAAACCACGTAGGACTTAGTTCCGTTTTTGTCAAAAGCAATCGCCGCAGGGTGGTCGGCTGTAATTTCACCGGTACCTGTGGCTAGATGACCTAACGCATCAAAGGTGTGCATCCAATGATAGGTGTGGGCCTTAGATTCGCCCTGCTCAGGCATATAGCTCGAAACACTGTTGTAATCTGCAATAGCTGCTTCAGCATCAGTCATAGCCCAAAGGTTCCACCATAGATCACGCCATTGATCATCAATTAGACCTGATGGCTTGTTATTATCTGACTCACTCAATCCAAGTGCGACGTAGTCTTCCATATAGTCAGCATGAATACCTACATGGAATATAAGTGGGCTGGAAGGAAGACCCTGTATACCTAAAATATGCGCATAGGCACCACTAAACCAAGTGGCGAAATCAACACCGTCACCCCAAATAATAGAGGTGGTTATATGCCCATAGCCAGGGAAGAAGTTATTAGCTTCTGCACTAACATTGTTATAACCATCAATATTATTCCAGTACTCCCAATAGGTAGCACCCGTTGAGGCATGAAGGTACATACCTTTTTCTGTTAACTCGGTATTACCCGTCGCTAAACCGTAAAGAATAATCGCACCGTAGGCTGTTGCCGCTTCAGAGGTAGATTCATTGTTATTACCACGAATGAAATTCATCTGACCATCTGCCCATGAGAAGCCATTAGCCGGATCGAAGTTTCTCATATGCGGGAACATTGGATCATCTTTATCTGCTGCATAGTCACGAATAAGCAACTCGATCATTGGACCGTATTGGTCTTGTCCACACCAGGCAATATCTACACGACAAATCTCAGCAGCGGCACGCACAAAGTAACCGTAATGGAAATGGTGGTCCGCTAAACGCTGATGCGAACCATAGGATTCATCAAAGCCAAAAAGGGTATTCCAGTCGCTATCATAAACAAAATATTTTTTAGTCTTGAGCTCACCATTCGCTTCAGAGGAGAACCAGTCAGAAAGCTCTGCTTTCAGCCAGTCAATCATATCATCGGCTTCAGTGGTCATCCCTATAGATCGAGCAATCGCTGACACTTCAGCAACCTTGCCGTAATTTTTACCGGACCAGTAGGTGTCCTCAAAAAGATCACCGTTAGCAGAGGCATTCCACATATTTGAGCCTTGGCTGACAAAATCAGTGACCAGTCCCTCGAGGGTTGCCTGATTAAAGCTATCATCAACCGATGGCATGGTTGGTAAAACACCTACATAAGGAATTTGATAGCTAAATTGCGAGAGCTCTGCAAATTTGATGGTACCGCGCGCACTTCGAATTTGATAAGGCGTAGTGGCCTGCGATGTATTTTTCCAATGTAATGGATGCAAACCCGCAAGCGTATCTACTGCCGCACCCTGATCATCGACATAGGTATGAGTAACCGTGATTTCATTGTTTGAACGATCAACAGCATAATCAATATTCACTGCAGCCACCTCATTGCGAGCTCTGCTTGCAAATTGATCAATCATCGAGCTAGAAACTGAACCCGCTGTTAACTGAGGAAGGTAAACTAGGGTCATCTCTTTTGCGCTGTTAATAACCCCATAAGTGCCCATGGTCATCGAATCATTGCTATCAGATAAATCTGGGAAGCTAGTTGAACCCTCACCTACAATTAAAAAGTTGTTTGTTACATTTGAAACATTGGTCCAAATACCTAATGTATTACTTGGCGTAGAGAATGTTCCTTTTTCACCTACCCCATCTTGTCGCAACGTTCTTACTTCAAGATTGCCGACGTAAGCTTTAAAGTAAATATAGGGTGAGCCATGAACAAAGGTCGCCTCCATCACATCGGTACTGCCGCTTTTCCATAGAACAGTCACCGAGCCTTCACTGTAATCTTTGGTATAGGCTTCTAAATCAGAATAGGTTGAGTTTCCTACAGCTATACCATCAAATACTTCAGCGGCATGATCACCAATTGGATAGTAGTACTGTCCTGAATTTGTACTTTTTAAACCAGAGGGAATACCGCTGACTCTTACACCTTTATTATTGATTCTTGCAGAAATAGGATCTGGTGTTATATAAGCAGAATCATCATAGTCCCCAACTGTCATCTCACCTAAGAATGAAATAGACCCCCACCACTTGTGAGTTTGAGTTGGCTTATCAGCTGCTGGACCGGTTAAGTGCGGATAAAGCTTAGTGATTACCCCTGTTGGGATACCCGTACTCTGATTACAGCCCTGTGCCTGTATGGTTGATTTAGTCGATATAACGCCGGCATTTTCAACCCAATAGCCATAATCTGATTTACAGCGATGGTTTGAGGTATAGATGGTGTCACCAATACTACCTGCACCATAACTTAGAGTATTATATTCATCGGGAGTATCAACACCATTACCACCATTTGGATCTACCGTAGTAGTAACCATTAAGTTAGAAATTTTTACCGCGGTATCTTTTTCCTGAATATAAAGAATTAAGTTACTAAAAGTATTCGCCCCTTGACTAGGAACTTGAATCGTATAAGTCTGATCAGCAGATCCTGAGACCGTTTCAAACTCTGTGGTATAAGATGGGTCAACATCTGGTGATGGCTTAAATTCAAACTTAAATTTCACATTAACTGAACCACCAGAAGGAACTGCCCCAGTGAAGTTAATTGAACCGCCATCTGCAAAATTAAATGGATACAGCGATAGATCCATATTGGCAATACCCGCCCATGACTCAGCAAAAGAAGGATGAGTGAATTCTTCGCCCTGAATTGTCGCGCCACCAAACGCTTCAATAAAATTCGCTGGGCCTACTGTCTCAGTCACCAAATCATCATTGCTTGAACCTGTATCACCTGAACCTGTATCACCTGAATCTGTGTCACCACCATCTGGATCAACCGAAATTACGATATCTGAAATTTTTACCGCTACATCCCTTGTATCAAGGTACACAATGAAAGATCTAAATGCTTTGTTTCCTTGGGATGGAACCGAAATAGAATAGCTAGCAGGTTGATCACCAGTAACAGTAACCGAAGCAGTATTAAAGGCCGGATCAACATCTGGATGTGGATTTTTCTCAAAACGGAAGCGAACATCTGCCGAACCACCTGCCGGAATCGAAGCCGTAAAGGTGATTAGACTCGCTTGAGATAAACTGATTGGGTAAAGCGATGTGTTCATGTTAGCGAACCCAGCCCATGAATCAGCACCCGCCGGGAAAGTCAACAATGTGCCTTCACCAATAGTAGCTCCGCCGAATGCTTCAGTAATAACAAATCCATCAGCTGGTGTGTAAACTGGATCATCACCGCCAGTATCACCATCAGTGCCAGTATTTGGGTCTGTTACACCTGTGAAATCACTTGGACAACCGTTATACACATCAGTTGGATTAGTAGTATCACCACTCACATTAACTGAACGGTTGGCACCAATTGTATGATCACAATTATCAGGGACGGCCTCATCTGAAACCCAATTACCTAGAGCATACTTATATTGATGTTCGCCACCCGCCAAGTTAGTAGTAATGGTCCAAATATTATCACCATTGTCATCAGACAATGGCGCACAGTTGCCACACCAGTTATTAAATCCACCTTGCAAGGTTGGCACTTCACCACCCAAATCAACACCGGTCATATCGACAGAAAAAGTGACATTACCACCCAGTGTTGGCGCTTCACCCGGACAGCCATTGTAAGCGTCGGTTGCTAGAACTGTGTCACCATTCATAGTAAAGCTGCGATTAGCGCCTACAGAATTAACACAGTTAACCGGAACATTTTCTTGAGAAACCCAGTTACCCAGCGCATATTTATACTCATAAGACGCCTCTGGTAATTCGATTGTCAATGACCAAATATTGTCACCATCAGGATCAGACATTGGATTACAGGCGCCACACCAGCCATTAAAAGTACCCTGGATAGTCGGCACTTCACCCAACAAATCAATGCCTGACATATTGACACTGAAAGTCACATTTTTTGGCAATTTAGCTGCTGTTGAACCGTGGAAATATAGGTTATCTAGCTTAACCGTTCCATCACCCACAACTTTTAACTGGTTAACTGCTCGAAGATCAACCACATCATAAGCAGATAACGGAATATCAACACTCACCCATTGCCCCAAAATAATTTGGTCGGTCAGGCTATAACCCGTTTCTGCACCCGGCGCATTAATCACAAACATCTCTAAAGTGGATGCATTGTCTGTGTAAAAGTCTACATGGAAGAATTCTTTAGTGGAGAGATCCTGAGCTTCAAACTCAGTTCCCTGATAGTTCAAATTTGCATAAGTAAGAACGTCACCAACTGTAACTTGAGTTTGTTGCTCCCAATAGGGATTGAAATCAATCACACTTACATTAGCATAGGTATCACCAAAGATTGAAATAACTTCGTCTACAGGCTGATTTGTAGTGTCAGAACCGCTACTACCCGTATCGCCAGAGCTTGAATCACCTGTGCCAAAAGCACCCGAATTCGCATCATCTGCATCATCTTCATCTGCATCATCTGCGTCATCTGCGTCATCGGTGCTACCTGAATCAACAACCGTATTTCCACTCGAATTACCAGTTCCCGTATTCGTTGCAGGCTGAGTATTACTTGAGCCTCCACAAGCCTGCAATACAAATAAAAGAACTAATAATAAAATGTGCTGTAATTTCACAACTAAACCCTCTTTAAATTTATTTTTTCACCGAATAACGTAAATCCGACTTTTTTCTACATTGAAACAATTTATCAGGTCATAGAGTTAATTATTAATGACCAAATTAAAACCTGCCTTTTAAAGCATTAAGTTTCTAGATTATGTGTGGATTTCAAAGAAAAGTAGTTCGTGTAATACAACTCGTACTTAAAAGATCAAAAATATACGTTAATGAATATTATTTTTTCTGTATTCAGAGGGCGTCATTTTTGTGTCTTTTTTGAAAAAAGTGTTGAACACAGACTTGCTATTGAAGCCTGCGGCCGTAAAGACCTCTGTTATAGTCTTTTCATTTAGCTTGTCAGCATCAAATATAGCTTTAGCTTCTTGAATACGATAGTCATTAATGAACTCATAAAAGTTCATTTTAAAATGACCATTTAATATAGCTGTTAACTCTCTAGCCGGTATATCAATCAATTGAGACAATGTATTCAATGTTATATTTGATTTTAAATAAGGTTTGTTATCATTCATAAATCTCTCAATTCGATCCACATACTCAGAGTCTGCTTGATAACCAGCGTAAAAATCTTTGGATTGATACTTTACCGCTTCAACCGATGAAACATTGAGGGCACTATAAAATAATAATAAACACACCAAAATAAGATTAGAGTAATAGGTGGTTAAACCCAAAAAGATTAGAAATTCGACCTTCACTGGATAAAATAGGCCAACCACTTTCGATATAGATAAAACGACACTGACCAATGCCACTATTGCGAACCCCAATACCAATATCTTTAACCAAGTCAGGTCTATATTTTCGATGCTTGAACGCAATTCTTTAAGCTGTTCTCTGTATTTATTGATAAGGTAAATAGATAGGATAAAATAAAACAGCCTTGAGGACTTAACTAGCGTATCCATAAAGACAAATTGCCACTCAAGATCAAAGAGAAAATTTTCAATAATATTCCTTTTGTGCATGTTATCTTGAATATAGAAAGCAAATATCAAAAATACAAAATAAATAACTACGGGAATAAGATGTAATATGTGTTTTTTTTGCAGACTAAAATTTGGCCTTATCAGCGATACCACATAAAGATAAAGCAAGGGGCCATCGACAGCGTAGGCTAGGCTGCCGATAAAAAACCAATTTGGCGAAGAATCAAGCACAACATATCTAAATTGATCGCCATATAACACTAATTCATGGAGAGAAACAAAGGACTGCGCAATAAAAAAACCTGCCAATAAGCAAGCACTATTCGTTTTGAACTTTCCACTCGCCACAATCATAGTAGCAAATAGAAAACACATAATGGCGGTCATCATTGTCGCCATATCATGAAGTTCAAACTTAATGGTTTCCATTTATTCTCCAACCGAATGTAATAACTATTCTAGTACGGCTAGAAGTTTGATTTAGCCGTGTGCGGCAAGACTAACTTTTAAAAAAAAAATTGCAATCCTTAAAGTTCGAGTTGATCAATTAGAACTTCAATTAGCTTCATTTTACACGCCAAATGTATAAATTATTATTCCCAACTAATTTACATAAGTTTTAGTACTTTTTTTGGATGAAAAAAGGAGGCCGAGGCCTCCTTTTGTGAAATTAAAGAATTTTCAATTACTGATGTCGTATATCTTTTCCTTTAACCACATAGACAATTTGTTCGCAGAGATTCTTTGCGTGATCGCCAATACGCTCCAGTGATCGAACAACCCATAGAATATTAATCGCACGGCTAATACTTCTAGGATCTTCCATCATATAGGTCACTAATTCTCTTAATGCACTCTTATAATCAAGATCAACCTGCGCATCTTCATTCAATGTTTTCATTGCTGCATCCACATCAAATCGAGCGAAGGCATCTAACGCATTAGCAAGCATTCCAGACACTGAATCACCAAGATGACGAACCTCTTTATAACCCTGTGATAGGCCATCCTGCTCAGACAGGATAACGGCATGATTGGCAATCTTTCTGGATTCATCACCAATTCGCTCTAGATCATTAATTGCTTTAGTGACCATCATTACAAAACGCAAATCACTTGCCGCTGGCTGTCGGCGAGCAATAATTAAAATACAGGCTTCATCAATATCCACCTCCATTTCATCCACTAGACGCTCTTCTTTGATCACCTCTTCAGCAAGACTACTATCAGCCTTGATTACGGCTTGAATAGCGTTTTTTAATTGCTGTTCCACTTTGCCGCCCATTTCCATCAGCTGAGTGCGAATTTCTTCAAGCTCCTCATCAAACTGGGTCATAATATGATTTTCAAATGACATTTTTGGCATATTTATCTTCCTTTAAAAGGCTTATCTTCTATTTCGTTGCGGCTAATTACCCAAATCGACCTGTAATATAGGCCTCTGTAAGCTGATGTTCTGGCATTGTAAACACCTGCTCCGTAGGGTTAACCTCAATAAGTTTCCCAAGATGGAAGTAAGCCGTACGACTTGAAACACGCGCTGCCTGTTGCATACTGTGCGTTACAATAGCAATGGTAAAATTCTGACTTAATTCCTCAATTAACTCTTCGATACGAGCTGTTGCAATTGGATCCAGTGCTGAGCATGGCTCATCCATTAAAATAACCTCAGGGCTAACAGCAATAGCACGGGCAATACAGAGTCGCTGTTGCTGCCCACCAGAAAGACCGGTTCCGGGCTGATGAAGTCGCTCTTTTACTTCTTCCCACAGCCCAGCTTTCTTTAGACTATCCTCAACAATTTCATCTAAGTCAACACGCGAATCCGCAAGACCATGAATCTTTGGGCCATAGGCAATATTTTCAAAAATTGACTTAGGGAATGGATTTGGTTTTTGAAATACCATACCCACTCTGGCGCGTAACTCAACCACATCTAAATTCTGTTGGTATATATTATCGCCATCAAGCAATACTTCTCCCTCAACTCGACAGCCATCAACCGTATCATTCATTCGATTTAATGATCGTAAAAAGGTTGACTTACCACAGCCCGAAGGGCCAATCATTGCAATCACTTCATTCTTAGCAATATCCACACTCACATCTTGTATGGCCTGCTTATCACCATAATAAACATTCACATTGCGCATGCTCATTTTTGGATTTTCGCAAAAACGATTACCTACCGTGGCCTGTGCTTGATCAACTTCCAAATTTTGCTTTGAAGTTGATTTTGGGTCTTTTGCAGTCTGCGCTGCAGCAGTAGCTTCTTTCATAATAACTCTCTTTACCAACGGCGTTCTAAACGTTTTCTCAACCAAACGGCTGTTATATTCATAATTAACAGGAATGACAACAGTACCATAATGGCAGCTGATGTCTTTTCAATAAAGGCTCTTTCAGGGCTATCTGCCCAGAGGAAAATCTGTACCGGCAATACGGTTGCTGGGTCAGTAAACCCCTGCGGGATATCCACAATAAATGCCACCATGCCAATCATAAGCAAAGGTGCAGTTTCACCCAATGCCTGTGCCATGCCAATAATAGCACCTGTTAGCATTCCGGGAAGAGCCAACGGCAACACATGGTGCAATACTACTTGATATTTTGATGCCCCCATACCCAAGGCAGCCTCACGAATAGACGGGGGCACAGATTTGATAGCTGCGCGGCTAGTAATAATAATGGTTGGCAGGGTCATTAAGGTAAGCACCAAGCCACCTACAATGGGAACTGATCGCGGCACATGGAAAAAATTAATAAATACAGCTAATCCTAAAAGACCAAAAATAATTGACGGAACTGCTGCCAAATTATTGATATTCACCTCAATAAAATCAGTAAATCTATTTTTCGGGGCAAATTCTTCAAGGTAAATTGCAGCAGCAACACCAATTGGGAATGACAGAATTAAAGTTAGCACAAGGGTTAACAAAGAGCCCATAACAGCACCGTAAATACCGGCTTGCTCAGGCTCTCTTGAGTCACCTTTGGTCAGCAAATTAGTATTTAACTGCAGTCTAATATGTCCCTGCTCGTGCAATTGGTCAATCCACTGTACCTGTTTTTTACTTAAGCGAGCGTCATAGGGCTCGTTATCTAGCCAAGATTTATAGTAGGTATCAATATCATCATCGGCAAGCAACCATAAGTTCTCCGTTTCACCCAAAAGTAACGGATTAGCAACGAGACGCTCTTTAAGATCGAATCCAATGCCATTACTCATAAGCTTATATAGTTGACGCTTATCTCTACGGCCAGACACCTCAGAAAATTTATTACGCAATGCAGATTTGCTCAAGGCATCCCAGTTAGCCATCATCAGCTGAGATTCGTCAGCCAAGCTAGTCAAACCCAGTAACTCAGCATCATAATTAACATCAAGCTGGATATAAGTGGCTTTAAAGGCGCCATGCCCCTTACTCACGATATCCACAAATAAAGCCAGAACAGCAACTAGCCCTAAAATAATTGCGAAGCGACCGTACCAACGAAACCGACTTTCAGAGCGACTTCGACGTTTAAGCGAACTTTTGATTTTATCTAAATTATCCATGGGCTTACTCATATTGCTCCCGGTATTTTTTAACAATATGCAATGCAAAAATATTCAGCAGCAATGTCACAGTAAATAGCATTAGACCCAAAGCAAAGGCGGCTAGCGTCTTAGGACTATCAAACTCTTGGTCACCTGTAAGCAATGTTACAATCTGAACAGTCACTGTGGTTACCGATTCTAGTGGATTAGCGGTTAATTTAGCGGCAAGTCCCGCCGCCATCACAACAATCATGGTTTCACCAATTGCGCGAGAAATTGCCAGCATAATACCCGCAACAATACCTGGTAGAGCTGCGGGAATAACCACGCGACGTACCGTTTCAGAATGCGTTGCACCCATCGCTAATGAGCCATCACGCATAGCTTGCGGCACAGCGGTAATAACATCATCGGCTAGTGATGAAATAAAGGGAATAATCATCACGCCCATCACTAAGCCTGCGGCAAGCGCGCTTTCAGACGAAATACTTAAACCAAAGTCAGCCCCTAAATCACGCAAAAAAGGCGCTACAGTTAGTGCCGCAAAGAAGCCGTAAACAACGGTGGGAACACCGGCTAAAACCTCTAGCGCTGGCTTGGCATAGGTTCGCACGGATTTGCTTGAATATTCCGCTAAATAAATAGCTGACATAAGGCCAATAGGCACTGCCACAAACATAGCAACCGCTGAAATCAAAAGCGTACCCACAAACAGAGGAACCGCACCAAAGCTACCTGAGGAGCCCACTTGATCTTCGCGAATTGCCGTCTGAGGACTCCAATCTAAGCCAAAGACAAAATCAAAGAATGGCACCGAACGAAAGAATTGAATTGACTCAAATAAAACCGAAAAAACAATACCAACCGTGGTAAAAATCGCTAGGCAGGCGCAACCAAGAAGAAGGTTTTCCATAACCCTTTCGACGGATTGACGCGCTCTAAAGTCAGCTGCAATTCTGCGCCACCCCCAATAGAAACCAATGGTTGCCAGGATTAAACAAAGCGCCGTTAAAACCCATTGGGAGATAATACGCAAACCCGCCATAGATTCAGCGGCAATAATTAATGCAGTAGATTGGGTTTGAGGCTTCATGGTTCCATCCGCCAGATTGCTAATCTTATTTAGCGTAAGATTGTAATCCGCAGTGGTTGAAGGCATTAATTCAGCAGGCAACCCATTCATTACAATGCTATTAATGACTGACTCATCAAAAATAACCCAGAGAACTAATAAAGCCAGCGAGGGCAAAGCACAGCATAATAATGCATTAAGGCCGTAATAATTAGGCAGTGAGTGTAAGTGCCTAATACCGCCTAGAGGCGTTGCTACTGCTAACGAACGGCCGCGGCCAATATAGAAAGCAACCGCACCCAACGCCAGCATTAACAGAAATAAATTCGAAGATTCCATAGATAAAAATCAATCCAATATAAACAAAACAACCCGGCTACCTGAGCCGGGTTGTACTTTGACAACTTATTGCAATTATTTCAATGGTTCTTTTCCATTCATTGGCGTTAATGATCTAACGCTAGCAGCCAATGCCTTACGGGCATCTGCTGCCAATGGAATCATGCCTTTTTCAGCTAGATAGCCATCATCACCCCAAGCACGCTCACTGGTGAACTCTGTCAGATAGCCCAGTATACCGGGGACTACATCAATATGTGCTTTCTTAACATAGAAATAAAGCGGTCTTGAAATTGGATATGATTTATCGGAGATAGATTCAAATGTAGGCTCAACCGATTCAATTAATGCACCCTGAACCTTATCAGCATTTTGATCCAAGAAACTAAATCCGAATACGCCTAACACCGATGGATTAGCCTGAAGTTTCTGTACGATCAGGTTATCGTTTTCACCCACTTCAATATAGCGACCATCTTCACGAACTGTATGGCAGATAGACTTATATTCACTTTTGTTAACTTTTTTAAGTGCTTTAATCCAAGCAAATTTCTTACAGCCACCCTCTAGAC
>JAYOSY010000018.1:0-15021 GCA_038139495.1 Porticoccaceae bacterium
AATGGTGAAGGTCTTCAGCATCAGGATGGACACAGTCTTATTTTGGCGAATACCATCCCTAATTGTAAGAGCTATGATGCAACCTTTAGCTATGAATTAGCCGTGATTGTTCAAGATGGCGTTAAGCGCATGTTTGAAGATCAAGAAAATTGCTTCTATTACCTAACGACTATGAACGAAAACTACGTTCAGCCAGCTATGCCAGAAGGTGCAGAAGAGGGCATTGTAAAAGGTATGTATAAGTTTGCTGCAGCGGACAAAGGGGATAAGAAAGTCACCCTAATGGGCGCCGGTACTATTTTGAATGAAGTTATCGCAGCAGCTGAGATTTTGAAAGAACAATTCGATGTTCAGTCGGATATCTGGAGTCTTACCAGTGTCAATGAATTGGTTCGTGAAGGTCAATCTGTTGATCGTTGGAATATGCTTCATCCAACCAAGAAAGCTAAGACTGCCTACATTACTGAGCAGTTAAGTGGCTGTGATGCACCAGTTATTGCTTCTACGGATTATATGAAAGCCTACTCAGAGCAAATGCGCGCCTATATTGAGCAACCATTCTATGTTTTGGGTACTGATGGCTTTGGTCGTAGTGATAGCCGTGCTGCATTGCGTCATTTCTTTGAAGTTGACCGCAATTTTGTTGTAATCTCGGCACTGAAAGCACTTGCAGATCAGGGTACTATCAAAGCAACGGTGGTAGAAAAGGCAATTAAGACATTGGGTATAGATCCAGAGAAACCTAATCCATTGTATTTGTAAGTGTATTTGTAATAGTTGAACCTGTATTTAACGAATAGAAACACTATCTATAAAGGACGTTTTAAGTGGCAATAGAAATTGTAACAATTCCTGATTTAGGCGGCGCAGAGTCGGTAGAAGTGATTGAGCTATGTGCAGCAGTTGGTGATGCTGTAGAGCAAGAAGAGTCTCTGGTCGTTTTAGAGTCTGATAAAGCCTCTATGGACGTTCCTAGCCCAGTGGATGGCTCAGTGGTTAACTATTTGGTTGCCGAAGGCGATACTGTCAAGGTCGGTGATGCTATTGCTGAAATTGAAACAGCAGTTGCAGAAGCTGTGGTTGAAGCGGCTGTTGAAGAGCAACCAGCGCCTGAACCTGTTGCTGAACCAGAGCCTGTTGCCGAAGTAGTAGAAGCGCCGTCAGCGCCCGCTGTTTCTGAAACTTCAGAGCAAATTGCCTTGGTGCCTGATATCGGCAGTGATGATAAGGTCGAGCTCATTGAAATTTCAGTTGCCGTAGGCGATCAGGTTGAAGAGGGCGATACCCTTGTAGTGCTTGAGTCTGACAAGGCAACCATGGATGTCCCATCAACATTAACAGGGACAGTTAAGGAAATTATTGCCAAAGAAGGCGATAAGTTAGCTACGGGTGATCAAGTTGCATTAATTGAGGTGACTTCAGTTGCAGATGTGGTTGCAGATGCTCCAGCTCCAGCTCAAGCCGCTCCGTCTGCACCTGCACCTTCAGCAGATCCAGCGCCAGCCCCAGTGGCTACTCCGGCTCCTTCTGCGGCGCCAGCGGCGGCAGTTTCAAATGATTCCTCAGAAATTTATGCGGGTCCTGCTGTTCGCTTACTAGCGCGTGAGTTAGGTGTTGATCTTACTCAGGTTGCGGGAACAGGTCCTCGAAATAGAATTCAAAAAGACGATGTTAATAACTTCGTTAAAGCCGCGCTTCAATCTGGTGGAAATGCCGGATCAGCCTCTGGTGCTGGCATTCCACAGGTGCCTGCAGTGGACTTTAGCCAGTTCGGTGAAATTGAAACCGTTAAGCTCAGTAAGATTCAGAAAGTTACCGCGGATAATATGCAGCGTAACTGGTTGAACGTTCCTCATGTGACCCAGTTTGATGATGCTGATATTACAGAGCTTGAAGTGTTCCGTAAGTCATTAAAGCTTGAGGGTGAAAAGAAAGGTATTAAAGTCACACCCGTTGCTTTCATTATCAAAGCAGCGGCAGCGGCCTTAGCAGCAAATCCCGAATTTAATCGTTCACTAGCCGGTGACGGTGAAAACTATATCCAAAAACACTATATCAATATCGGTATGGCAGTTGATACACCACGCGGTTTAGTGGTTCCTGTGATTAAAGATGCTGATAAGAAAGGAATCTGGGAAATATCAGCGGATGTTATCAGCATGGCAACCCTTGCTCGCGAAGGCAAACTTAAGCCGAGCGATATGCAGGGTGGTTGCTTTACTATCTCAAGTCTTGGTGCTATTGGCGGCAATGGCTTTACCCCCATTGTAAATAGTCCTGAAGTGGGTATTCTGGGTGTTTCAAAATCACAGATGAAGCCTATTTGGGATGGCTCAGATTTCAAACCAAGGTTAATGTTGCCTCTAGCGCTTTCCTTTGACCATCGAGTCATTAACGGTGGTGATGCAGGTCGTTTTATGACTTATTTGGTTAAGGTGTTGAGCGATATTCGTCATATGACACTTTAATTATATTTATAAGGCTATATTTAAAATCCGAAAAGGGTCCATTTATGGGCCTTTTTTGTTATTAACATTTAATTTTAGATGTATAAATTTACATGATTTAGTTTGTTTTAAGGTATGATACACAGCCTATAATTAGACAAGTTTATCTCTCACATCATTAATATAAACGGAGACCATTTAATGATTATTAAACCTCGTGTTCGCGGCTTTATGTGTATAACCACTCACCCAACAGGTTGTGAGGCCAATGTGATTAATCAAATTAATTACATTAAATCTCAGGCTGCGATTGAGATGCCTAAACGCGTTTTAGTGATTGGTTCATCTACTGGTTATGGTCTTGCTGCAAGAATTTCTGCAGCCTTTGGTGGTGGCGCGTCAACCTTAGGTATTTTCTTTGAAAAGCCTGGTACAGACCGCAAGCCGGGCACTGCTGGTTGGTATAACAGTGCAGCGTTTCACAAAATCGCTGAGCAAGAGGGTCTTTATGCTAAAAGTATTAATGGTGATGCCTTCTCTAATGAAATTAAACAGAAGACTATTGAAACCATTAAACAGGATCTAGGTCAGGTTGATCTTGTAATTTATAGCTTGGCGGCACCGCGAAGACAGCATCCTGATACAGGCGAGGTATTTAACTCAACGCTTAAGCCGGTGGGTAAGGATGTCACTATGCTAGGTGTGAATACCGACAAAGAAGAGGTTCAAGAGTTTAGTCTAGAGGCTGCTAATCAGCAGGAAATTGATGACACAGTTGCGGTTATGGGTGGTGAAGATTGGCAGATGTGGATCGATGCCTTGCAAGAGGCAGGGGTGTTAGCTGAAGGCGCTAAAACAACTGCTTTTACTTACATAGGTGAAAAAATTACTTGGGATCTTTATTGGGACGGAACCATTGGTCAAGCTAAGAAAGATTTGGATAAAAAAGTACTGAATATTCGTGATCAGCTGTCAACGATGGATGGTGATGCTAGAGTTTCTGTGCTAAAGGCTGTTGTGACTCAGGCAAGCTCTGCTATTCCTATTATGCCACTCTATCTCGCTATGCTTTTTAAGGAGATGAAGAAAAATGGTACCCATGAGGGCTGTATAGAACAACTTTATCGTTTATTTACTGAATGTCTTTATACAGATACGCCGCGATTAGATGAAGAGGGGCGCTTACGGGTTGATGAGCTGGAGCTAGATCCTGCAATTCAGGATGCAGTTACTCAAAGTTGGGCGGCTATAAGCAATGAAGCATTAGGTGAGCTCACAGATCTTGATGGCTATAAACAAGAATTCCTCAATCTATTTGGCTTTGAGATTGATGGTGTTGACTATGAGGCTGATGTTAATCCCGATGTGCCTATTTCGCAGATGGTTTAATTAGCTCAGAGCTATTTATGAATGCTAAGAGCGCCAAGTTTCAGTTGAGTTTCCTGAAACCAGTTTTTTTTAAAACATGGGTTTATTTTGGCCTTTGGCGTCTGGTAGTTTTCCTTCCCTATACTGGGCTTCTGGTCTTGGGTAAGCTGATTGGATTAGCGCTGTTTAAGTTGCCAACCAACCGCAAATACATCGCTAAGCGCAATATTGAGTTATGTTTCCCTGAGCTGAATAGTGATAAGCAAGCAGCTCTGTTACGAGAAAACTTTATCAGTATGGGGATTGCCATTATGGAACTTGGTATGGCTTGGTGGTGGTCCAAACGTCGTTTCTCCAAGCTTTTGCAATTCGATGGCTTAGATAACTTAAGTAATGCCAACGGACAGGGCGTTATTCTTTTGAGCATTCACCATACAACGCTTGAGGTGGGTGCAGCGGCTATTGCAATGGTTTCGGAACGAGACGGTATGTATCGCGCCCATGGTAATCCAGTTTATGATTACATGCAGATTAAAGGCCGTCTTCATAAAAGTTCAGAGGATAGCCGGCTGTTTGAGCGCAGGGACGTTCGTGGCACTATGAAAGCTTTAAAGGCTGGACGTACAGTTTGGTATGCCCCCGATCAGGACTATGGAATAAAACAAGGTGTATTTGCGCCATTTTTTGGTATTCAGGCAGCCACTGTGTATGCAACGGCACGTTTAGCTGAAAAAACAGGCGCTCGAGTGGTTCCTTTTACCCATATTAGATTACCAGGCAATCAGGGTTATAAGGTTTGCGTTCACCCAGCTTTAGAAAACTTCCCAACTGGCGATGATATTGCAGACGCAACGCGCATCAATAGTCTGGTAGAACAGTTTATTAGAGTGCAACCGGATCAATATCTCTGGGCACATCGTCGGTTTAAAACTCGTCCAGCGGGTGAGCCGGATTTTTATACAAATAAACATTAGCGATTTGCTAATATAGAACTAGTAAATGCCAATTGAGATTTAAACCAAAGGAACAAAGATGATTACTGGCAGTATTGTTGCTCTAGTGACCCCAATGAAACCAGATAACTTAGATGTTGATTGGGAGGCATTAGATCGCTTGGTTGAATGGCATATAGATCAAGGAACCCATGCTTTAGTAGCGGTGGGTACCACGGGTGAATCAGCAACACTAAGCGTTAAGGAGCACAGCCAAGTCATTCGAGCTACTGTAGAGGCTTCAAGGGGTCGTATCCCGATTATTGCCGGTACAGGTGCTAATTGTACTAGAGAAGCCATAGAGCTTACTATCGCGGCTAAAGAAGCTGGTGCAGATGCATGTCTGCTGGTAACGCCGTATTACAATAAGCCTACACAAGAAGGTCTATATCAACATTACAAAGCTATTGCAGAGGCTGTAGATATTGACCAGATCCTCTATAATGTTCCTGGAAGAACTGCTTGTGACTTGCTGCCAGAGACCGCACTTCGATTATCTAAGATTGCTAATATTGTTGGTATAAAAGAAGCCACGGGCGATCTTGAGCGCGCTAAGTTTCTGATTGAGCAAGCACCTGATGATTTTGCTATCTACTCGGGCGATGATCATACAGCACGCCAGTTAATGCTGTTGGGTGGTCATGGAGATATTTCAGTGACTGCTAATGTTGCGCCAAAGATGATGTCACAAATGTGTGAGGCTGCTTTAAATGGTCATGTCGAGCAGGCTTTGACTATTGATTCACAACTACTTGCTATTCATGATGCAATGTTTGTTGAATCTAACCCAATTCCAGTGAAATGGGCTGTCGGTGAGCTAGGACTGATTGATCATGCAATTCGTTTACCGCTAACGAAACTATCTGAGGCTAATCAAGTCGAAGTTATACAGGCATTAAAAAACACACTATTAATAAAATAACAATACATCAGAAGGGTGGCAAGGCAGAGTAATATGAGCAGAGTTAGTTGTAGTTTAATTGGTTTTATAATGTTATCCGGATGTAGTTGGTTGGGTATTGATGACAGCAGATCTAATTATCTTTACTCTAAAGAAGTTCAGCAAATGGTTGTACCCGAGAGCCTTGATTCGAGCAAACTGGGACAGTTGTACCCAATACCTCAATTGGCACAGAAGCAAATTTCAAATAACTCAGGTGAAATACCAAGACCACAACCGATTTCAGTAAATGCCTTCGAACAGCTTGTAAAAATACAAAAAATTGACGATAGACGTTGGATTTTAGTAAATAGTTCACCCAGTAAGCTTTGGCCTAGAATACGTAATATATTGAATAAAAGCGGATTGCCAACATCGGCGGTCAACGCATCAGCAGGCATTATTGAAACAGATTGGCTTTCATATAGGTCTGATATAGAAAGTGAACATCGTTTTAGATTTACCATAACACCTGGTGTGCAATTAAGTAGTACTGAAATTTCTGTTCTTCATCAACAAAAGCCAATTTCACAAATTCAACAGGATTGGAATCAAACTTCTGATTTAGATAGCAAAGAAGAAGATATGGTTTCTTTTTTGGCTGGCGAATTAGCGGCCACACCAAAGTTTGCCTCTGTTTCACTGCTGGCGCAAACCATTGGTGGCTCTTCCAAAGTTCAAATAGTTAACCCAGAAGCGGCTGATCCTTTTATACAAGTTAATTTAGACTTTGAGAGAACTTGGGCTTCAATTAATTACTCAGCGGTACGTGGTGGTTTCTCCTTAGTTGATTTAGACCGCTCACAAGGGCAGATATTAGTTGCTTATAGCAATGAGCTTGAAGCCAAGCCTACTGGATTCTTTAGTTGGCTTGGCTTTGGTACTGATACGGATGTGATTGAAGCAAGCTATCGTATTCTTGTTCAGGATACGGGCAATGCGATTGAAATAAGATTAGTCAGCATGGATGGTGATAGTTTAGAGCGCGCTCAGGCATTAAAGCTTCTTAATATTGTTAGAAATAATATGTCTTAAGGGGTAATTGTGTGAGATTTGCCTCTCTTGGCAGTGGTAGTAAGGGTAACTCTACGTTAATTGAAACAGAGTATGGTTGCTTGATGATTGACTGTGGTTTTTCAACCAAAGAGACCATAAAGCGGCTAGATCGACTAGGTAAGTCTCCTCAAGATATCCTCGCCATTCTTGTTACTCACGAACATAGTGATCATTGGAAAGGTGTATTACCATTTGCATCAAAATTTTCAATTGATATTTATGCGACAGCTGGTTGTTATCGTGCTGTTAATGTTATTCCAAGCCTTTCTAAGCGGTATAGAGTGATATGTAGTCATAACAGCTTTATGATCAATAACGTGAATGTATTGCCAATTCCTGTTCCTCATGATGCGAGTGAACCAGTACAGTATATTATCTCTTGTGACCAAAATCGTTTAGGCATTTTGACGGACGTTGGAAATATAACGCCTTATATTATTAAGCAATATAATGAATGCACTGGTTTACTTGTGGAGGCTAATCATGACGTGGCACTTCTTGAAGCAGGTGACTATCCGAAGTTCCTTAAAGATCGTGTAGCGGGTCATTGGGGGCATCTTAATAACCATCAAACAGCAAGTTTGTTGAATTCTATAAATCAAGACAGCATAAAAAAATTAGTGATTGGCCACATTAGTGAAAACAATAATAATTCAGTCAGAGTGAAAGAGGCTATTGAGGGCGTTTTTCTTTGCCCCGAAAAAATAATTTACGCAAATCAGAATGAAGGATTTGACTGGGTGTATCTTTCTTCGCTATAGTAGAAAAATAATAAAAACAGACAATAGTTTTGGGTGTTGCCTTTTAATATTTTTTTATTTTTTTAATTCTTTCCACAGATATCCTCTTTTTATAATTTCTTGCCTCAACTTTCGCATCTAAGTTGTTGATTTTTTATTTATAATTTCTTAAGTTGTTGTTTTTTATAGACTTTTATAACTGTACAAAAAACAGTCAATTTGTGTAAATCCTTTGATTTTTCTAGGTTAAATACAGTTGCTAATATACTTGTCAACAAAGTTATCCACAGCTTATGTGGATAAATTATGCCCCATTTTAGTGAGTTTTATTTAATACCCATTATCTAGCATGATTAATCATCATGTTTTTAATGGTCTACATCAAATTAGGTATGTAATTTTAGTGGTCGTGTTATAAATTGTTGCGAATAAATATGGTTTAATAGGTACATGTATAATATTTCTATTTCAGTTGCTGACCCAAAATTTTTAGTCAAGGCAACAACTCTTTCAGACCATCTCAATCTTCCCCTTGTCGATTTAAATACTGTTACTAACAAAAATGATTTAAATACTAACTATTCGCTTCATGTTTCATCATCAGGATTAAGTTTTATTTCCCATTCAAAAGCTTATGGCGCTGTATCTTGCGATTTTGTATCTGGTAGTAATCGTCATCGAAGAAATTATGGTGGTGGTAACAGCCAGATGATTGCCAAAGCGGTAGGGATATCCGGAAAATTTTATCCTAACGTACTCGATGTAACAGCTGGTTTGGGTGCGGATGCTTTTATTCTGGCAAGTTTAGGCTGTCAAATGCAGTTAATAGAGCGTAACCCTATAGTTCATTCTTTACTTAGGGACGGCTTAGATCGTGCAGCATTTGCTGGTTTGGATGATCCTGATCTTGCCGCGATCATAAATAAAATAAACTTACTAAATGATGATAGTATTAACCATCTTAGTTCAGTTGCTTTGGATGATAAACCAGATATTATCTATGTTGACCCTATGTTTCCTGAAAGAAAGAAGTCCGCGCAGGTTAAAAAAGAAATGCAGGCACTACACCATATTGTCGGCAGTGACGCCGATTCACATAAGATTCTAGATCTTGCCTTGGAAAAAGCCCTTTATCGTGTGGTAGTAAAACGGCCAGCGCACTCAGGGTATTTAGCCGGCATAAAGCCGAACTATTCTTTAGAAGGAAAATCAACGCGCTATGATATCTTTGCCCTTCAGAAGGTTCCTAAATAGCCTTATTTAAATAGATTCTCCAGCACAGATTCATAGATTACTGTGAGTTGATCCAGGTCATCAACCGCTACGCATTCATTAATCTGGTGTATGGTTGCATTAACCGGTCCTAATTCAACAACCTGAGTACCCATAGGGGCAATAAAGCGTCCATCAGAGGTACCGCCTGCTGTTGAAAGTAACGTATCGAGCCCGGTCACATGCTTTACTGCACTGACTGCGGCATCAACTAATTCACCCTCTGCGGTTAAAAAAGGCTGGCCACTTAAATGCCAATCTATTTTATAATCTAGTTGGTGCTTTTTAAGAATAGCTTCTGTGGTGTCACGTAGTTGCTGTTCTGTTACTTCTGTTGAAAAACGAAAGTTGAATACGATGTCTAGCTCACCAGGGATAACATTGGTTGCACCAGTACCGCCATTGATATTGGATACCTGAAAACTGGTGGCTGGAAAGAAGTCATTGCCTTTATCCCATTCGTAGCTAGCTAATTCTGTAAGAGCAGGCGCGATATTATGGATGGGGTTATCAGCCAGATGAGGGTAGGCCACATGACCCTGTTTTCCGATAACACGAAGTTTGCAACCCAATGAACCGCGACGACCATTTTTAATGGTGTCACCGCACGTTTCACTGCTTGAGGGTTCGCCAACAAGGCAGTACTCAGGAATGATGTTTTGTTGTTTAAGCCAATCGACAACTTTGACTGTGCCATTGGCTGCGATACCTTCTTCATCACTGGTGATAAGAAAGGCGATACGGCCTGAATGGTCTGGGTTTTTAGCCACAAAGTTTTCTACTGCAACCACCATAGCAGCTAAGGAGCCTTTCATATCTGCTGCGCCTCGACCCACTAATAAACCCTCTGTTACCGTAGGTTCGAAAGGCGGGCTCTGCCAGCTACTTTCAGGCCCTGATGGCACTACATCTGTATGGCCTGCAAAACAGAGTATTGGGCCATAATCACCGCGAATTGCCCAAAAATTATCAACGTCTTCAAAGCGAAGATTTTCTATATGGAACCCAAGTTTTACTAGACGATCAATCATGAGTTGCTGACAGCCATCATCTATAGGCGTAACCGATTGACGTGCAATAAGTTGCTTAGTTAATTCGAGGGTTGGACTGTCTTTGTGCATAGTTAAAACCTTTATAGATCAAGCGCTATTGTAGGCTTGATTTAGACTGTAGGCTAGGGTGAGTTGTCAAAATCTATTTAGTTAGTAAATCTTTTGCTGCATTTATTTTTGCCGCAAGATAGTCGCTTCCACCTCGGTCTGGGTGTAGTCTTTGCATAAGTCGTTTATGCGCTTTGATAATCACGTCGTGCGAGGCATTATCATCAATACCCAAAATTTCATAAGCCTCCGCTTTAGACATTTGATTAAAGCTATCTGGCTTAAAGTTATTAGTACTATGCTCTGCTTTAGATCCGCTGCGTATTAGGTACGCCTGTAGCAGAACATAGGATTCTTTGTCGCCTTCTTTAAGCTGATTTGAAAGTGTTTTTATTTCTTCTATGCTCAGCTCGGATAGCTGTTTTCCGGCTAGCTCACCAGAAGTCACCTCACCATTAATTTCACCAGAGGCAAAGTTGATGGTTACCGCCAAGCTTTTAGTTCGAAA
Organism: Porticoccaceae bacterium; assembly: GCA_038139495.1. Taxonomy (GTDB): domain Bacteria; phylum Pseudomonadota; class Gammaproteobacteria; order Pseudomonadales; family Porticoccaceae; genus HTCC2207. The sequence goes on from JAYOSY010000018.1 coordinate 10,424, forward strand.
TTGAGAGGGGGTTGATTTAAATCGTCCCAATAGACGAAGTAAGGGGGCCGCTCTAAAACCCCATAAAACCAGCGATCTTAGAAGTGGTACTAAAGCGGCTATACCGGCACCTAACCAATGCATTCTCCCTGTGAGTACTAGATAAGTGGCAATGCCAAGAACTAACCAGAATCCTGTTTTCCACAGAAAGGAACGGCTTTTATCCGCAGGTAATTTGCGCAAATAAGACCACCAATACCAAACACCAATTAGAAGGGCTAAGAGTAGAATAATTTTCGGCATAAACATTAACCCCTCTAGTAAATTGATTCTAGTGAATAGTTAGCGATTTTTTAGGACTTCGCTAAGTTTATCAGCCATTTCAATCAGTGACTTTTCAGTGGTTTCCCAGTCAATACAGGCATCAGTAACCGAAACGCCGTATGCCATATCATCTGGGTTAGACGAGAGTTTTTGATTGCCACCATTAATATGGCTTTCAAGCATCACACCAATAATAGACTTATTACCTTCTAAGATTTGATTGGTCACATTATCTAAAACCAAGGGTTGAAGGTTGTGGTCTTTATTAGAGTTAGCATGACTACAATCCACCATGATATTAGGCTTTATATTGGCAGAATTTAACTCTTGCTCACAGATGGATACGCTAACCGAGTCATAGTTTGGTTTGCCATTTCCACCGCGAAGAACGACGTGGGCATTTGAATTGCCACGCGTTGTTACCACGGACACCTTACCATCAGAATTGATACCTAAAAACCTATGGGGCTTAGCCACTGACTGTAATGCATTAATAGCCACTGTTAAGCCGCCATCAGTGCCATTTTTAAAGCCAATAGATGATGAAAGCCCTGAGGCCATTTCGCGATGAGTTTGCGATTCAGTTGTTCTAGCCCCAATGGCTGACCAGGCAATAAGATCCTGCATATATTGAGGTGAAATAGGGTCCAGTGCTTCGGTAGCTGTTGGAAGACCCATCTCAAGAATATCACGCAAAAGCTTTCGGCCAATATGCAGACCATCAGTTATTTTGAATGAGTCATTCATATAGGGATCGTTGATTAAGCCTTTCCAGCCTACCGTTGTGCGGGGCTTTTCGAAATAGACACGCATAACAATGTATAAACTATCGCTTACCTTATCGGCTAGTTGCTTGAGTCTTTGCGCGTATTCATGCGCTGCATCAAGATCATGGATAGAACAGGGTCCTACGACTACAAGGACGCGATGATCTTTTCCAGACAGGATATTCTCGATAACCTGACGACCTTCAGCTACAGTTTTTCTTGCTGTATCCGTAAGCGGTATCTCACGTTTTAATTCTGCAGGTGTAATCAGAATTTCTGGTGCTTCAATATTAATGTTCTCAACAGGTTGAGTGTCCATTTATTTTTTCCTAATAATTTACTTGTTTCCCCAATATTTGTATTGTACTGGAAAAATCTCACAGGGAAAGATTAATTGCCTGCAACTTCAATGAATACGCCTGTTTGCGGAAAATAGAGCGCACAGCGCACAGATTTTTGCTCAAGTTGACGATAAAGTTGGGCATAATGATTTAATTGTCCCCTGTAATTCTCGATCTGTCGTTGCGCAAATTGTTGTTCAGTTTCATCATCATTTGGACGGGAATATTTGTAATCGATTATCCATCGCGTGTCATTTTCAATAAAGGTTCTATCGATGATGGATGTTTTGACTGTTTGAGAATCAGCATCAAAATAAGAAAGCTCTAGTTCACAGTGGCTATCAATATGATTATCGAGTATCCATCGACCTTTAGCATCCTCAAGCATATTTTCAATAGCTGATTGTAAAGAGTCCAGTTCTTTTGGCGTAATAATTATTCCCATCTGTTTAAGACTACTGGCCCAAAAGTTATTTAAATCAACACGACGCTGTATCGGCCAGTTAGCAATCCCATCTTGTCCTATCTGCTTGAGCGTTCTGTGTAACACTGTTCCCATATGACGTGCTCTTTGATCAAGCAAGTCATTTGTCTGTGCTTTTTTCTTATGATTGCTGACGCCAAGATTCATATTGTTTTGCGGCATACGCAGGGGTTCGAAGTTACTGGCTAATGCACGATAAAAACTATTAGATGACGATTTTTGCGATGCATCAACATCAAAACTTTCTTGTTCGGGTAATTCTTTTACCTCAAAACCCACTTGGTTAAGACTGCTCTCAATAGTGGGCCATATGCAAGCAAGTAGAGAGTTTTCCGTTGGCTTTTCCCAGCCTTCTTTTTTGGGTTTAAGTTCACCAAATAAATGGAGTTTTTTAATGGCTCTGGTAGCCGCAACATAGAGAACTCGGGTGTTTTCTAACCGATTTCTAGACTGTTTTTCGTGTTTTAGATAACTATAAATTGGGTCATTATCATCTTCATCATAGGGTCCCAATGCGGCAAGAAGCAGGCTGTTATGGTTGCTGTCATCCACTTGTTCTTGCCAGCGCAAGAGATCGTTGTCGTCGGATTTAGACCCTTTGGAGAGGTTTGGTAAAATAACCTGATCGAATTCCAATCCCTTTGATTTATGTATAGTCATAATCTGTATGGGCGTGCCACTTGAGTCGTTGTGATTGGCCATGGGTTGGGCATAGAGTTTATCGACCGCTTTTTTAAACTCAATCCAATCAACCACTGTACCTGCTTGTAGAGAGGTTTCTAAAAGGTCTAAGTAGCTGCGGCTATCAAACAGATCACGAGGGTTAATAAGGGTGGCTGGCCCACCTAAATCTATCCATAGTTGCTCCACAAGATCACGCAGATTTAAATCACCTCTGTGTTTCCATGCGTTGATAATGATTGGGGCAATTCGTTTTAGTATCTGTGTGCCGCTTTCACTTAGCTGGGTAAATTTGTCGGGCGATTGCTGCCATTTTATAAGCTGACTAATAAGACTGTTAGGCTGCTTTGCAAAGCCATCTAGGTCATTGGTGAGTGCCACTAAATCCTGTAACGATAAACCACAAAAGGGCGCTCTTAATAGGGCTAGCCACGCAATACGATCTGCTGGTGATAACATTGCTCGGGTGACTGACATTAAGTCCATCACCGGCATACGATCGGCTAGTGGGTCTATATCAATGGCTTCCCAATTTAATTGAGCTTCAATTAAGGCAGGAACTATCTGCTTTAAATGACCGCGGTTTCTAACCAAAATAGCAATACTATGTTGTGGATGCTGGTTTTGAATCTGCTGGCATAAGGCAGTGATATCCTGTGCCTCGGCAATTAAATAGTCAGTGTCATTGGTTTTACTGTAGCCATTAAAATAAACTGCCTGTTGATCGCCAGCTGATTTAAAGGCAACGGACGGGTTGTAGGGAACTGCACCGCGATTAATATTGGCTGTAGCCGGAAAGGCTGCTTGAAACTGATGATTTACCCAGTCCACTATGCCTTTTTGGGATCTAAAGTTAGTGCTTAGATTAAGCGGCTTACACTGAATCGGCCCAATGGGATAACGCTGTGCGTTGATAAACAGACCGACTCGGGCGTCTCTAAAACTGTACAGTGACTGCATAGCATCACCCACCAAAAATAAGGTGCGTCCATCTTCTGGTTCCCAACCACTGACCAGATACTCTAATAGCTTCATTTGCGAACCGGATGTGTCCTGAAATTCATCCACTAGGATATGTTTAATCTGATAGTCCAGTTTAAGAGTAATATCCGAAATTTGATGGTGAGGGGTATTAGGATTTAAGCCTTCAAGCGCGGCTAAGGTGATCTCTGAATAATCAGATTGACCCTGTTGCTGAAAGTTAATCTTTAAAATGGCGGCCAGTTGAGGCAAAAGAATACTAAGGGCATACAGTATTTCTTGTTGATCATGATCACTATCTGTATCGGGTAGATACATGCAATCTACAACCAGTGACTGCAGAGTTTGATCCTGCCCAAAATCTTCTAGCACAGCCTGCAACCGTTTCTTTTGCTTTTTTTGTTCCTCGTTATCCGCCGGAAAACCTTGATTTTTATTAATTGTTTTTCGTGGCGGGTATTTTTTGTCTTTGGTTACCAACAAGCGAAACAGATTTTTCCATTGGTCAAGGCCTTGCTGTCCCAATGAGGGAATAGAAGAAATACCCGCAAGCCTCTGAATCTCGGGGGATTTGTCCGTTGCATGGCAACCAGCGTAGTCCGCTAACTCTATTAATTCTCCAGCAAGGGGTAATAGTTGTTGGTAGGTTTGGGTTAATTTATCGCTAATTAATTGCTCAATAACCTCTTTAAAGTAATCTTGGTTGTTATTGACGCTGAAAATATGGGGTAACCACTGATCTCGTTTACCTAGCATATCAGCAAATAGTTTTTCGCAGCGCTTTAAATTCATACCCATATGAGACAGAACAATTTTAAGAGCTTCGCTGGTAGAATTATTTTTTTCTAACTGATTAAGTAAATCCCGCGCAGCTATTTGATAAAAACTCTCAGGAAATTCACTTTGTTCTGGCAACTCCCCCGAGCCAGTTTCAAACATAAACTGCTTTGCCACATAATGACAAAAACTATCAATAGTTTTGATCCGCAAGCGGTAAGGTATATCTAATAAATTCCAGCCTTTGATGCTATTGCGCGCCAA
>JAYOSY010000019.1:0-13189 GCA_038139495.1 Porticoccaceae bacterium
TTTTCGGTAATAACTGCTTCAGCGGATGGGCACGAGGAAGACGCGCCATTTCCAACCTTTGGCATTGAGGTTTTTTCTTGCAACTACAATGAAGGTAAAGATTTAAATGACTTGTTGCAGGCTTCTAAGAAATGGCGTGACTGGGCAACGAAAACCATGGAGCATCCTTATTCAGCTTGGTTATTTACACCAATGTTCTATGATAAGGCGCCCAGCCATGATGTTTATTGGGTGGGGACCTCAGACTCAATGATCACATTGGGTGCTGTTCAAGATAAATGGCTAAAAGCGGGCGGTAAGTATCAAGCAGCATTTAGTAAAATCATAAGTTGTGATAGCCACAAAATGTATCAAGGGGAAACATTGCGATTTACGCTGGATAGGACAGATTCAGGAAATGCGCAGTTCTTTGGCTGTAATTTTAAAGAAGGCGCAACCCCTGAAAAGTTCATAGCCGGAACCAAAGGCTTTAGAGCCTTTGTAGATACTCTAGAGTTAAAAGAGGGTATTTGGCGATGGTGGCCAAGTGTGGGACACTTTGATGCCCCTGAGTGGAATTATCTAGAGGTAGTTGGCTCTGCAAGCTTACAGGAACGTTTTGCTAATAAAGCCAAATATGACGCTCAAAATGGTGATAGTGTTTGGTGGCAAAACAATTCAGAGATTATAGAATGCAGCAATGTTGCTGATGCAAACTATATTCAGATAAAGTAATTCTTAAAAAAATTATAAGTAAGCGTTAAGGCTTGGCATGTTGCCAAGCCTTAATTTTATCCCCTCCGATTTTTAGTCATCTTTTTTCTTTCTAGGGATAGTGGTTTTTATATCACTGTCCTTTAGCCGCTCCTCAAGCTCTTCCATTGATAAATAATCTAAATCCCAATGGTTGCAGATATCGTTTCTGTAGCGCGTGTGGTTTTTATCCGATGACTCTGATGCTTTTCGGTTAAAATATTTTAGTAGTTTTTTACTGATTCCCATTCAGGTCTTACTGGCAAATTAATGTTTTAGATTAATTGTGTATTGGCTATTAGGATTTTCTCGAGAAATAAAAAAGCCTTGCGATTGCAAGGCTTTTTAGAATTTGGCTCCGCCTGCTGGGCTCGAACCAGCGACCCAATGATTAACAGTCATTTGCTCTACCAACTGAGCTAAGGCGGAATGGTGTTTCTTGTTGAGCGGGGCATTTTAGGCATCTCGACTAGGTGAGTCAACAGTTTCCTACAATGAGTTTTAACTATTATTTAATTGCGTTAGCTAAGTTGCCTATTAACAGCACCATTTTCAAAGTAACCTAGAGTTTCTGGGTGTATTTGTTAAGTAAATATAGATTGTAACTGTATACTTAGTATTGATTGGTTTGATGCAGTCTCTGAGGTTACTTGTGGTCTTTTTGCGTTTGAAAGTTAAATGGTTTTTGCTGGCTACGTTGTTTCAATGTTGCGTTGTATTTGCTGAGCCTGCTAATAAATCTAATGCGCTAGTTAGTTTGCAAAGTCAGTTCCAGCCAATCGTCAAAACTATTAGCAAAACTCTGATGGCTAATTTTGAACGTTACACTGCAGAGCCTCAGACTTTTCAGGGTTTTTTAGATCAGAATGTTCGCCCTTTTTGGGATCCAAGTTCTACCGCAAAGGCATTGGTGGGTAGCGCTAATTTTAGGGCGCTTAATGCAAAAACTCAGGATAGGCTGACCAATGCTGTTGAGCGTACATTGGTGCGTTATGCCTTTGAGGGGGTTGCTTTTTACAATGGTCAGACATTCGAGTTAGTGGATGTAGCCATCAGTGATTCTGGCAAAATGGGTTGGGTTCAGGTGGTGATGCGCTCGCAGATACTCCCGGATCTCAATCTAGATATCTTAGTGAAGCGTAATAAAACAGGAATATGGAAAGCTGTAGATGTTAGATTTAAAGGAGTAACCTATGTGGCAGTTAAAAAACATAGTTTTCAAAAAATAATGCAAAAGCAGGGAGTGGATGCATTAATTGCTAGCCTAGATGTCAAAAATAATAAATTCTTTGATGCGCTTAAGACAAAATAACTAATCTGGAAGAACCACGTTGTTAAAACAAGATACTGTACGCCCCATTAAACCGTTAAAGGTTGAAAGTAAATACAAGCCAGCTGGTGATCAGCCTAAGGCGATTACGGGTATGGTTGAAGGATTGCAGAATGGTTTGGCGGCACAGACGCTTCTTGGTGTAACGGGTTCAGGTAAAACTTTTAGTATTGCCAATGTTATTGAAAAAGTACAAAGACCAACCATTGTCCTTGCTCACAATAAAACATTAGCCGCACAGCTTTATGGTGAATTCAAGAGTTTCTTCCCTAATAACGCGGTTGAATACTTTGTTTCTTACTACGATTACTATCAGCCTGAAGCTTATGTGCCCTCATCGGATACCTTTATTGAAAAAGATGCTTCGGTAAACTCCCATATTGAGCAGATGCGACTATCGGCCACCAAATCATTGATGGAGCGCCAAGATGTTATTGTAGTGGCGACTGTTTCTTCGATTTATGGCTTGGGTGACCCTAGTTCCTATTTGAAGATGGTACTGCATCTATCTCGAGGCGAGCAAATTGACCAAAGAGCTGTTTTAAGGCGTTTAGCGGAGCTTCAGTACAAACGTAACGATATGGACTTTGATCGTGCCTCCTATCGCGTTAGGGGCGATGTGATTGATGTTTATCCTGCAGATTCTGATTATGAAGCGGTGCGTATTCAGTTATTTGATGATGAGGTTGAGGAAATCTGTCTATTTGATCCCTTAACCGGCGAAGTGCTGCGTTCGGTGCCGCGTTTTACGATTTATCCTAAAACCCATTATGTGACGCCTCGTGAGCAGATTTTAGATGCAGTTGATAAGATTCAAGAAGAGTTAAAAGAGCGCTTAGAGCATCTTCGCAATCACGATAAGCTGGTAGAAGCTCAGCGCCTGCAAGAGCGTGTGCGCTACGATACAGAAATGATGCGCGAGCTTGGCTATTGCAATGGGATTGAAAATTACTCCCGTTACCTGTCTGGGGCTAAGCCCGGTGAGCCGCCGCCGACATTATTTAATTACCTCCCCGATAATGCCTTATTAGTGATTGATGAATCCCATGTGACTGTGCCACAGCTAGGTGCGATGTATAAGGGTGACCGATCGCGAAAAGAAACCCTCGTGGAATATGGGTTTAGGTTACCTTCTGCGTTAGATAATCGTCCATTGCGTTTTGATGAATGGGAGGGAATTGCGCCACAGATGATCTTTGTATCAGCTACGCCCAGCCGCTATGAAGAGGCTAATCAGGGTCAGGTGGTAGAGCAGGTTGTGAGGCCCACTGGATTATTAGATCCTGAGATTGAGGTAAGACCAGCATTAACGCAGGTTGATGATGTGCTTTCTGAGATTAATCATAGAACAAAAAATAACGAGCGTATTCTTATTACGGTACTGACCAAGCGAATGGCAGAGGATTTGACAGATTATCTGGATGAGCATGGGGTTAGGGTACGCTATTTGCATTCAGATATTGATACGGTAGAACGGGTAGAGATTATTAGAGACCTAAGACTGGGGGAGTTCGATGTCTTAGTGGGTATCAATCTTTTGCGGGAGGGTTTGGATATGCCCGAAGTGTCTTTGGTGGCTATTCTTGATGCAGATAAAGAAGGATTCTTACGCTCTGAGCAATCATTAATTCAAACCATTGGTCGTGCTGCTCGAAATCTACAGGGAAAATCTATTCTATACGCTGATAAAGTGACTGGTTCTATGCAACGGGCGATGGATGAAACTAAACGACGTCGTGCATTGCAAATCGAGCACAACAGCCAACATGGCATTATACCTAAGAGTATTAAAAAAGATGTCACTGATATCATGGAAGGCGCGCATGCGGCAGTCGGGCATAAAAAGCGTGCGCGCAAGGTTGCCGAAGAGAGCGGGTTATATGATGTTAATGCTGCGCAATCCATTGAAAACATCACCAAAGAAATTAAACGCCTTGAAGAAAAGATGTATCAACATGCGCGCAATTTAGAATTTGAAGAAGCCGCGCAAACCAGAGATCTATTAGGTAAATTACGAGAAAAAAGCTTAGCTTCCTAGTTTGTTTAAGTCTAAATTAAACATTTTTAAAGTCACCTAAGAGAGAAAAATAATGGTTTGGGTTGGTGAGTTGTTGCTTACACCCTAAAAAAAGTACTGTTTAACTTTTTTTTTGATTGTGATATTCCAAAAAATCTTCATATATGCAATCCTAGACTAAGGTTTGTTCAGGTTTTACATAATAATTTTATAACACGTTAATCGTGATTTTTAAGGGGTCAATATGATAATTCAATATATTCGTGGCATTGTTATTTTTGCTTTTATATCAATCTTGAGCGCCTGTGGCGGTGGCTCATCATCCTCTTCTGATGATGGTAACACTCCTCAGACTCCTGTAGCGGATACGACAGCTCCCCAGATTACTTTAAATGGTGATGCAACAATAACCGTAATGGTTGGCGATACCTATACTGATTCCGGAGCTTCAGCTAGCGACAATAAGGATGGAGACATCACATCAAATATACAAATGACGGGTGTTGATCTGGTTGATACCTCCAGTGAGGGTACCTATACAATCAGCTACGATGTTAGTGATGCTGCTGGTAACGCCGCTACTACGGTTAATAGAACTGTGGAAGTTATTGCAAGATGGTCACTTGTTTGGAGTGATGAGTTTAACGAAAGCACTGTAGATCCCGCTAAATGGGCCTATATGCTAGGCAATGGCACACTCTATGGAGAGACTGCGGGGTGGGGAAATAATGAATTACAATCATATACTGACAACGCAGAAAATACTGGAATCTATGAAGATGATGCGGGTAATTCAGCGCTATATATAGACGCAAGAGAAACAGCTGATGGCACAGGATATACATCAGCTAAATTAACAACAGAAGATTTGTTTGAATTCCGCTTCGGAAGAGTTGATGCCCGAATTAAAGTGCCTGGTACAAAAGGTATGTGGCCTGCCTTCTGGACCTTAGGTGCGAATAAGCCTGACATTGGTTGGCCAGGGAGCGGTGAGATTGACATTATGGAAGTCATTGGTAATCAAGAAAATATCTTGCATGGAACACTTCATTACGTTGATACCTATAATTCATATGATTTCCAGGGTGGTACCAAAGCGATTGCCGAAGGCAAGTATAGTGATGATTACCACGTATATAGTGTTGAATGGACGCCGGAAAAAATTTCTTGGTTGGTTGATGATGTTGTCTATGATTCAGTAGATATAGAAGCAGATATGAAGGAATTCCTTCGTGAGCATTATTTGATTCTTAATGTTGCTGTTGGTGGCAATTGGCCAGGTGATCCAGATGAAACAACTGTCTTCCCTAATCGAATGTCCGTTGATTATGTTCGAGTTTATAAAGATAACACCTTAGTAGCAGACGACGCGCCTGCGCTTGTCGCTGAGGAAGAAACAATGGGGCTTGCGGGTACAGAGGCTCTTGCTGCTATAAAGTCATCTTTTGCACCATTTCAAAATGTTAAAATTGTAACCTATGGTCCATCAAGTCCAGAGGTAGTCCAATCAACAACTGCATTTGACGGCGCTACTAGTATATCGGCGGCTTTCCCTGGTGGAAATTGGGGGGGCATGTACTTTGAGCTTACACCACCCATTGATGCGTTTAATTTTCAGGATGGTTATTTAGTTGCGATGTTATCCGTTCCCGAAATTTATGCTGATGTAGAAATCAAGTTAGAGGGAACTACTGGAGCGGGGTCGCTTAATCTAGTCGATTACACACCTGAAACTTTAGGTGATGTATTTTCAGAATACAGAATTCCATTGGCAGATTTTGTAGCTGCGGGCACTACATTTGCAGATTTAAAAGTACCATTTGCGTTGTGGAATGCTAAGGACGCTGATGGAAATTTTGTGTCAGGCACAATTCTTGTCGACAATATTCATTTCGAGGAAGCTGAGTAGCGGTCTAATTTTTTTTGATTAAGTATAAATAATGATTAAGCGTTGTATTTCTTGAGAGTTTGATTTTAATCGAAAATTTATAAAAAGCCCGAGCTATAAACGCTCGGGTTTTTTTATTTTGTTATTTATTAGTAATAAATAATTTTCCAGCTGTAAAAATAAAGCCACATCAATACACAGAAAAAAGCTACTTTAACAAGTAGGCGAGTCATGGTGCTTGGGGTAATCAATCTGTCCTGTTTAATCATTAAAAAGTACCTGAAATTGGATTTATATGATAATGATTATCATTTACATTTAATTATAAAACAAGTACTATTTCCTCAACTTTTTAATTAAACCCTATTGAGGTGTTTAAAGAATTATTTTGAGGTTCTCTACAACGTGAAATTCTCTTTTATATGCGATTTGCATCGCAGTCAATTGCAAAACAATGCAGCGCAGGCGATTCGTTTTTGGCAGGATGGTTTTGATACTGCACAATTTTTTAATGGGCAATGCATGTGGTCAGATGCTATTCCTCACGCAGGCTGTGCCTTTGAAATAGCAGAAATCTTAATATGCAAACGAAAAATTGAAATGGCAGTTGCTTATGAATGGTTTTTTGCCTCTACAAAATTGCTAACTGAGGGCTTTCTAGCTCTTGATTATTTGAAGGAGGCAGCAAAGGTGCTTGATTTAGCGATTTCAAGATTTGATCGTGAACTTACCATTGTTGATAGCGATAAAAACTTAATTTTGGACTATTTATTAAAACTTCATTATTCAGAAAATTATTTAGCTGTTCATGATAAGGCTGATATGCTTTTAAATACAAACTTCAAAACAATAAATTAAATTTAAGCCTCAAAGCTATCTTTAGTAAGTGTAATAGCGTTATATTGGTAATTATAAAAATAATCCTGCTTCTTGATTTGGGTCTGAATTCTAATGCATATCTTGGTGATAACCAGTTTTGTGGGATCAAAGTGGTTTTGGCAGTCCATATTCATTGTGCTGACTTTGATTCTTTCAACTGTTGTAAAAAGTGATGCGACTGTAGATACAGATGCTGATGGCATGCCAGATTATTGGGAGCGGAAATACGGGCTTAATCCACAAAATCCTAATGATTCAAGTAGTGATCAGGATGCTGATGGGTTCAATGCTCTCAATGAATATATAAACAATACGGTGCCCAGTGGCACCTTAGATATTGATGGCAATGGCCAAAAAGATGCGCTTTCAGATGGAGTATTAATTATTCGTTATCTATTTGGTCTGCGAAATAGCAGTCTTATTGCAAATGCGCTATCTTCAGATGCTGTTTTTACTAGTAGTGAACAAGTTGAGGCACGTATTATTGCGTTGGGAGATCTGTTAGATGTGGATCAAAATGGTGGATTGGATGCATTAACTGACGGCCTAATGACCCTTCGTTTCTTATTTGGTATCGAAAACGAGAGTCTCGTTGAGCGCGCCATTGCAACTAACTCAATTAGAAGTCAGCTTCAGGAAATAAAGCAACATTTTATCCAGCTGATACCAAAGGACTCAGACTTAGATGGCGTCTATGATGTTTTTGATATATTTCCTAATGATCCTCAAGAGATTGGCGACTTTGATGAGGATACCTTAGGTAATAATGCAGATCCTGATGATGATAATGATGGCATAGCGGACACGCAAGATACTCAATTTACACCACCCCTTTCTCTGGATAGGCTGCAAACAGATACATTTAATTATTTTTGGCAAACCACTGACCCACAAACAGGTTTAGTCCCAGATCGCTATCCAACTTCATGGTCGCCCTCAAGCATAGCCGCTATTGGTTTTGCTCTAACATCCTATCCAGTGGGCGTTGAGCGCGCCTATATATCAAGGCAAGAGGCGATTAACCGCACGCTTAATACACTTAATTTTCTTTGGCAGTTACCCATGGGGGACGCAAGTGAGGGTGTTGCTGGTTATCAAGGTTTTTTCTATCATTTTTTGGGCATGGATGATGGCTTGCGAATGGAAGAGTGGAATGTAGAGCTTTCGACGGTTGATACCGCCTTATTGATGGCAGGGGTTTTATTTGCTCAAAGCTACTATTCTCAAGATACCCCTGAAGAACAGCAGATTCGAACTTTAGCTAATCAGCTCTATCGTCGAGTCAATTGGCAATGGGCACAAAACAATTCCCCTTTAATTAGCCATGGTTGGCGCCCCAATGAAGGTTTTATTAGCTATGACTGGGCTGGGTATAACGAAGCCATGTTGGTCTATATCTTGGCCTTAGGTTCGCCAACCTATAAGGTTGAGCCAAATGCTTGGACAGCATGGACGAACAGTTATGATGATGATTGGGGCTTTAGTAATGGTATTGAATATCTCACTATGGCGCCTTTATTTGGTCACCAATATAGTCATGTATGGATCGATTTTAGAGATATTCAAGACCAATATATGGCCACTAAGAACAGTGATTACTTTAAAAATTCCACCCAAGCTGTCTATGCACAGCAACAATATGCAATTAATAATCCACAGCAATGGCTGGATTATAGTGAGCATGTTTGGGGTCTTACTGCCTGTGATGGCCCCGGTAATTTTAATCTGCCATATAATAGCGAAACGCGTTCATTCAGGGGCTATAGCGCACGTGGTACGGGTATAAATTACAGTTTTGACGATGGTACTATTGCACCCACAGCTGTTGGCGGTTCACTACCATTTGCGCCACAAATAACAATCCAAACATTACAAACTATTTATGCTGACTATGGTGAACACCTCTATGGTGAATATGGTTTTCTCGATTCATTTAACCCGAGTTTTGATTTCGATATACAGCCCACAGCAGGACAGATTATTGCGGGAAAAGGCTGGTTTGGTACTGACTATATTGGTATAGATCAGGGGCCAATACTGTTGATGACAGAAAACCTTCGCAGTGAGATGATTTGGAATGTTATGAAAACCAACCCCTATATTCGATTAGGATTACAGCGCGCAGGCTTCAGTGGTGGCTGGTTAGCTGACCAATAATTAGTTTTAAGAAAATATTGTGCATTTTTAATGAATCGTTGCGCTTTTTCAGTATAATGCCCATCCTGCATTTTGTACGACCGTAGCTCAGCTGGTTAGAGCACCACCTTGACATGGTGGGGGTCGGTGGTTCGAGTCCACTCGGTCGTACCAATTTCTTTAGCCTTTTCATTTGTACATTTCTGAAAGTTAATCATTCACTCATCTATAGCAGTATTTGCCGACATTATTGAAACTCTGCAATGATTGCAGGATACTTATAAAAACAATTACAGAATAACTTGCAGGAACAACCAATGGTTTTGTTGGCGCTCTATATAGGTATAGCTTTAGGGGTTTCCTTTTTGTGTTCTTTATTAGAGGCTACATTGCTCTCTCTAACACCAACCTATATGGCGAGTTTAGAGGCCAAACGCCCAACATCTGGCAGGTTATGGAAGCGTTTTAAAGCTGATATAGACAAGCCATTGGCGGCCATTCTATCGTTAAACACCATCGCTCATACTGTGGGTGCAGCGGGGGCGGGCGCGCAGGCAACAAAGCTATTTGGTGAGCTATATTTTGGTATTATTTCAGCGGTTCTGACGCTGATGATTCTTATTTTTTCTGAAATTATTCCTAAAACCTTGGGCGCTCGATACTGTCAGCAGTTAGCGCCTGTTTGTGGTTACATACTGCGATGGGTTATCTGGATGATGTATCCCCTAGTTATCGCTGCCAAGAGCCTTACAGGTTGGTTGGCACCAAAGGACAGCGATGCAGGCCTTTCTAGGGATGATTTTAATGCCTTGGCTACGGTGGGGCATCAAGAGGGTGTTATTGACTCAGGTGAGGCTAGCGCCATGAATGCACTTTTGGCATTTAGAGGGCTAGTAGCCAAGGATGTAATGACACCCAGAACGGTGATAGCGACATTGCCAGCTAATATTTCGGTTGCAGAAGTGTCGCCAACGGACCCCTCACTTAAATTTTCAAGAATTCCAATCTTTGATAGCCACGATGATGACTTTATTGGCTTTGTGCGCAAGGATGAATTATTTAAAGAAGCCGCAGAAGGGCGCCGAGATACGCTATTAAAAGATCTTAAGCGCGACTTTTTAAGTGTTCTTGAGGGCAAACCATTGCCAGAATTAATGCAGAAAATGGTTAGTGACCGCAAATCTATTAGTTTAATTGTGAGTGAGTATGGTGACCCCTTGGGGATCACCACCATGGAAGATCTAGTTGAAACCATGTTGGGCATGGAAATCGTCGATGAATCTGATTCACATATTGATATGCAGCAGCGCGCCAGAGAATTGTGGAAACTGCGAGCAGATTCCACAACCTTTGAAACGGATACCAATAATTAATTCGCAGTGAGTTTAAAGGGCACAGATTCGTAGCTAATCGAACTTGGGCCAATCATTAGGGCGAAATCACCTGGCTCGGCCTTAAAGCTCATATCGCGCGTGTAAAAGGCAAGATCCTTCGCATCGACGGTAAAACTAACCTCTTGGCTTTCTCCCGCTTCTAGGGCGATTTTTTCAAAACCTTTTAGTTCCATAACGGGACGAACCACAGAGCCCACCATATCCTTGATATATAACTGAACCACCTCTTCACCAAAGCGCTTACCAGTATTGGTTACCGTGACGCTCGCTGTTAGGCTTTCATTGAAATCGATAGCATCCGCACTTAGCTCAATAGCAGAGTAGCTAAAGTTAGTGTAGCTAAGACCATAACCAAATGGATAAAGCGGGTCATTTGAGCTATCGACATACTTACTGGTATGTCGCGTATCATCTAGGGGTCTACTGATGCGTTTGCGGTTGTAAAAAATGGGGATCTGACCTGTTTTACGTGGCACTGTCATGGTGAGTTTGCCTGAGGGGTTATAGTCGCCAAACAGCACATCAGCAAGTGCATTGCCTGCCTCTGAGCCTAAGTGCCAGCCATTTAAGATACTTGGAATATGGGCTTCAGACCATTCAATCGCCAGGGGACGACCATTCATTAATACCATCACTATCGGTGTACCAGTGCTGTGAATCGCCTTAACTAAAGCTTGCTGAGCAGGGTAAAGTTCAATATGAGTCCGGCTTGCTGCCTCACCCGTTTTATCAGCATCTTCGCCCACCGCCAGAATAACCACATCGGATTGTTTGGCCAGTGCCATAGCCTGAGCGAGCTTTTCTTCATCGATGGCTTCAAGCCCAGAGCCTTCAGCAAAGCGAACAGTTGTATTCTTTGAAACCCTAGCTTTAACCCCCTCAAGCAGAGTCACAACATCTTCAGCTTGGCCCTTACCGCGCCAAAATCCATTCATATGGTATTGGTTATTACCCAGTGGGCCAATAATGGCTAGGTTTTTTATATTTTTATCTAGGGGTAGTAGCTGATTCTCATTTTTAAGAAGAACCACTGATTTACGCGCCATATCTCTGGCCGCTTCGCGATGCTCAGGGGCCAAAATTAATGCTTTCTCTCGCTCAGGGTTAATATATTGGTAAGGATCATCAAATAGTCCCAATTCAAACTTAAGACGCAATACTCGTTTGACTGCCTTATCAACCACCGCTTCATCAACACGCCCCTGTGATACTAGTTCAGGCAAATATTTAACAAAGACATCGCTTTCCATATCAATATCAGTCCCAGCTTCCACCGCCATTTCAGCTGACCCCGCATCGTCTTCTACCACGCCAGACGTTACCATGGCGCCAATGGAGTCCCAATCGGAAACCAAAACACCATCAAAGGCCCACTGACCCCTTAAAATATCATCAATAAGATAGGTGTTGGCCGATGAGGGTACCCCTTCAAATTCATTAAACGCATTCATAAAAGTTTTTACGTTGGCATCCAAGGCTGCTTTGAAGGTAGGCAGATGAGTCTCCCATAATTTACGTTTGGAAATATCAACATTGTTGTATTCACGACCGGCAACCACCTCGCCATAGGCAGCAAAGTGCTTTGCTGTTGCAGCAATCGTGTCAGGTTGGCTGAGGTCCTCGCCCTGAAAACCGCGTACTCTTGCCTGTGCGATCTTGCCACCCAAATAAGGGTCTTCACCCGCACCTTCCATGACGCGACCCCAGCGCGGATCATGAGAGATATCTACCATCGGTGCAAAAGTCCAATTTTGACCTGCCGCCGAGGCTTCGATAGCTGCAATGCGCGCAGAGCGTTCAATCGCTTCAAGGTCCCAGCTAGCCGATTCTGCCAAGGGAACAGGGAAGATCGTGCGGTAGCCATGAATAACATCAAAGGCAAAGATCAGCGGAATACCTAACCGTGTTTCCTCAACCGCATAACGTTGAGCCTTTTCAACATCCTCAGTGCCTAAAACATTTAAAACTGAGCCCAAAAGACCATTTTTAATCCGCTCATTACGTTCACCAATTTTCGAATCATCAATATCGCCAGTAAGAATTTCAAAGCCACTGTACTGGTTTAGTTGGCCCGCTTTTTCTTCAAGTGTCATCTTGGCAATCAATGCATCGATTTTTTCATCCATTGATTCTGTTTTGGTGCAACCCGTAGTAAAAATTAACATACAGATTGCAATAGCGATAAATATTGTTCTCATGGTTCCCTCGGTATTCTTGGTTTTGTAGTTTTTAGAGCTCAATTGCTTGATATCACAATGGTAAATGTTGTGAGTTGAAATTACACCCCTAGTTACAAATTAGGCGGTTAATTTCGAAATTTTATAGGCTTTGGGAATTATTGTTGTGAGCTTCATCACATAAAAGCCATTTTTTTAAAATACTTTTGATTTTATCTGCTTCAATCAATCTTATAGTTTAAGGAAAGAGAGTTGGTTTGACACTTAGAGCAACATTGAATGGCTTTACTCTAATTGAGCTAATGGTGGTGCTATTGCTTTTTTCCAGCTTATCCATGGTTGCAGTGCCATCTTTTGTTGAGTTTCAGGAGCGACAAGCAACAAGCATAAAGGCATTGGAGGTTAAGCGAATACTTGAATTTGCTAGAAATATAGCCATCACTAAAAACAAAGAAGTCAAAGTCTGTTTAGCCACATCAGATTATCGTTGCACTAAGGAAAAGGGTAATCGATTGTTATTATTTTATGATCAAAATAATAACCATCAATGGAATGAAGCTGAGCAGAAATATAGAGATATCTCGATAGAATCATTAGCGCTTAAGTTATCTGTTTCTGGAGGACGTCGCTACATAA
>JAYOSY010000020.1:0-7744 GCA_038139495.1 Porticoccaceae bacterium
AAGATTGGGTCACAGTTCATGCTGGTTTGAAATCTGAAGGTGTTATCCCTGCAGAACAATTTTTTAATGATAAAGGCGAGCTAGACGTCAATGTCGGTGATGAGGTACAGGTATCTCTTGAAGCCGTTGAAGATGGCTTTGGTGCAACTCGGCTTTCTCGTGAAAAAGCGCGTCGTGCAGAATCTTGGATTGAACTCGAAGCAGCACATAATAAAGACGAGATTGTTACCGGTGTAATCAGCGGTAAAGTCAAAGGTGGATTTACCGTTGATGTTCGTGGTTTGCGAGCGTTTCTACCGGGTTCACTGGTTGATGTAAGACCTCTTCGTGAGATCACGCATTTAGAAAACACAGAATTAGAATTTAAAGTTATCAAGTTAGATGTTAAGCGCAACAATGTTGTTGTAAGCCGTCGCGCCGTCATGGAGAGTGCAAACTCTGCAGAGCGTGAAGAGTTGCTAGCCAATATTGAAGAAGGCGTTTCATTGAAAGGTATCATTAAAAATCTTACCGATTACGGTGCCTTTGTTGATTTGGGTGGTGTTGACGGTCTACTTCATATCACTGATATGTCGTGGAAGCGAATTAAGCACCCATCAGAAATGATCAACGTTGGTGATGAAATTGACGTTAAAGTACTTAAGTTCGATCGCGAGCGTAATCGTGTATCTCTAGGCATGAAGCAAATGGGTGAAGATCCATGGGGCGATATTAAAGGTCGTTATCCTGAAGGTGCCCGTGCTAAGGCTAAGGTTACCAACCTTACAGACTACGGTTGTTTTGCAGAGCTTGAAGATGGTGTTGAAGGTCTTGTACACGTTTCAGAAATGGATTGGACTAACAAAAATGTTCACCCATCGAAGATCGTTGACCTAGGTCAAGAAGTTGAAGTTATGGTCCTAGAAATCGACGAAGAACGTCGTCGTATCTCGCTAGGTATCAAGCAGTGCTTCACTAATCCTTGGGATGACTTTGCTGCAACAAAAGCCAAAGGTGACAAGGTTACTGGTAATATCAAATCGATCACTGATTTTGGTATCTTTATTGGTCTTGAAGGTGGAATTGATGGTTTGGTTCACCTTTCTGATATTTCTTGGAATGAAGCAGGTGAAGAAGCCGTTCGCAACTTCAAGAAGGGTGAAGAGGTTGAATCAGTAGTATTGAGTATTGATGCTGAAAGAGAGCGTATTTCTCTGGGTATCAAACAACTATCTGATGATCCGTTTAATAGCTATGTAACAACTAACGACAAGGGTTCTATCGTAACCGGAATCATTAAAGAGGTTGATGCCAAAGGCGCTGTTATTGACCTAGGTGATGATATTGAAGCTACACTGAAAGCCTCTGAAATGTCTCGTGAGCGTGTTGAAGACGCAAGAAACGAACTAACAGTGGGTGACAGCGTTGAAGCTAAGATTATAAATGTTGATCGCAAAACACGAGCAATCAACTTATCGATTAAAGCTAAGGATATTTCAGACGAAAAAGAGGCTGTTAAAGCTCATCGTAAAACTGAATCTGATTCTTCTTCACCAGCAACAATTGGTGATCTTATCAAGGCACAGATGGATAAATAATCGGGTTTTGATGAAAAAGGGTGGCTTTGCCACCCTTTTTTTTGCTTTAAATTCACTCAAGAGTAAATAAAACCTTGTATTCATGTGAAACTTTAATAGAATCGTTGGGTAGCGTTTATCATCTTATAACGCTTTTCATGAAAACCCAGACAACAGATAGCTACTTCGATGACCAAATCTGAATTAATTGAAAAGATTGCAATCAGTCAGGACCAACTGCCCCCTCGAGATGTTGAGCAAGCGGTTCGTATGATTTTGGAACGCATGTCAAATGCACTCGTTAGTAAGCAGCGCATTGAGATTCGTGGCTTTGGTAGTTTTTCATTGCACTATCGTGCGCCACGCACTGGGCGCAATCCTAAGACGGGTGATTCAGTGACGCTTAGTGGAAAGTACGTCCCGCATTTTAAACCCGGTAAAGATCTTCGTGATCGAGTTAATAAAGATTTATAAAACTCTGCCTTTTTTAAGTTGATTTCACTTACCTCTAATGCCCCTAGACCCTAATTGAAAGGCTAGAAGTATTTCTCTAACTTATAATTAAATATTTTTACCGCAACATAATCACTTCTGTTGGATGGCGTCTAATTATGTCACCCCGTACTGAAGATAGCGGACTAGATATGCTCCTTAAAGGCATGCTCTCAGTAGGGCAACTATCATTTGAAATATAGTGTAGAGCAGTGCTAAGCATTTTTTCATTGCCATTTCCCAATGGTTGGGATAGATCATCAGAAACTATACAGCCCCTGACGCTGTCTTTATTATTGTCAAATAAAGAGGGTACAAAGCCATCGGTATAATCACCATAACCTTTGGCATTGGTGCCTTTAAATTGGATGGTAAAGTACGTAGTCCCACAGTTATCAGTGCCATAAAACCCATAGGGTTTGCCACGAGTTGTTTCGCCGATAAGAATAACTTCTACATCAATACCTCGTAATGAATTTATAAGAGCCTCACTGGCAGATGCAGTATCGTTTGTGGAAATAATAAATACTCTTGATAGGTTTAATTTGGGGAGCGGGATACCCGCTATAGTGGAATAGCCAAGCGTTGTTTCTGGAAACATAAATGGCTCAATTAATTCGTTAAAAATTGGATGAAATTGGCTGTGCTTGTTATTGAAAATGCTATTTTCAAATACCTGCCTATATGCCGTGTCGCCGGCAATCATTGTGCCTAAAACACCTGAAATATCAAGATAACCGCCACCGTTATATCTAAGATCTAGGATAAGCTCAGAAATTTGTTCGCTTTTTAATTGATTAACGGCATTGATCAGCTGAGTTTCAGCGGTTTTTATATTAAAGCTGTTGAGCACAAGGTAGCCAATATTGAATCCATTAGTAGCCGGAAAAGTCTTAGTAAGATGAACTGGAATTTCTGTGATCTCTGCACTGGTTAATATTATATTCTCTTTAAAAATAGAGTTAGGCTTTCTTAGGGTAAAACTATGGGATTCTCTTGAAGCTTGAGGGAAAAGTGCTAAGTTAAAAATATTTAACTCTTCGTCAGAAATATTACTATCGAAGTAAATGCCGTCTGCGGCAACGATCTCAGTCCCACGGCTAATATTGGCATTTCGTGCAGGTGTGTTGGGTTCAGTGTAGGTGATATAAATTTTGCCAGTTTTCCTGTCTTTTTTTACGCGAGCGCCATAGCCTACCGATATTCCAGTCTCTGCCAGTAGTTGAAATTCCTCAGTATTCATTGTGAAGTGAAATCTATCTTTGAGGGATCCATTAGTTGTTTTGGCGCTGGTTTTCATTTTGTCAAAGTAATCGATAGGATCCTTAATGCTAGCAGGGTCAATATCTGGTAGTTCGTTATACCAAAGGTAGGTTTCATGACTCCATGAACGTATCCAGTTATTTTCGTCTTGATAATTACCTAGAAGATCTTGATATTGATTATTTGTGCGAGGATTTATACAAATATTTTCAAAATCTTTTGATGGTGAATATTCACCCTTAACCCAATCGGTCGATGGTTTTAAATCTTCTTTTTTTTCGCTACCACCACAAGCGCTCAACAAAAAAATTAAAGCAAATACAGTTAATAATCGCATTCCTATCTCCATATATGTTTCAAGTCATCCATAAACTTATTGTTAACTTCTTGTTCAAACAACAAGCGACTATTTTTTAACTGCGGTAATGAACTTCAAACAAAAATAGAAAGGTAACAATCAATTGTTAATTATAGGAAATAATTTTGCTGATTTTTAAGAAAATAACGACTTAAGCGCATCCAGAGATTCTTCACCTGCGGTTTGATTTTGCTCGGCACTGGCTTCGCTGTTGCCGCCCATGCGTACCAGATCATCTTGGGGTAATTCATCGACAAAACGACTCGGGGTAGTGGCGCTAGTTTCACCAAACTGCGTTCTTTGGGCGGCACTGGTCATAGTCAGAGTGCGCTGGGCACGGGTGATACCCACATAGGCCAGACGGCGTTCCTCTTCGATTTGATCGCCCTCAATACTATTGCGATGGGGCAGAATATCTTCTTCCATGCCAATAAGAAAAACATGCAGAAACTCCAATCCTTTAGCGGCATGTAGGGTTAGCATCTGCACCTTATCATCGGCTGATTCTTCTTGTTCGCGATCTAAAATATCGCGCAGAATAATTTTCGAAATAGCCGCGTCTATGGGGTTTTTATCGGCGGTAACAGTATCGCTGTCGCTGTCTTTTAGGGCATAGTCAATTTGGCTAACCAAAAGATTGATATTTTCCCAGCGCTTATTGGCAGCGGCTTCATTGCTTGCGTTTTGGCGCAACCAGTCTTGATAGTCAACATCCTCAAGCATCTCTCGGATAGCCGCTATAGGCTGATTGCCATAGATATTTTTTTGTACAGATTCGATCCAGCGCTTAAATTGCTGTAAGCGCTGTAAGTTGGCGCTTGGAATAGTGGCGCTAAGACCAACTTCATCAATGGCGGCTAATAGGGAAACCTGCCGTTTATTGGCATATTCGCCCAATCGTTCCAGGGTAGTAGACCCTATTTGGCGACGGGGAGTATTAATAATGCGTAAAAGCGCATTATCATCATCCGAATTAATCATTAGCCTTAGATAGGCCATAATATCCTTAATTTCGGTTTTTGCATAAAACGACTGGCCACCGGTAATATCATAAGGAATATTTTGCGTTTGAAGTTTTAGCTCAACAAGCTTTGACTGATAGTTGCCACGGTAAAGAATGGCAAAATCACTGTATTTACAGCGTCTTTTAAGGCGCATATCAATAATTTCATTGACCACCCGTTCCGCTTCGCGTTCCTCATTGTCGCTGACAATAAAACGCAGAGGATCACCGGGGCCCAGTTCACTCCACAGGGCTTTTTGAATTAGGTGTGGATTATTGTCGATCAACTGGTTAGCTGCCGCCAAAATACGCCCAGTCGAGCGATAATTTTGCTCCAGTTTAATTACCTTAAGCGCGGGGAAGTCTTCTTGTAACTGCATAAGATTTTCAGGCCGTGCGCCACGCCAAGCGTAAATTGACTGGTCATCATCACCTACTACAGTAAGTGCCTGTTTTTCTTTGACCATGTTACGCACCAGTTCATATTGGGCCAGATTAGTATCCTGATACTCATCCACTAACATATAGCGAATACGCTGTTGCCACTTGGCTAAAACCTCGGGCTGTTCACGAAAAAGGCACACCGGAATCATAATCAAATCATCAAAATCTACCGCGTTGTAGGCACGTAAAGCGCGCTGGTAGCGTTCATAAAGCATAGCAATGGTTTGTTCACCGGTGCTATTAGCGGCACTGACGGCTTGCCCGGGCTGCAAAAGAGAGTTTTTCCAATCAGAAATGGTGTATTGAATATTATCGATCAGTTTTTCATCTAAATCAGAATGGCGAACCAAAAGCTCTTTAAGAATATTGCGGCAGTCTTCTTGATCCATAATAGAAAAGCCGGGCTTAAAGCCAAGCTTTTTGATTTCATGACGAATAATATTAAGACCCAGATTATGGAAGGTAGAAACGGATAGTCCCTTTGATTCAGCACCCGATAAAAGTTTACCCACCCGATCTTTCATTTCCCGTGCGGCTTTATTGGTAAAGGTCACCGCATAGATATTGCGACTAGGAATACCACATTGTTCAATCAGATAGGCAATCTTGCCAGTAATCACACTGGTTTTGCCACTGCCCGCGCCCGCAAGTACAAGCAGGGGTCCATCAATATAGTTTAACGCTGCCTGTTGCTGCGGATTGAGGGTATGAGCCATTTACAATTAGGCCATTTCAGCAATAGCAGTCTGTTTGGCGGTTAACTGTTCAAGTGCACCCTGCATATCCGAAAGCTTGTTGCGCTCTTTGGTAACAACTTCTTCGGGCGCATTAGCCACAAATTTCTCATTACTCAATTTGCCAGATAGCTTCTGAACATCGCCCGATAGCTTTTCAATTTCTTTTGAAAGCCGCTTAAGTTCAGCATCCACATCAATTAAACCTGCCATAGGCACCAAGATTTCCAAGTCGCCGGCGAGTGCCGTCGCGCTAAGAGGTGCGTCCTCAGGGTTATCTAACCAAGTAATTGATTCAAGTTTAGCCAGTTTACACAGATACTGTCGATTTTCTTCCAGTCGGCGTTGATCGTCGCTATCGCCTCGAGCAAAATAAATATTAAGAGATGTGGCAGGGGAGATATTCATCTCGCCACGCACATTACGTACCCCAACAATGACCTGTTTTACCCATTCAATATCGTTAATCGCCTGTTGATCGACCAATGACTGATCAGCAACTGGGAAGGACTGAAGCATAATACTATCGCCACCGGACTTAAGCTTAATACCAGCCAGTGGTGCAATACTGTGCCAAATTTCCTCAGTGATAAACGGCATAATCGGGTGGCTTAGTCGCAAGATGGTCTCTAATACCCTGACTAGGGTTCTGCGCGTGCCCAGCTGCAATTCTGGATCCGCATTCTCATCCCAAAGAACCGGCTTAGATAGCTCCAGATACCAGTCACAGTATTCGTTCCAGACAAAGTCATACAGAGCCTGTGCTGCCAAATCAAAGCGGTAATTCTCTATCGCCTCAGTGACCTCAGTTTCCGCCTGTTGAAGGCTAGAAATAATCCAGCGATCGGCCAAACTAAGTTTGTAAGCCTCGCCATTTTGGCCACAGCTATGTTCTTCACCATTCATCAGCACATAACGCGCTGCATTCCAGATCTTATTACAGAAATTGCGATAGCCCTCAAGGCGCTTCATATCCCAATTAATATCACGACCGGTAGAGGCAAGGGCGCACAGGGTAAAGCGCAGTGCATCTGTGCCATGGGGCTCAATGCCCTCTTTAAACTCTTTGCGGGTGCGTTTGGCAATTTTTTCCGCCTGTTGTGGCTGCATCATATTGCCGGTGCGTTTTTCCACCAGATCATCAATACCAATGCCATCAATCATATCTAGAGGATCCAACACATTGCCCTTAGATTTAGACATTTTTTGACCCTGTTCATCGCGGATCAAGCCGGTCACATAGACCGTATGGAAAGGCACTTGAGGCTTGCCATCCTCATCTTTAATTAGGTGCATGGACATCATAATCATCCGTGCTACCCAAAAGAAAATAATATCAAAACCAGTAACAAGAACATCGGTAGGGTGGAAATTCTTCAGGCGTTCCGTCTGCTCAGGCCAGCCCAGTGTGCCAAAGGTCCACAACGCCGAAGAAAACCAAGTGTCCAACACATCATTATCTTGGGTTAGCGGCGTATCACCTAGATTGTGCGCAGATCTAACCTCAGCCTCACTGTTGCCCACATAAGCATTGCCCGCCTCATCGTACCAAGCAGGGATGCGGTGCCCCCACCAAAGCTGACGAGAAATACACCAGTCTTGGATATTGCGCATCCAAGAAAAATACATATTTTCATATTGCTGAGGCACAAATTTAATTTGCCCATCTTCCACCGCAGAAATCGCAGGGCCAGCCAGTTTTTTAGCGTCTACATACCATTGGTTGGTCAGCATTGGCTCAATCACCACGCCGCCGCGATCACCATAGGGAACCGTCATATCATTTTCTTCAATAGACACCAATAAGCCTAAAGCATCCATATCAGCCACAATCTCACGGCGCGCCGCAAAGCGCTCCATACCCTGATATTTTTCCGGCAAGCTATCATCCATA
>JAYOSY010000020.1:7844-13181 GCA_038139495.1 Porticoccaceae bacterium
GCGCGCCGCAAAGCGCTCCATACCCTGATATTTTTCCGGCAAGCTATCATCCATATCAGAATTTTGGCTACCGTCAGCATTAACACATTCTGCCGTATTGCGAATATCTGCTTTAAAGGTCAGGATATTCACCATGGGTAAACTATGCCGTTGACCCACCTCATAATCATTAAAATCATGGGCAGGGGTGATTTTTACACAGCCCGTGCCCTTATCCATATCCGCATGCTCATCGCCGACAATTGGAATCAATCGACCCACCAAAGGCAATTCAACAGACTGGCCAATTAAATCCTTATAGCGAGGATCCTCGGGATTAACCGCAACACCCGTATCACCCAGCATGGTCTCGGGGCGTGTGGTAGCCACAACAATATAATCCTTAGCATCCGCCGTAACTGCACCATTGGCAAGCGGGTAGCGCAGATGCCACATCTTGCCCTTGGTCTCGCGGTTTTCAACTTCTAAATCGGAAATAGCCGTGTTCAGCTTAGGGTCCCAATTCACCAAACGCTTACCGCGATAAATTAAACCCTCATTATACAGGCGGATAAATACTTCTTGCACCGCACCAGAAAAACCCTCGTCCATGGTAAAGCGCTCAGTTTCCCAATCCACCGAGTTGCCCAAGCGACGCATCTGCTGAGTAATCGTGCCGCCAGACTGCGCCTTCCACTCCCAGATTTTTTCAATAAATTTCTCGCGACCCAACGCATCCTTACCGGGTTGATTTTCCGCCGCCAACTTGCGCTCCACGACCATCTGCGTCGCAATACCCGCATGATCAGTACCTACCTGCCATAGGGTATTCTTACCCTGCATACGCTGATAGCGGGTTAGGGCATCCATAATGCTGTGTTGCAACGCATGGCCAATATGCAGGCTGCCCGTTACATTCGGCGGAGGAATCACAATGCTGTAGGCATCACCCTCACCACTGGGGGCAAAATAACCACTGTCTTCCCAAGTTTTATACCACTTATCTTCAATAGCTTGGGGGGCGAATGTTTTATCCATTAGGGCGCTCTATTTATTAGGGTCTTGGGTTCTGCTTTAAATGCAATTATGGGGGGCAATTATAGGTGCTGAGGTCTAAGCCTGCTAGTCTTTGTTTGGCTTCGCCATTGCCTTATCTTGAATCTGTCTTATTTTATTAAAGGAAACGTAGGCTAGTTCTACCATAACTTCTGATTCTTAGGGTCTGTAATATTAAGTAACTGAATATTTTTATGCTAAGGAGTGGCAAATATGACTTTTATATTTAATTCTAAGAATGTTAGTTATTTATTAATTTTTGGTAGCTCTTTGCTGCTATCTGCTTGCGGTGGTAGTTCGCAATCTAAAAAACCATCTGCAACCATTCCTGAGACGGTTAAAAAGGTAGTTGCAAGGCTTAGTTATTTGTTTTCAATAATCGGTGCCATTTTTTCTATCAAATCGGCTAGCTCGGGTTTATGTTGCCTAATTTCATTGGCACTTAAGCCATGTAGTTCATGTGGGAAGACGAGCCAATCATTTGTTTCGTGAATGTAGTAGTCGGGCACGTTGTTTGTTTTATTGTTTTTGGGTTTGAAGTAGGGGGTGGCAACCCGAATTTCTGGGGTGTTTTTTTTGCAGGCTTTAGTGAGGTCTTCTATGGCCTGCTCAATGGAAAGGCCCGTGTCATGCACATCATCAACAATTAACAATGAATCTTCAGATTCTAATTGACGAATAATATAGCTGAGACCATGGACTTTGACCCTTTTACTACGCTGACCTATGCCTGTATAGGAAGAAGTGCGGATAGCAATATGGTCAGACTCTACGCCTAGCACATCGAGAAATTCTTGTACCGCGATACCAATGGGTGCACCACCTCGCCAAACGCCTACAATATAATTCGGTCTATAGCCGCTTTCATAGACTTGCCATGCCAGCTTGAATGAGTCATCAAGAAGCTGCTGGGCTTTTATATAGTGTTTTTTCATTATCTGCCTTTACCCTGAGTTACGAATGTAAATCAAATTGATGCTAGCATATTTAAAGATTAGCATTTGTATAACCTCGTTTCTTTGATCCAATTGGTTTGAAAAAGCGTTACAATCGGGCATGACTTTTGATTCTCAAACTTTTTTAAAATCGCTTACCCAGCGCCCGGGCATATACCAAATGTTGGATGGCGAGGGTGCGGTGCTGTATGTGGGCAAGGCAAAAAAACTAAAGAATCGGGTGAGCAGCTATTTTCGCAAGTCGGGTTTGACTCTCAAGACTCAAGCTTTGGTCAAGCGTATTGCAGATATTGAGGTGACGGTTACCGAAACTGAAACTGAAGCGCTGATTCTCGAGCATAATTTAATCAAGCAATATCGTCCACCGTTTAATATTTTAATGCGTGACGATAAAAGCTACCCCTATATCTTTTTATCTGATCGCGATACCTGGCCGCGATTGGCCTTTCATCGTGGGCCTAAAAAGGCCAAGGGCAGTTATTTTGGTCCTTTTCCGAGTGTACAGGCGGTGCGCGATAGCATGGGATTTTTGCAGAAAGTTTTTAAGGTGCGCCAGTGTGAGGATGTTTTTTTTAAGAATCGCTCTCGACCCTGTTTGCAGTATCAAATTAAGCGTTGTACCGCGCCCTGTGTGAACTTAGTTAGTGCCGAGGAGTACGCGAAGGATGTAGATAAAACCCGTCTATATTTAAATGGTAAGGCCGATAAAGTCTTAAAGCATCTCGAAGTTGATATGGAGAATGCGTCCGCTGAACTTAATTTTGAGAAGGCTGCGGAGCATCGCGATCAAATTGCTGCGCTACGCCAGATTCAATCTCAGCAGGTGATTGAAAAAGGCAAGGGTTTAATTGATGTGGTGGCCGCGGCGGTGATTGATGGCATGGTTTGTGTGCATATCCTCTATATCAGGCAGGGGCGTATTTTGGGGAGTCGAAGCTATTATCCAAAATCACGTTTAGTGAATAGTCCTGATGAACTGTTGGGGGATTTTTTGCCACTGCTTTATTTAGAAGGAGGATCGCGTCCTGATATCCCCAAAGAAATTGTGGTGAGTCATCAGGTTAACGATGTGGAGCTTATTGCTGAGGCAATAAAGCAACAGGTAGGTCGTAGTATTGAGATTCGTCATTCGGTGCGCGGGGTGCGATCAAAATGGCTTGAATTGGCAGTGCGTACCGCTGAACAAAATTTGTCCGCTAAGTTGGCCTCTAAGAAGACTCAGCAGCAGCGTTTTGAGTCTTTACGAGAGACTCTTGAGTTGGATGAAATGCCTCAGCGTTTAGAATGTTTCGATATTAGTCATAGCAGTGGCGAGGCCACCGTGGCGAGCTGTGTGGTATTTGACAGTAATGGCCCGCTTAAGAGCGATTATCGCAAGTTTAATATTGAAGGTATTACACAGGGCGATGATTATGCGGCCATGGCACAGGCGATCCGCCGTCGGTACAGGCGTCTGCTAGAGGGTGAGGCTAAGCTGCCTGATATTTTGGTGATCGATGGCGGCAAGGGTCAGCTGGGTATGGTAAAGGATGTGCTAAATGAATTGGGTGTTGTGGGAGTAATGTTGTTGGGTATTGCTAAAGGTACCACTCGCAAGCCGGGTTTGGAGACGTTAATTTTGGCCGACCAAAATAACCGAGTGATTGCTAAACCACAAACCGCAGCATTGCATCTTTTGCAACAGATCCGTGATGAGGCGCACCGGTTTGCTATTACTGGGCATAAGCAGCGACGGGATAAAAAACGTCGCACATCACCCCTTGAGGGTATACCAGGAGTAGGGCCCAAACGCCGCCGAGATCTGCTTAAACATTTTGGTGGTATGGGTGAAGTTAAGAAGGCCAGTGTGGCTGATTTAGCAAAAGTACCCAATATCAGTAAAAAGGTTGCTGAAGCTATTTACAGTGCGCTCTACAATGAGTAAGTTAGTCGAGTATAATTTTTTTTTGATCCTAATTAAGAGAACCTTTTGATCATGTGGAACCTTCCCAACCAACTTACCATGCTACGCATTGGTATGATTCCTGTTTTTGTTATTCTTTACTATCTGCCTTGGGGTTGGAGTCATGTTGCATCAGCGGCAATTTTTGGTTTGGCTGCGTTGACTGATTGGCTGGATGGATATTTGGCAAGAAAGATGGAACTTGAAACGCCTTTTGGTGCATTTTTAGACCCTGTTGCTGATAAGTTGATTGTTATTGTTGCGCTGATTATGTTGCTTCAGGCTAACGCTACTATTTGGTTTGCTTTGCCAACGGTTGTGATTATTGCCCGCGAGGTGATTATTTCTGCGTTGCGCGAATGGATGGCAGAAAGAGCTCTGCGTGAAGAAGTGGCTGTTTCGATGATTGGGAAAGTAAAAACTTGGGTACAGATGGCGGCTATTGTATTTTTATTGCTCGCCGGTAAAGCCTTTGGAACCTTAGCGATTATTGGTTATTTGGGCCTCTATGCTTCTGCAGGACTGGCATTATGGTCTATGTGGGTCTACCTTAAGCAGGCATGGCCCGAGATGCGCGGTGATGAAAGTTCTGAGTCAGAGCCTACTGAAGATCAATAAATACAAAGACTAAGGTGCTATTTAATAAGGTTTGTTTGTCGTTAAGCTATGACATATTAAAAAAGACCATTTTAACGGTTGATTTATTGTCGTCACGCCTTAGAATAGCGCTCCTTGCTTTTGACTACCTACCTGGTCAAAGCTTGTTCTAAAAAGTCCACATTTTTGTGGCGCTGTAGCAAAGTGGTAATGCAGTGGACTGCAACTCCGCCATCGTCGGTTCGATTCCGACCAGCGCCTCCAAAGCCCGGGTGGCGAAATTGGTAGACGCAAGGGACTTAAAATCCCTCGGTGGCAACACCGTGCCGGTTCAAGTCCGGCCCCGGGCACCATTTAAAATCAAAGGCTTAGCGCCGATGATGTGATCCATTTTTATTTTCATATTATCCCATGGGACACTGGTGGGACATTCTGTCTCATTTTTTTGTTTTTTTAGATACAGCCTTAGCAAATCAATATTGCCAACATTGCAAAATTCTACGAAAAATTCTTCGATGTAAACGCCTAAAATTCTAGTACGTCTTTGTAGGTTTCTGTATGTCTTTGTAGGTCTTTATAAGCCTTTATAAGTATTTGTGCATTTGTGTAGGTTTTAGTAAGTTTAATATGCAAATAAATCCAATAAAAACAATAACATATAGCGTTTTTTTGTTCGTAACTTGCCGTCGTTTTTGGTACAATATTGGGGTCAATTCCAGCTTATAAATTACCGGAGATTGTTATGGCGACGATTGAAAAAATAATTTTTTTGCATGTAAACCAAACATCATTTGTATCGTTTTAACA
>JAYOSY010000021.1:0-479 GCA_038139495.1 Porticoccaceae bacterium
GCTGATGGTATGCCCGACGCATTTGAGCTTAAGCATGGATTTGATATTTATAATTCAGGGGATAAAACGACCGATTCAGATGGCGATGGCGTCTCGAATTTTGATGAATTTACAGCCGATACAGACCCTCGAGTTAATCCCAACCCTGGTCTGCCCCAGTTAGTCATTCCAAATGATATTGAGGTTATTTCAACAGGTCGTTTAACGGCGGTTGATATTGGTATTGCTACAGCTATCGATGGTTCAAATATTCAATTACAGCCCGTTGCCAGTTCTACGGGCCCCTTTATTGCAGGTCGTCATGAGATTATATGGACAGTTTCGGATAGTGAGGGAAACCAATCAAAAGCAGTGCAGGTGGTTAAAGTTTTACCCCTAGTTAATTTAACCCCATCCTCATAAATTGCCGAGGGTTGAAAGGTCCAGATTACCGCCATATTGAGTGGTGAAGCGGCTGATTATCCCGTAGAGATTCCTTA
>JAYOSY010000021.1:489-13039 GCA_038139495.1 Porticoccaceae bacterium
GATTATGAGATTGCTCAAACTGATAACAAAATCACTATTGAGAACGGCAGAGAATCAAGATTTAGTATTGAAATTATGGTTGATGATGAACCCGAAAATGATGAAACCATAGACATTAAGCTTGAAAGTGCTACAAATGCAGTTTTGGGCTCAGTAACACAGCGGACAATTTCAATTATTGATGGTAATTTGCCACCCAGGATTTCAGTAATCGTAGAGCAAGGGGATAATCTGGGTCGGGTTATTGCTGCGGATAAGGGTGCGGTTACTATCACTGCTGAGGTTTCTGACCCCAATCCTGAGGATTCTCATAGTTTTGATTGGCAGCTTGAGTCGCAGCAAACTTCAGCTGTGGTATCTGAAACAACACAGGATCATAAGAAAATTTTAGTTATTGATCCCAGTCAATTAAAACCTGGTGTATTTTCCATTGTAGCTAAGGTAACGGATAGCGCCGATATTGTTGCCACAACGGAGGTGAAAATCGATCTAAGACTAATGGAAGCTGCGCCTGATTTGTCTACCGAAATGGATAGTGATGGTGACGGTGTCTCTGATGCTGATGAGGGTTATGACGACTCTGATAATGATGGCATCGTTGATTACATGGATAATATTGCTGAACCAAACTTAGCGCCAATAGGTGAGGATTCAAATAGATTATTACAGTCTCCTGAGGGAACTCAATTAGTGCTCGGTGAAATGGCATTTGCTAATGCTAAAAACTCTACATTAGTCAGTAAAGAAAAGCTTATTCAGCTTGTTTCCCAGCGCCAATTGCAGTTATCAGAGGGTATTAAGGACGAGTCTTACATCTACCCCTTTGGACTATATGATTTTACCATCTCGGGCGCAATACCTGGCCGGTCATATTACTTAGTTATTCCGATATCATTAGCTATAGAAGAGGGTCAGATTTTTAGAAAATATATGGGTAGTGAAATTGGCTGGCAAAATTTTATTGAGAATGCAAACAACACATTATTTAGTGCTAAAGCCATTGATGGCGCATGCCCAGAACCTGCCAGTAGGCTTTATGATTATGGTTTACAGTCTGGTAATAATTGTATGCAGATCTATATTGAAGATGGTGGACCTAATGATGCAGATGGTAAAGTTGATGGCATTGTTACCGACCCAGCAGGTATAGCTGAATACATAAAACCAACTGAATCAAATAATAGTGTTTCTAATGATGATGAAAATCTTGTGGCGCAAGACCCTATCAAGCCAGTGGAAGAAGATAGCTATCATCCTGTTGAGGCTAGTGAAGATACACAGGATGGTGCGCCATCCTCAAAACATAGTAAATTAAAGCTAAGTCAATCAGTTATTTACACGGGAGGAAATACCGCAGTTTTAACTGTTGAAGCAAAATCTGTTATTGGTGAGCTCCTAAAAACAGTTGAGTTAAATGCATGGTGTACTTTTTGTGCGGACGTAAAGATTCATGAATTTAAGCAAACAAAACAGGGTCACTTCGAGGCATTGATCTCATCGGGTAGACAAATAAGTTTTGGTTATATTCAGGTCGAACTATCTAATCAGTATGGCAGCGCTAAACTCGAGCATCAAAAATTAAACGTTATCTACAGACCCAGTGGGGGCTGTACCACAGCTGCCAATGGTCGCTCTGATATTTCCCTTTTCCTTATGTTGATGCTTTTAACGCTCTATCATCGTCGAAAAAAACCTCTGGTCTAGTTAATCTTTTTTCTTTCAATCCAATCGCTCACCTTGTTACTATTCTTACAGGAAATTTTATTGCAGGGTTATGCGTCAGTTGGCGCTACTCTGTATAATTAGTGTTTTGTTATTGGTTTCTAAAGATTATGGATTATTTTCAGCGAATTGGATTGCTTAGCAGTATAGATGCTGAGGAAGTAAAGCAGTCTATTCAAAAGCTTGAATCGTTTCTGCAAGCTCAGGGGCGCGATGTTATCTATGAGCAGAAAACTGCACAGCTTGTGGGCTGGCAAGTAGAAAAATCTCTGGGCATTAACGAATTCCTAGAATCGATTGATCTTGTTGTCGTAATTGGTGGTGATGGCAGTATTCTGAGTGCCTGCCGGAAAATTGCCTCTAGTAATGTGCCTTTGTTAGGAATAAATTTGGGTCGACTGGGCTTCTTAACTGATATTACGCCTGATGAAATAGAATCTCGTGTTGGTCCAGTATTAGCGGGAGAGTTTAAGCAAACCGAGCGCTTTATGCTGAGTACCAGTATTACTCGAAATGGAGAAGAGATTGGTAGTGGCACAGCCTTAAACGATATTGTCCTGCACCCCGGTATGTCTGTTCGTATGATGGAGTTTGAGCTCTATGTCGATGGAGAGTTTGTTTACAGTCAGCGCTCTGATGGTCTAATTGTGGCAACGCCAACAGGGTCCACCGCCTATGCATTATCCGCAGGTGGGCCGCTTATTTGCCCAGAAATTGATGCTCTAGTTTGCGTGCCTCTAAACCCCCATACACTGAGTAGTCGGCCTATAGTTCTTCATGGTGACTCTGAAATTGAGATTAGAGTGAATTCAAAGCATGAGTTGCATCCTTCAGTGACCTGTGATGGTCAAGATGACTTAATCACTGAGCCCGGAGATACCATCCGAATTAAAAAACATCAGCATATTATTTCGCTGATTCACCCTAAAGATAATAATTTTTATAAGGTATCGCGGTCTAAGTTAGGCTGGGGTAGTCGTTTGGGCGTAAAAAAAGAAAGATAATTGTTACCGCTGGACTATCCAGGAAATTAAACAACTATGAACCTTTGGAATAAAAGCAGTTGGGGCTCAGGTATAACAGCTAACCCAGTAGTTGCGCTATTGATGCTTGCCTCAATAATAGGCGCAACTGTTACTGAATATAGTCCATCATTAACAGCGCTATTTTTCTTTTCAGATCCAGAAAAAGGTCAATATTATCGTTTACTTACCCCGATTTTTTTACATTTTGGGTTGCTACACTTGGTATTTAACTGTCTTTGGTTAGGCATTTTGGGTGCAAGAATTGAATTATTAGAAGGCTCATTGCATCTTTTAATATTGGTGCTTATAACTGGGGTTTGTTCAAATATGGCTCAGTACTACTGGTCTGGCTCTATTTATTTTGGCGGGCTATCTGGGGTTATTTATGCCTTGCTAGGTTATATTTGGATTAAAAATAAAATAGCGCCCTATAACTATGCTCCATTACCCTCAGGGCTTATGGGCTTAATGGTGGGCTGGTTGGTGCTTTGTATGACAGGTATTTTAGAGATCGCGGTGGGTATAGGGGTTGCCAATGCGGCGCACCTCGGCGGTCTGATTGTTGGCTTATTAATTGGGCTAGTATTTGCTTTAATCGGCAAAACCAAAACAGGTTGAAACATAAAAGCGAATCATTATGGATTTAAAACAGTTACTGGATAGTATTACCCCAGAAATTTATCAAAAACTACAAAAAGCGGTAGAGATTGGCAAGTGGCCCGATGGTCGAGCTTTAACTGAAGATCAAAAATCTCTCTGTATGCAGGCTATTATTGCCTTCGATCAGCGCAACCCGAAAACTGAGAGAACCGGTTATGTTCCACCCAAAGAGTCTGCTTGTGCGCCAGAAGATCAGCCTAAACCGATAAAATGGGATCACTAATGTCTGTTTCCGTATCAGGTCATTTGGCAAAAATGCAGGTTGAGCTTGATCAGCAGGTGCAGTATTTCTTACCTCTAGATGATCATCGTGAACCGCTTAATGCCCTATTGGGCAAACAGATCCGCCTAGAATATTTGGGAGATATCCACTGTACTCACTGCGGAAGACGCTCTAAAAAAAGCTTTAGCCAAGGCTACTGTTATCCCTGTTTTACCAAACTACCTCAGTGTGACACCTGTATTATGAGCCCTGAAAAATGCCACTATGAGCAGGGTACCTGTCGCGATCCGAGTTGGGGTGAAGAATACTGTTTTACCGATCATTATGTGTATTTAGCCAATAGCTCCGGTGTAAAGGTGGGTATTACTCGCGGATCGCAAGTGCCGACTCGTTGGATAGATCAGGGCGCGACTCAGGCAATGCCGATATTTCGGGTTAAGTCCCGTTATCAAGCGGGATTAATAGAGGACTGCCTACGCGAGCATATAGCCGATAGAACCCATTGGCAGAAAATGCTTAAGGGTAATTCAGACGCAGTTGATTTAGAGGAGATTAGGGACTCAATAATTGCCCAGTCAGAATCGGGTTTAAGCGCCATTGAACAAAAATTTGGCTTGTTAGCGATCCAGCGTCTTTATCATCAGCACATAATGGAAATTAATTTTCCCGTGCTGGAATTTCCTGAAAAAGTTAAAAGCTTAAACTTGGACAAACAGCCTGTAGTAGAGGGTGTTCTTAAAGGTATTAAAGGCCAGTATTTAATTCTAGATACCGGCGTCATCAATATTAGAAAATTCACCGCATATAATGTGCAATTTTCCGCATAACTAAGGCGCAATAACTGTGAAAGACGCAACTCCACAAACCATCTATTTGAAAGACTATCAGGTTCCTGAATACCTTATTGAAAAGACCAAATTGGTTTTTGAGCTCAATGAAAATGACTGTAAGGTCAGTAGTATGCTTCATGTCAGGCGTAATCCAGACAGTCAGTCGACGCAGTCTGATTTATTTCTTCACGGTGGTTCAGAGCTGGATTTACAGCAGGTAGCCTTGGACGGTGTTGTATTAGCCAATGATCGCTATGAACGCACGCAAGAAGGACTTGTTATCAAGCAGATTGCAGATGCTGCTGTGATTGAAGTGGAGGTGCTCATTAAACCTCATTTAAATACCACCATGATGGGGCTTTATAAATCTCGCACCATGTATTGCACCCAGTGTGAGGCTGAGGGTTTCAGAAATATCACCTTCTATCTCGACCGCCCCGATGTGATGTCGGAGTTTACGACCAAAATCATTGCAGATAAAAATCAATTCCCCGTGTTGCTATCCAATGGTAATGCGGTAGAGCAGGGTGATTTAGACCAGGGTCGGCATTATGCTCTTTGGCATGATCCCTTTAAAAAGCCCGCTTATCTCTTTGCGCTGGTAGCCGGCGATCTGACTGTGGTTGAAGATAGCTTTACTACCTGTACCAACCGAGAAATTTTGTTGCAGATTTATGTAGAAGAAAAAGATCTCAATAAATGCGATCACGCCATGCTGTCGTTAAAAAATTCTATGCGTTGGGACGAACAAACCTATGGTCGTGAATATGATCTCAATCGCTTTATGATTGTTGCGGTGGATGATTTCAATATGGGCGCGATGGAAAACAAAGGGCTCAATATCTTTAATACTTCAGCCGTATTAGCCAACCCTAAAACCACCACAGATGTTGCATTCCAGCGCGTAGAGGCCATTGTTGCCCATGAATATTTCCATAACTGGTCAGGCAATCGAGTGACCTGTAGAGACTGGTTTCAGTTAAGCCTCAAAGAGGGCTTTACCGTCTACCGAGACTCACAGTTTTCTGCTGATATGAATTCACCGGTGGTTAAGCGAATTGAAGATGTGGTTTATCTTCGTACCCACCAGTTTGCCGAAGATGCAGGCCCTATGTCTCACCCAGTCCAGCCTGATGCCTATATGGAAATCAATAACTTTTATACCCTAACTGTGTATGAAAAAGGCGCTGAAGTGGTGGGTATGATTCACAGCCTGTTAGGCGATGAAAAATTTAGGCAGGGCAGTGATCTTTATTTCTCGCGCCACGATGGTCAGGCGGTAACTATCGAAGAATTTGTCGGTGCTATGGAAGAAGTGGGTGGTCTGGATCTTCAGCAATTCCGTCGTTGGTATAAGCAATCAGGAACCCCAGTGGTTGATGTGACTAGCAACTATGATGCTGATGATAAAACTTACAGCCTTACCTTTGAGCAAAGTTGCCCTGCAACGCCGGGGCAAAGCCATAAAAAGCCCTTTGTGATTCCCATTAAATTTGGATTGGTAGGTGCTGACGGGCAAGATCTACCCCTTAACGCTCAGGGCGACCAATGTATGGTTTTCTCGCTTTATGAAACCCGTCAAACATTGGTGTTCGAAAATATTCACCAGCCACCAGTACCATCATTACTGCGTGGTTTTTCAGCGCCCATAAGACTTAATTACGATTACAGTAGTAATGAATTAGCCCATTTGATGGCGAATGATTCCGATGGCTTCAATCGTTGGGATGCAGGGCAGAAATTGAGCCTTATGGTGCTTAATACACTTATTGAAGACGCTATAGCCGAGCGCGAGATGGTGATGGATCAGCAGTTAATTGCGGTTCTCGGCGATGTACTCAGTGACCACAGTCTTGACCCAGCCATGGTTAATTTAATGCTGCAATTACCCAGTGAAGCACAGCTTCATGAGCAGGCAGAAACCATTTATGTAGAGGCTATTCACCGCGCCCGTGAATTTGCCCGTCAATCAATAGCCACTGCTCTAAAGAATAAACTGGTTTCCACCTATCAGCGTTTAACCGAAACCCAAGCCTATGCGCCGCAGGCCGACCAAATAGGTCGACGGGCACTGCGTAATTGTACATTGGGTTATCTGATGAATGTTGAAGGTATCGGGTCAGAACTGGCTTGGCAGCAGTTTAATGATGCTAGCAATATGACTGATAAGGCCGCTGCACTCAGCGCCCTAGTTAATTGTGAAATGGCACAAAACTATGCTGTTCAAGCGTTAAAATCCTTTGAGAAAGAATACGCCGATGAAACCCTTGCTATGAATCTATGGTTACAGGTACAGGCCACGTGCAAGATAACAAACGGTTTGGATAGAGTAAAAGCGCTAATGGACCACTCGGCATTTAATATTAATAACCCCAATAAGGCCCGAAGTCTATTGGGTGCATTCTGTAGCGCCAACCCGATTAATTTCCATAATGCCGATGGTTCAGGCTATGGTTTTTTACAGCAGCAGATTATTGCACTTAATGCGCTTAATCCGCAGGTGGCGGCGCGACTGGTAACCCCGCTAACCCGATGGAAAAAGCTACCCGAGCCCAATCGCCAACTGATGCGGGATGCCTTACAGCAAATAGCCGACCATCAGGGATTGGTTAAGGATATTCAGGAGATAGTAACTAAGTCGCTTTAGGCTAAAGAGGCCACTAGAAGTTAGCCGCTTTATTTTGGATAGAGCGGCTTTAATTCTTTTCGTGCTGAGTGGTTTGTGGTTTTCACAGGTACAAACTGCTTAAGCGCTTTAATCATTCGGTTACTTTCTACCTCAAAGTCTGTGTCACTATCCGCCTTAAATAGGCTCTGGTCCAACTGCCTAAACTGCTGTTTTAATTCTGGGTTGCCCATTAAATCGGCTAACTGATTTAAAGAGCGGGGCGGCTGTTGCGGGAATACCTCAGCACCCCAATGTAAAATACTATCGCGCATCTCGGCTAGCTTATTTTTTGCAGCGAGCTTTTCAATCTTTTTAAGTTGCTGTTTAGCGGTAATGACAGCTTTAGGGGATTTTGTGGGCTTAACTGCTGTTGGTGTTTTTCGCCAATAAAATAGCCCAACTAAAAGAGCGATTAGCAAAGCATTTAAACCCAGTGACCAGCGCGTAATAGCCGGTATTTCAGAATGATGAGTCTCAGTGTCCATCACTACAGGTTGGCTAACAGCAGGCTGTGTTGCATTAACTTGATTAACCTTATTGCTCGCAATCACATTAAAGGTTTTTTCGGGCAGGCGACTGGTTTGCATACGATTATTGACTGTATCCCACCACTCAATTTCAATGGCAGGAATACTGATTTGACCGGCTTGATTAGGAACTATAGCTAGGCTTTCAGTGCGTTCACCCAGTATACCCCGATTAGTTTGTTTATCTTCCAATGTGGGTTGATCTGGGTACAGTTTAAGCTCTGAATTTTCTAGGTCTGGCAGAGGTTGAATCTGTGCAGCAGTTAACCCCAATGCACTAATTTTTATGGTTCTGGTAATGGGTTCTCCCGCGGT
The DNA here is from genome assembly GCA_038139495.1 of Porticoccaceae bacterium. Lineage (GTDB taxonomy): Bacteria > Pseudomonadota > Gammaproteobacteria > Pseudomonadales > Porticoccaceae > HTCC2207. The sequence goes on from JAYOSY010000021.1 coordinate 8,460, forward strand.
TAATGTCCCCGAGTTTTCACTCCATGACTGCTCTATCTTAACCTGACTACTGGGCATCCACTGGCTCGCACTCAGGTGAGCCGGTATGGCTGAGATAGCCACTGTTTTTTCTTCAGTAAGCCGAATAACACGATTGCCCCGCGAGAAAAAACCACCAAACCCAGAGTTGCTAGTCTCAAAGGCTGAAAATTGCTGACTAGGAATTTTTAGTCTGCCAACCGACTGGCCGAATAGGGCAAACTTAATTTCAATAATCGAGTAATTTTTGCCGTTAATTCGCTTATTAAATCGTTCTTCCGAAATCTGCTGAATAATTGCATCGGGAATTTCAAATTCAGAGATTGATATATCCTGCAGAGGCACTGAATAATGTAAGCGATGGGTAAGGATAACCTGTTCTTGAATATAGGCTGAGTCTTTATCTACTGTGGTTTCAATAAATACTGGCTGACCACTGGTAGCACTGTTACTGGGGTCGGCAGGGCGTACATTAACAGCAACTGCCTGACTGCGACTACCCATAAAGTTTAATGCGGGTATTGTTAGTTTTCCCTGCCGCTTAGGGATTAATAAAAGTTTCCAGTCAGTGTAGGAGGTTGACTCACCATTGACCCAAGAATACTGCTGTTGTTTGCTATTAGAAGCGATAGAGAAGTCTTTCTCAATAGCGCTAAAGTCAGGTTCCCCTGAGGGGGATTTCCCCGAGTAACGGACTGTGAGCTGAAGGGGTTCATTGGTTTCTATTTGGGTGCGATCTACGGTCGAGCTTAACGAAGCCCAGCTGGGGATTGCCACTAAAAGCAATAAAATGATTGTGCTGTTTTTAAATATTCTATTCATCTACCAACGCTCTTGCTGATTAGGTGGTGGTGGGTTTCGCTGTTCCGACGCTCGTTGCTGGGATTGATAGCGAAATTTTTGTTTTAATAAGCCACCTGGGTCATCAGGGACTCTGCGCAACCACTGCTGAAGCTCCATTTGCTGTTGTTCCTTGAGCGAGTCTTCTTCTGATTGCTGTATAGATTCCTCTTCTTTAGATTGCTCTTCTTTAGATTGCTCTTCTTTAGATTGCTTTTCCTCAGATTGCTTTTCGTCAATATCCGTCTTGGATTGTTCTCCCTGTTCCTGCTTAGAACTGTCGTCTTCTTCGCCAGTATTTTGCTGCTGTTCATTCTCAGATTGCTGCTGTTCTTCCTGAGACTGCTGCTGTGACTGGCTCTGTTGTTGGTCCTGATCCTGTGAATCGCCATCCTGTTCCTGTGGATCGCCATTTTGATCTTGATTCTGCTGTTGCTGTTTAAGTTGCTCCACGAGTTGTCGGTTAGCAATGGCATCATCCATGTCGGGTTCAATAGTCAGTGCTTGATCATAGGCCTTAATGGCGCCATCCAGATCGCCAGCTCGTGCTAAAGCATTTCCTAGATTGTAATTGTCATCAGCACTTTCTCCCTGACTGTAATACTCCACGGCAGCTTTATAGTCTTGGTTTTTATAGGCAGCGCTGGCTTGCCATTGAGGGTTTTTAAATAGACCTTGAGCCGCCTCAGTATCACCTTGCTGTAATGCTTTATAGCCTTGCTGATCATCCGTAAGCCAAAGATCTTGCCAGATAGAGGCCTCGATTGGCGGTGAATTTAGTAGGGTAGGGGTCAGAATAACCACAAACACCACACCCTTGCGAAAGCTAGCTAACATTAGAGGTAGTAGGAGTAAAATCAACCAATAGCCATAATCTTCCCAAATATCAAAGGTCTGATCACTCACTTCTTTTGTATCCGTGAAATCACTAGCAATCGCCTGTAACAGATGGTTGATATCTGAATCATCAGTGGACAGTGTAGCGAACTTACCCCCACCTAAATCAGCCAGCTGTCGAAGTGCGTTACTATCTAATTTGGGCAGTAAAATACTGCCATTCTTGTCTTTGACAAAGCCTCCATTACCCATCGGAATAGGGGCGCCTTCTGAGGTGCCTATACCCAAGATATGCAAGCGTATGTTGCGACTATTAAGCTGTGAGGAAATATCCCTAAAGGCCGCTCTACTAACACCATCGGTAATTAATAGAATATCTGCTTGCTGATAACCCGCATTTTTAATGAGGTCAATTGCTGAATCAATACCATCCTCGGTATTACTACCATAAACGGGTAATAAGGCAGGATGAAGTGTTGGTACTAGGCTAATAATCGTATTGCCATCTTCCGTTAATGGAGAAACAGTAAATGCTTCGCCGCCATACACCACCAGTCCGGTAAAGCCCTGTTGGCGAGACTTAAGAATATCAATCATCTTATATCTGGCTTTAATCAAACGGCTGGGTGTCACATCCTCAGCTAACATTGAAGGAGATAAATCAAGTATTAGCACAAGAGCCGAATCCTCTTTATGCACCGGTTGCGGCAGTTGATTCCAACTCGGGCCAGCCAATGCCAAACAAAACAATAACCAACAGCCCGCGGTACCCATCATAAAACTTCGAGTTAGACGATTATCATCCTGAGCATCTGATTGCATTAAAAAAGGTAATAATTCAGCGCTAATTACTTTACTCCAGTTGCCTGCCTGATGAGCCAGTTTGTTAATCATCAACAAGCAAAGTGCTGCAGGGATAACCCCCAGTAACCATAGCGGGCGAATAAAGTGGAAATCACTCATTAACTGCTCAATCATTAGCACCACCTCGTTTGCGAACCAAAGCAATCAACAATGTCGCGATAAAAGCTGTGCCCAGTGGCCAATGAAAAAGCGATGCAACTGGGCGAATCATTTCCGCCTCCTGATCCACAGGTTCCAGTCGATTAAGTTCTTGGTAAATAGCTGTGAGTTCTTGAGGGTTTCGCGCTCTAAAGAACTGACCACCGGTGGTGGTTGCAATAGTAGCCAGTGTTTTTTCATCGAAGCCACTACCACCACGAGCACCCACACCAATGGTATAGATTTTTACGCCAGCACGTTGAGCCAACTGTGCCGCTTTTAAAGGATCTAGTGCCCCTGCATTATTGGCGCCGTCAGTCAATAAAATAACCACTCGATGGTTTTCAGGTCTATCCTGTAAGCGTTTTACCGCTAGACCAATAGCATCGCCAATAGCGGTTCCATTGCTGCCAGCAAAGCCCAGTTGCGCCTCGTATAACAGTGTCTGAAGGGTCTTTCTATCAAAGGTGAGCGGTGTCTGCAGATAGGCCTGCTCACCAAACAGTACTAGACCTAAGCGATCCCCCTCACGTTTTTCGACAAAATCACCGACCACTGCTTTAACTGCCATAAGGCGATTCATTGTTTGTCCGCCTATTCGCATATCCCGCTGTCTCATACTGGGCGATATATCCACAGCCAGTAATAAATCTCTGCCATTGATAGGGAGCGCCACAGGATCACCTACCCAAATGGGTCTAGATAGCGCAAGGAGAACACACAGCCAACTGAGCCAGAGTAAGAGTTTTAATAGCTGCTGAATCCAGCGCGAGCCAATTGCATTAGATGACTCAGACTGTGCGATTGCATGCAGGCTTGGCGCACGTATAGCGCTTATTTTCAGTTGAATAGGCTTGCGCCAATACCTGTAGACGATAGGTATTGGTATCAGAATAAATACCCATGGCCATAACAGACTAAACATGAGAAGTATCCCCGAGATTTTTAGACAGAGGATGACGCTTAATCCATCGGCTGCCGGAGAGTAATAATTGATCAACTAGCTCAACTGGAACCTCAGCGTTACTGGCATAAAATAATGTTTCCCAGTCAGCCGGCAACTGATTAAAACCTGCTTTTGGGGTGGTTTGCTTTAAAAAATCAATAAACTCAGCTTGATTAAGGCTACTTAAATTAAGCTCTGGATAGGCGCTAACCGCCACACGTTTAAGAAGCGCAAACAAAGCAGTGATTCGTTGATGTTGACTGTTATTAGGTAATTGTTTGATTTGACGTAAAGCCTGTCGCCGATAAGTAAAAGCATGATAACGTTGCCAAAAATAATGACCCGTATAAGCCAAACCAGCAACCAACAGAGCACCCAATATCCACCATCCAGGCGCCAAGGGCCACCAAGAAACTGCCTCGGGTAAATGAATATCTCTTAGCTGCGCAAGCGGATCGCTGGGATTCACGGTAGAGTCCTAATTATGTCTTTTGGGGTTATTTCGACGTTTACCATAGGCCTTCGCCAGCGTACGCATAACCGGATTGGCGGCATCAAAGCTAAGCAAACCTGCATGAAGCTGCTCGCTGAGTTTGCGCAAATAGTCTTCGCGTTGAGTATAGCGATTAGCAAAATTATCCCGTAAATTTTGATTGCTAGTATCTAACATGGCCTGCTTTTCACCATTACTAACGGCATAAAGTGCAGGCTCTGGCAGCTGTCGCTCAAGGTTGTCATACACCTGACAAAAATTCACATTGCAATGTTTAGCCAAGGCGAATAAATGAGGTTCACATTGCTTATTTAGATCATAGAAGTCGCTAATAATAAATACAGTACTTCCAGGAAGGACAACTCGTCTCGATTCTTCAAGCACAGAAGATAATTCAAACTGATCCTGTTGTGCTGTTAGCAGTGCTTTACTGTATTTTTGCAA
>JAYOSY010000022.1:0-11321 GCA_038139495.1 Porticoccaceae bacterium
GCAATTACAAACTGTTTGGAACTTTTAATTAAATTATTTTTTAAATTAAAGTGTTTAAGAAAACAATCTTAGTATGTTTCAGCAAGTCGATACCCACATCAACGCAGTTTGATGTGGGTTTCTTTTTTTAACAATTGAGGTTATTGGTGATTGGTTTGTTATTTACTCAGGTAATTAGCGGTGATTTTACCTGAATGCCACAGCCCTTTAGAATAATATGAGTGAGGTTGTTAGCTATATCCTCAAAGTCTTGATTGGTTAATTCCTCTTTATCAAGAACAGCATTTACCTGTGTTGAACAGTCGGCGTAATGTTGGGTTGCACTCCAAATTAGCATAATAAGAAATAGAGGATCCACGGGATCCATTTTCCCTTGTTTAATCCAGTGTTCGATCACAGCAGATTTTGATCTAAGCCATTCGCGAAAATCACTATTTAGATACTCATTGATTCTTGGGGCGCCATGGATAATTTCATTGGCAAATATTTTAGATGCCAAGGGGTTGGTTTTTGAGTACATGACCTTAGCTTTAATATAGGCACCTATGGCATCAGCAGGATCATCTTCGGGGGTGATTTGGTTAAAGGCTTCATTCCAGAGCTGTAAGATATCGGTAAGTACTTTTTTGTAGAGTTCTAGCTTACTTTTGAAGTAATAATGTACATTGGCGCGCGGCATATTGGCGCGTTTAGCGATATTCATAATGGATGCGCCTTTATAGCCGTACTCGGCAAATTCCATTTCTGCAATGGCGATGATTTTCGCTAGGTTATCGGTTCGAATTTGACCAGTTTTGTATTTGTTTTTTGGCGTTTCCATAAATAATTTTTGGATGGTTATTTTTTGGATATTGTGCCCTATGGACTAGGTTAATGCCTAATAAATATTAGTGCGAAAAAAAAGCGGCTAAATAGCCGCTTTTTTTGTTTAAAGATTGGTTGTTAACCGCACTTTGAATCGCCGCAGTTTAGGCAGGTCATACAGCCATCCATCAGGATAACCGCCTTGACACTACATTTCTTACAGACTTCTGCGTTAGCGGGAAAGTCGCTAGGCTCTTCCTTGGCTGTGGTAGCTCCTTCAAATTCGGCACGCTTTTCATCCATAATTTTTTGTTGGTGCTCAGGAATCTCTGGTTTTTTCAGCATGCCAATTTTTTGTAGGTGATCTTCGATCGCCCAGCCAATTTCAGCAACCAGAGATGGCATAAATTTGCCGCCTGGCTTGAAGTAACCGCCCTGTGGATCGAAAACGGCTTTAAGCTCTTCTACTAGGAATGTGCAGTCCCCACCTTTGCGGAATACTGCTGAAACTACGCGAGTAAGTGCAACAATCCACTGGAAATGATCCATGTTCTTTGAATTAATAAATACTTCAAAGGGTCGACGTAACTCGTGATCAGTGCCTTCATTTAACACAATATCATTAATAGTTAGGTACAACGCATGGTCTGAAAGCGGAGTTTTAATTTTGTAGGTGCTACCAGCCAATGATTCAGGGCGCGAAACTTTCTCGTGCATCTGAATAATATTGCTTTCCTGTTCTGCAGCACTGACTTCTTCTACTGCAGGCTCGTCATTGACTACTTTATAGCCAACAATTTTTTGATTAATTTTCTTGCTCATTTTATTCCTCTTATATGTCCTTTGGGTTCTACGCAGTGTTTAGAACTTACCGTAGTAACCTTCTTTTAATGCGTCGAATAGGTTGGCGGCTGTGTGAGTTTCGCCATCATATTCAATTTCTTCATTTCCTTTGTACTCTACCGTTGAGCCATCTTCTAAAGTAAAGCTGTAAACGGTATTTTCAAGATCGCTTTCTTTAACCAGTACACCTTGGAAGGCTTCTGGATTGAAGCGGAACGTGGTACAGCCTTTTAGCCCCTTTTCTGCGGCGTAGAGATAGATATCTTTAAAATCTTCATAGTCACATTCTGTAGGCACATTAATGGTTTTTGAAATAGATGAATCAATCCATTTTTGTGAAGCTGCCTGAATATCCACGTGGGCTTTTGGCTCAATTGTTTCTGAACTCACAAAGTAGTCTGGTAAGGCTTCTTCTTCAGTTGTGCCAAATGGCATGGCTTTATCATTTATCAATGTGCGATAAGCTAGAAGCTCAAAGGAGAAAACATCAACCTTCTCTTTAGATTTTTTACCTTCTCTGATCACGTTTCTTGAGTAGTGATGAGCAAAGCTTGGCTCAATACCATTACTAACATTGTTGGCTAAGGATAGGGAGATGGTGCCTGTGGGTGCAATTGAGCTGTGGTGGCTGAAGCGACAGCCTTCTTCAATAATTGAATTAGCAAGCTCAGGCGCAACACTTGCAATGTCTTGCATGTAGCGGCTGTATTTGCCCATCAATACTTTGCCTTTAATTTTATCGCCGACTTTGATGCCATCTTTAGCAAGTTCAGGCTGCTTAAAGATCATGTTGGCGGTTATTTCGAAATCATCTTCCATGATGGGCGCGGGGCCTTTTTCTCTAGCCAGATCAAGACCAGATTCTAGTCCTGCAATAGCCATTTCACGTGATACTTTTTCGGTAAATTCTACGGAATTTTTGTCACCGTACTTCATGCATAGCATGGTGATGGCTGAACCAAGACCCAAGAAGCCCATGCCGTGACGACGCTTGTATTGAATTTCGTCTCTTTGACCCTCAAGTGGTAGCCCGTTAATTTCAACCACGTTATCAAGCATACGAGTAAAGACTTTGACCACTTCAGCATATTGCTCCCAGTCGAATGAGGCTTCTGAGGTAAAGGGGTCACGTACAAACTTAGTGAGGTTAACCGAACCTAGTAGGCAGCTACCATAGGGTGGAAGCGGTTGTTCGCCGCAAGGGTTAGTGGCGCGAATATCTTCACAATACCAGTTGTTATTTTTTTTATTAACCTGGTCGATTAGAATAAAGCCGGGTTCTGCAAAGTCATAGGTTGATGACATAATTGCATTCCATAGCTTCTGAGCGCGAATTGTTTCATAAATTCTGCAGGCCACGAGCCCCTGATCGTTGGTGACATAGCCGTCAGTGGTTGGGAAAGGTTTCCATACAATGTCATCCCCCTCTAAGTTTAGGCCCTCATCTACTTCTTTGGCACTTACTGGGAAAGTCAGGTTCCATGAATCATCTTTACGCACAGCTTCAATAAATTCCTCGGTAATAAGCAGAGATAGATTAAATTGACGTAGGCGACCGTCTTCACGTTTAGCTTTTACAAAGTCGAAAACGTCTGGATGGCTGACATCAAAGGTTGCCATTTGCGCGCCTCTTCGGCCACCCGCCGAGGATACGGTGAAACACATCTTATCGTAAATATCCATAAACGAAAGCGGACCAGATGTATAGGCGCCAGCACCTGAAACGTAGGCACCTTTTGGACGAAGCGTTGAAAATTCATAACCAATACCACAGCCTGCTTTTAGAGTAAGACCAGCCTCTAAATTACGCTCTAGGATGCCTGACATAGAATCAGGAACAATGCCTGATACAGTACAGTTAATAGTTGATGTAGCAGGTTTGTATGCCTGAGCACCGGCGTTAGAGATAATTCGTCCAGCTGGGATCGCACCATTCTGTAGTGCCCAAACAAATTTTTCATGCCATTTTTTTCGCTTGGCTTTTGATTCAACATCCGATAATGCCTTTGCCACCCGGTCATAGGTTTCTTGGATATCTTTATCTACAGGTTGGTCCTGTTTGTCTTTAAGACGGTATTTTTTATCCCAGATATCTAGAGAGGCTTCTTGGAATTCAATATCTTCAAATGTTTTGCTTGGTTTAACAGTCTTTAAATTAGTTGCGCTCATTACTGACCCTTTTTGTTTGTCTTGCGTATTCTGCGATTTTTGCTGCAAAGTTATTGCGTCCACTACGTCCGTGGTTATTGCTGAATACTTTGTTAGCTGTTTGTATAAATAGTCTTGTTATTAGTTGGTAGAGTGTATCCAACATTTTGTGTCTTGCAAGCACTATTACACTATATATTGTGTTTTTATGATAAATTTTTCCAATATATGGTTGGTAAGCTGTTGAAAAATATGTGGATAAAATACTCAAACCCAGTGATTATAGGGGGGTAAAATAAATATTGACCATTGTGTATAAAATGGTCATTAGTTGGTTTTTCTAAATTTTTTGGTCTAAGTTTGACTTAAGTGTCTTTGTTAAGTTGTGTCACTGAATCGAACTGGATAAAATATCCGTACAATAATTTTTTCAATGTATATAAGTAGTCTTATGCTGTTTCTGCAAGCTACTGAGGATTTCCATGGATATTTTTGATTTCTCCGACGGCCGAGAGGGCTACTATGGGGAATACGGCGGTGTATTTCTTCCTGAAATTTTACACGCAACTATCGAAGAGCTGCTTGAATGCTTTCGAGAGTGTAAAGCGGATCCAAAATTTTGGCAGGACTATGTTGCGCTACTGCAAAATTATTCGGGTCGACCGACGCCATTAACTCATCTTGAAAATCTGAGTCGTGAATTGGGCGGTGCTCAGATTTACGCTAAGCGTGATGATTTAAATCATACCGGCTCACACAAGGTCAATAATGTGATGGGTCAGGGCCTTTTGACTCAACGATTGGGCAAAAAACGTGTGATTGCTGAAACTGGTGCAGGTCAGCATGGTTTTGCAACTGCCACTATGGCGGCTAAATTTGGCTTTGATTGTAAAATCTATATGGGCGCTGTTGATGTTGCTCGTCAAAGACCCAATGTTTTTTGGATGGAAAATCTGGGCGCTGAAGTGATTGCAGTTGAGGACGGTCAGAAAACGCTTAAAGATGCAGTAAATGAATGTATGCGTGATTGGGTCACCAATATGGCGGATACCCATTATATTTTGGGTACGGCTTGTGGTCCTCATCCTTTCCCTGAAATGGTGAGTTGGTTCCAGTCAATAATTGGTCTTGAGGCTCGCGAGCAGATTCTTGCTCAAACGGGACGTCTTCCGGATAGAGTATTTGCCTGTGTAGGTGGTGGTTCTAATGCGATGGGTCTTTTCCAGGGCTTTATTGATGAGCCAAACATTGAACTCATCGGCTGTGAAGCGGGCGGTGAGGGTGTTGGTTCCTACATGCACTCAGCGCGTTTGGCTTATGATGATGCTTCAGTGGGTGTTGCTCAGGGTTATAAAACCTATTTCTTGCAAAATGATGAAGGCAATATGAATGAAACACATTCAGTTGCGGCTGGTTTGGATTATATTGGTGTAAACCCTATTTTTTCTCATTTACATGACACGGGTCGAGTCCGTTTCGAAGCGGCCACCGATGCTGAAGTTAAGGAAACACTGAAACTCACCATGCGCACGGAAGGTCTTATCCCTGCCTTGGAAAGTACCCACGGCTTTGTCGTTGCACTTAAAGAGGCGGCTACCATGCGTAAAGATGAGATAGTTATAGTGAATATGTCGGGTCGTGGCGATAAAGATATCTTTACTATTGCTGATGCATTGGATGATGCTAAATGGAAATCATTTATCAGCGGAAAGGCTGATCAGTATCGCGCGGAGAAAAAGTAATGGGTTTGCAGTCATATATTGCTAAGCGCAAAAAAGATAAAGATCTCTTGGTAATGGCGCACGTTGTTTGCGGTTACCCGTCTTTTGAAGATAATTTAAAAGAACTGGAAATAATGGCTGAGGCGGGGGTTGATATTGTCGAGCTACAGTTCCCATTTTCTGAGCCCAGTGCCGATGGTCCTCTGTTTGTTCATGCCAATGAGCAATCCTTAAAGTCTGGTACAACGGTTGATCAGTGCTTTGAGTTAATGGCTGAGGTGAGTGCGCGGTTTCCATTCAAAGTATTGATGATGGGTTACTACAACACAGCATTTAAGATGGGTGAAGAGGTTTTTATCCAACGACTTAAAGATGCAGGGGGTGTTGGCTTTATTCTTCCAGATTTACCCATTGAGGAAGCAGGCAGCTTGCATAAGCTTGCCGCTGATGCAGGCATTGAGCCTATTATTCTGATGACACCGACATCCAGTGATAAGCGCTTGGCGCAGTTGGGAGCAGCTAGCCGCGGCATGGTATACGCTGTCGCTAGGAAAGGCGTAACTGGCTCAAAAACCAATATGGGTGATGATGTTGTTGCTTTAATTGACCGCTGTCGAAAGCATACTGATGTGCCCATTGGTGTGGGTTTTGGTATCAGTGATAAGCAGGATATGGATTTTCTTCGCGGTCATGCGGATATGGCTATTATCGGTACGGCGGCTCTTAAAACCTGGCAGCAATCCGGTGCTGATGGATTGCGAGCATTTTTCAAAGATCTTATGGCCTAGCGCCTTCGAATCCTTTATTTTGGGTCATTGCTGAGTCATGGCATAACGCCAATCATTAATTAGCAATGGCCGGATTGAGGAGATAGACGGAATAGTCCCAAGCTCAACCTGTTTAAAACAGATTAAATGGGCGCCGACCTTGGATGTTATGGGCTCTTGCCAGCAGGTTGGGTCATCCTTTTGATCGATATACAAATCAATAAGCTTCTGACTAAAGTCACTGCCATAGCGCTCGTCAATTTCAACTGAATTAAGGCGAATCGCCTTACTTTTCGCCGCTAAATTAATTTCTTGGTTACTCAATGCTTGTCTTGCGACATCCATAGCCTGACCGCCATATTTGGTGTGGGTATAAATGATTTGCGACAGTTGAAAATAGGACTGTTCACGATACTGTTGTTTGTGTTTTTGGAAAAATTCCTCAAGCTCTTTATCGCTGGGTATTCTTTCGGTGGTTATGTTTTTAGTTAGCCCCGTCAGTTTTGTTTGCATAGCCTGTGGATCAATAATGCGGTCTGAATTAGCCCCTGGTGCATTGGTTATCTGGGATTGTTCGCTGAGTTGTTGATCTATTTGTTGCTGTAATAATTCCGAGCTAGGCAGTTTGATTTGGCTGTCATCCCAGCTAATTTCTGAAGATTGATGAACCTTTATCCACCAGTAGCTAATGGCCATTAGGGCTAGAAAACCCAAAATTGTGAGTTGTTGTAGTGTTAATTTACGTACGGTTTGTTCAATTTTTCTTAAGGATTTTTTTGTCTGCTTCATATGATTTATTGTTAGTTATTTTTAGCACCATGTTGATTCTGCCTATTGCAGCCTAAGGTAGCATACCTGAACTACAAAGGTCATTTTTTAATAATGGTAAAGGTATTTCCCGTTAATTTGAATGGGATGTTAGACTATTATTTTGCGTTAAGGTCGAATGAATAAAGTCATGGAAAAACCACTTCAGGGTTTGAGAGTTATTGAGTTGGGTCAGCTTCTGGCAGGCCCATTTGCAGGCTGTATGCTGGGTTATTTTGGCGCTGAGGTGATAAAAGTCGAACCGCCGGGGGGTGACCCAATTCGTAACTGGCGCGAAGTAAAAGATGGCACCTCGTTGTGGTGGCGTAGTTTGGCGAGAAATAAAAAATGTATTTCTGTGAACTTAAAAACCGAAGAGGGCCGAGCTCTGGTCAAAGAGCTTTTGTTAAGTGCGGATATTGTGATTGAGAATTTCCGGCCGGGGGTGATGGAAAATTGGGGCCTTGATCCCGAAACACTTCGACAACAAAATCCCCGTTTAATTTATGCACGAATTTCTGGTTATGGCCAAACTGGTCCCTATGCGAATAAGCCCGGGTTTGCTTCTGCCTGTGAGGGTATCAGTGGCTTTAGGTATGTTAATGGTTACCCTGATGAGGTGCCTGTGCGCCCTAATTTGAGCTTGGGTGATAGTGTTTCTGGGCTACATGCAGTGATTGGCATAATGATGGCATTACATGCCCGAGATAAGAAAGAGGGTCAGGGTCAGGTGGTGGATGTTGCGCTCTATGAGTCTATGTTTAATTTACTCGAGGCTGTAATTCCAGAATATCATGGTGCAGATATTGTTAGACAGCCATCGGGCACTACGGTGACTGGAATTGTGCCAACTAACACCTATCGCTGTCAGGATGATAAGTTCTTGGTGATTGGCGGCAATGGTGATTCTATATTTAGTCGATTAATGACGGCGGTGGGTCGCGATGATATGGCTAATGATCCATCTATGGCTACTAATGCTGATAGAGTACTTTGTGAGGCCAAAATTGATCAGGTATTAAGCGAATGGTGCAGTCAGCACAGTCTTGCTCAAGCGCTGGCTATTTTAGATCAGCACCGCGTTCCCTGCGGCCCAGTATATGATGCTGCGGATATGATGAATGACCCGCATTTTAATGCTCGAGGACTTTTCGAGCAGGTAGAAATTAATGGTAGGCCCTTAAAAATACCTGCGATTCTACCCAAGCTAGACGACACACCAGGAGCGACCGAATGGGCTGGGTCTGAATTAGGTGCGCACACGGATGAAGTGCTTAAAGGTTTGGGTATGACTGCGGATCAAATAGCAGAGTTAAAACGCAATGGCATTATTGCTGATTGGTAATTAAAGATGGATAAAAAGAAATTAGTTTTTATCTATTTTTAACAGAAGGGAGTCAAAGTTATTATCCGTTAACTTTTTTCTAGCCTGATTACTTTCTCTTTTGCTCGCGAAAGGGCCCACGACAACACGATGCCAGACGTCATCGGTTGATTTTTCGTAAACCTCAGTAAATACCTCGAAGTTAAGCAACATTAGCTTTACCTTTAGGCTTTCAGCATCGGCTTCATTTTTAAACGAACTAACCTGTATCAAATAGATAGCGTCTGATTCTTCAATGCCTTTGAGTAGATCTGGAAATTGAAAGTCGGGCAGGTCTGGCTTTTTAATATCAATTATCTGATTGTCAGGTTTTACACTCTGGTTACTTTCTTTAAGTAAGAAAGGCAGTACTTGGCAGGCAATAACACCCAGAATAAATCCAGATACAAAGACAGGAAAAGCACTTTTAGATTGGTTGTCTCGGCGCTTAGAGGCGGATTTTTTTGAGTAATTTTGAGCCATAATTGCCTAATCTTTTGGTTATTGCGAATTGTAGGTGAAAAGCCCTTGGTTAAGCAAAGCAAAGTCACACTTTTTTTATAATTATAGTTCTTGAGGGTCTACATCAATCGACCAGCGAACTTTTTGGGCGAGTTTTTCATGATCTAGTTGGTTGGCCGTAGCGCTTAAACATCTTTGTAGCTGTCCTCGCTGGGAAGCCGTTACCTGTAATATAAAGCGGAAGCGACCTGCGCGTTTTTCCATTAAAGCAGGGAGTGGCCCTAGACATTGGATGTCAGTCTCTATTGCGCGTTGTTGGTCACAGAGTTTGCGCGCCAAGTTGAGGAATTCCATGGCTTGATTAGGGTATGTGGACTCAGCACGAATAACCGCCAGTGGTCTGTAGGGTGGTAGCATGCCCTGTTGACGTTGTTGCAGTAGTTGCATGGCTAGGGGCCTATAACCCTGGTTAAATAACTGGTCTAACACTGGGTGCTCGGGTTGATGCGTTTGAACAATAACCTCACCTTTGAGTTTGCCGCGTCCACTGCGACCAGCTACCTGAACCAATAGCTGACCAATGCGTTCATGACTGCGAAAGTCTGCGCTCATAAGGCCGCTATCGGCATCTAAAATAACCACAAGGGTGACATTTTCAAAATGATGTCCTTTAGCAAGCATCTGTGTGCCTACAAGAATGCAGGGCTTACCGCTGTCAGCAGTAGCGAAAAATTCTTGCATCGCGCCCTTTCTGCGAGTGCTATCACGGTCAATTCGAATGACTTCATTATTGGGGAAGCGTCGCGCTAAAAATTCTTCACTCTGTTCTGTGCCCTCACCGGCGGTCATGAGTTCTGTACTATTACAGCTTGGACAATGATGTGTTTTTCTTTGCTGATAATCGCAATGGTGGCAAATAAGTCGACCACGAGCGCGATGAAATGTTAGTTTGCTGTCGCACTTTGGGCAATCAGCGGACCAGCCACAATTATGACAAACAAGTGCTGGCGCATAACCGCGACGATTAAGAAAAACTAACACCTGCTGTTGAGAGTCTAATCGTTGCTGAATGGCATCGAGAGTTGATTGCGCAATACCACAGGTAGTCGCTTCATTTTTTAGATCGATAACTCGCCAGCTGGGCGCTGTAGCATTATTGGCTCGCTGGGTCAGTGTTAAATGTTGATAGCGACCCTCAAGGCAATTATTTAGTGATTCCAGTGAAGGCGTTGCTGAGCCAAGAATAACTGGGATATTTTCCCGCTGCGCGCGAATAACTGCTAAGTCTCGCGCAGAATATTTAAAGCCATCCTGTTGCTTATAGGATGGATCATGTTCTTCATCCAGAATGATAAGGCCAAGATCGTCAAAGCCGGTAAATATGGCAGACCTTGTCCCTAAAATAATTTTCGCTTCACCACTTTTTGCTTTTATCCAAGCCTCTAAACGTTGTTTGTCGGTCATGCCTGAATGAAGGGTGACAATAGGGCTATTGAAACGATCAGTAAAACGTTTTTCAGTCTGTGGGGTAAGGCTGATTTCAGGAATAAGTACCAAGGCCTGTCGGTTATAACGTAGTGTTTTTTCAATAGCCTGAAGATAAATTTCGGTTTTTCCGCTGCCAGTAACACCCTCAAGTAGGTTACAGCTAAAACCATGCAGTTCGATTGCATCCATCGCAATCTGTTGTTGGGAATCAAGGGTTAGATTGGCCTGTTGAAGTAACTCATCACTTGGGGGCTGTGGCTCATGTGGAGCTAAAAAAGACTCGATTAGCCCCTTTTCTTCAACCTGATTGCGAATAGTGGCTGAAAATAAGCCAGTTAACTCGTTTTCAGGTACAGCAGCAGTTTTATCCTTAATAAACTGCAAGAGAGCCTTTTGTCGCGGCGCGCGATCCAATGATGCAGTCTCTGTGGATAATCCCAGTTGAGTAACCTTCCAATGTTTTACCGCGGGTAATTTAGTGGCCTCACCTTTACGTAGCAGGGCGGGTAAGGCAGTGAATAAAGCCTCGCCAATGGGATATTGGTAATAATTGGCGGCCCAGACAAACAGCTTTAATAGGTCAGGGGAAAGAATGGGCGATGAATCCAAAAGGTCATTAATGGGCTTTATTTTTTCAAGGGGAATATCACTGCTTTCTGTAACCTCGATAATAAGTGCTACCAGTGTCCTGCGGCCAAATTCAATAGTCACCCGAGATCCTGGCAAAGGAAGGTTGCCATCTATCTTTTTTGTTAGATTTTCCGGAAAAATATAGTCAAAAGTTCGGCGCAGAGGGGTTGGAACTGCAACTCTTAGTATTATGGGGCCATTTTGTGGCATATCTTTAAAGAATTCCTTTTGTCTTACGCCTAATATCTGCTAGAATCCGCGCTCATTTGAAAAAGCTTGCCGTGCTTT
>JAYOSY010000023.1:0-11093 GCA_038139495.1 Porticoccaceae bacterium
TTGCGCTCTGGGTCGTAAATATCAATACCGGTAAATTCCAGTGCAGCCTGCTCAACAACAGCGCCAGAAAAAGGCTCGATATTCTTACTGTAATGATCTTTTATTTGTAAGTTACCCTGACTATCCATTTCAAGGATAACCGCGGCTATTTCTAACATAGCGTCCGTTTTGGCATTAAATCCCCCGGTTTCCACGTCAATCACAACGGGTAGAAACCCGCGAAACCTTTGCGAAATCAGTGAAGGTTTTAGTAACTCTTCTGGCATTTCCATTAGATTTCGAGCTTCCATTTCACGTTATTGCCAGCAGCTAATGGAACAATTTTAGACTCTCCAAATGGCAATGAATCAGGAATCGTCCATGTCTCTCTGTTCAGAGTAATCCTAGTTTTGTTGTAGGGGAGCCGGTAAAAGTCAGCACCATTAATACTGGCAAAAGCCTCAAGCTTATCCAGGGCGCCTGCTTGATCAAATACCTCAGCATAAAGTTCTACGGCCGCTGGATGACTGAAACAGCCGGCACAGCCGCAACAGCTTTCCTTGCTTTCTTTGGTATGGGGCGCTGAATCAGTCCCTAAAAAGAACTTTTTATTGCCGCTTATCGCAGCCTCAATTAAGGCTTTTTGATGAATGTCTCGTTTAAGAACTGGCAAGCAAAATAGGTGAGGACGTATACCCCCAACTAGCATATGATTTCGATTGTAAAGCAAATGCTGAGGCGTGATGGTTGCAGCAATATTCTCATTACCCGCTAAAACAAATTCTACGGCTTGCTTAGTAGTGATATGCTCTAAGATTACTCTTAAATCGGGGAAGCTTTTAACCATCTGCTTTAGGTAGCGTTCAATAAAAACTGCTTCGCGATCAAAAATATCAATATTACAGTCTGTGACTTCACCATGAAGTTGCAGAGTCATGCCGACCTCTTGCATAGTATCAAGCACATCATAGATATTATTTAAATCGGTTACGCCAGAATCAGAGTTAGTTGTGGCACCGGCAGGATAATATTTGCAGCCATGAACAAAGCCGCTATCAGCAGCTGCTCTAATTTCGTCAGTGGTGGTATTGTCAGTAAGATAAAGCACCATCAGAGGTTCCCAATCTGAACCCTCGGGTCGATGGGCAATAATTCTATCGCGATAGGCTTTGGCAGCAGCAACTGTGGTAACAGGTGGATTAAGGTTAGGCATCACAATACCGCGTCCAAATCCACGAGTAGCAGCCGGAACTGTGGTGGCTAGTGATTCATTATCTCTGAGGTGAAGGTGCCAGTCATCTGGCAGAATAATATTGAGTTGATCCATTGATATTGATTCCTATTTATAGGAGCTAATCCTACCCTAATCCTTATCTTCATAACAGGTCAAAGTGGTAACTGATACGCATTTTTAATAAGTCGCACTAATAACCACACATCGCCATTAATTTAGGGTAAAATTCGCCCTAATTATCAAACAACAGGGTTACAGAATAGTGTCATCGGTTAATAAAGTAGTTCTCGCCTACTCGGGCGGTCTAGATACGTCGGTTATCGTTAAATGGTTACAAGAGGAATACCAATGTGAGGTAGTGACATTTACTGCCGATATTGGTCAGGGTGAAGAAGTTGAACCTGCTCGTGCCAAAGCTCAAGCGTTGGGTGTAAAGGAAATCT
The DNA here is from genome assembly GCA_038139495.1 of Porticoccaceae bacterium. Lineage (GTDB taxonomy): Bacteria > Pseudomonadota > Gammaproteobacteria > Pseudomonadales > Porticoccaceae > HTCC2207. Next base: position 1,657 of record JAYOSY010000023.1, read on the forward strand.
ATATTGATGATCTTCGCGAAGAGTATGCCAAAGACTACGTATTCCCTATGTTCCGAGCTAATGCTATTTATGAGGGCGAATATCTTTTGGGGACATCAATTGCTCGCCCATTGATTGCTAAGCGATTAATTGAAATTGCCAATGAAACCAATGCTGACGCTATTTCACATGGTGCCACAGGTAAGGGTAATGATCAGGTTCGTTTTGAACTAGGTGCCTATGCCCTAAAACCGGGGATTCAAGTGATTGCGCCATGGCGTGAATGGGATCTTAACTCCAGAGACAAGCTAATGGATTATTGTGCAAAACACAGTATTCCAGTGGAGATGAAGCGTGGTAAAAAATCACCTTTCTCAATGGATGCTAATTTGCTACATATCTCCTATGAGGGCGGCAATCTTGAGGATCCATGGTCTGAGGCTGAAGAGGATATGTGGCGTTGGACGGTATCACCAGAAGAGGCCCCTGATGCGGCAACTTATCTCGATCTTAGCTACCAGCATGGTGATATCGTTGCTATTGACGGTAAGCCAATGTCAGCAGCTACAGTTATTGAATATCTCAATGAAGTGGCTGGCGCCAATGGTGTAGGTCGACTGGATATTGTTGAAAATCGTTATGTGGGCATGAAGTCACGTGGCTGCTATGAGACACCTGCGGGCACAGTAATGATGAAAGCGCATCGCGCGATTGAATCAATTACTCTTGATCGTGAAGTTGCTCATTTAAAAGATGAACTAATGCCTAAGTATGCTGAGTTAATTTATAACGGTTACTGGTGGGCGCCGGAGCGACTCATGTTACAAAGTGCCATTGATCAAAGCCAGCAGGTGGTTAACGGTGATGTGCGCGTTAAATTGTATAAAGGCAACGTAACCGTTGTTGGCAGAAAGTCTGATGACAGTCTGTTCGATGCCAATATCGCCACTTTTGATGATGATGGTGGTGCCTACAATCAGGCGGATGCTGAAGGCTTTATTAAGCTTAACGCATTGCGATTAAGAACTGCGGCTAGCAAGGGTCGCAAACTCTAAAAGGTCAACGGGCGCTAGATAGCATCTAGCGCTCAATGACTTCTCAATCCAGTTCGATTAAGTAATATTTCCGGTTGTTCTAATTCGTTTAGCGCCCTTAACCGGTCTCGGTTTAGAGGCTTCAGCTTTTAACTTGATTTGCCAGTCAATGGCATTCTTAATAGCCATTAAAAAGCCCATCACTAAAAATGCGCCCGGTGGAAGAATCGCAATTAAAAAGCTGTAATTCTCGCCAAAAGGTGCAATCACCCAATCATTCGCCATAGGGCCAAATAGCAGGTGCATATCAGCAAAGAGTGTGCCCTGTCCTAATAACTCTCTTACACCGCCTAACATTAATAGCACAAATAAAAAGCCAAGCCCCATCATTGTGCCGTCTAACGCGGCCATACCAACCGGCTGTTTACTGGCAAAGGCTTCGGCCCTTCCCAGAATGGCGCAGTTAGTAACGATAAGAGGAATAAATATACCTAAAATTTGATAAAGCTCGTAGGTGTAAGCTTTCATTAAAAGCTCAGCGCAGGTAACAAAGGTAGCAATAATAATCACAAAAACCGGCAGCCTTACCGCATCAGCCACATGATGTCTTATCAGTGAAACAATAATATTGGAACCTATCAATACCATCAAAGTCGCCAACCCTAGCCCCAAAGCGTTGACCACTGTGCCGGTCACTGCAAGTAGAGGGCACAGGCCCAACAGCTGAACCAGTGCTGGGTTGTTAGTCCATAAGCCGTTTTTGCTAACCTCTGAAATACTTACATTACTCATTATATGCATGCTCACCAAATGATGGGTTATCAGAGAAATTGATTACTGAAAGTAAGCGCTCTCTATCTTTTTCAAAGTAGTCTAACGTTTTAGCAATCTGATGAATAACTGCTTTAGGCGTTATGGTTGCCCCTGTAAATTGATCAAAGTCACCACGATCTTTTTTAACATTCCATTTACTTTGTTCAGGGTTTTTTAGGGACTTACCATTAAAGCTAAGTATCCAATCGCTTTTGCGTAACTCAATTTTATCCCCTAATCCGGGTGTTTCCTTGTGCTCGACAACACGAACGCCGGCCACAGTGCCATCAAAATTGATGCCTACAATCATGGCTATATCGCCACTGTAACCCTCTGTGGTGATTGATGGCACAATCGCGGCAACGGGCTTGTCATCAAGTCGCGCAATATGAACATCACCACCATTATCCAAGCCGAGAGTTGACCAGTATTGTTCGGGAATCGGCTGAAGATCAACCAAAATATCATTGTTATGGCGCGCCAGTGGAACAATTTCAAATAAAGCTTTTTGGGCTGCAAGACGTTCTGATTCAGCAATGCGATCTTTAGTAACGCGATCAGTTGAGGCCAGCACCAATGCTGTAATTAAAGCAAAGAGTGCAAGTAGTAAACTATTTTTTCCCATCGATTTAAAAATCATTAGTCCTCCAGCCTCTCAGTAGCTTTGCGACGATCGGTGTGCCCGTAGGTGCGCGGCAAGGTGTAATTGTCGATAAAGGGGGCACAAAAGTTCGCAAGAAGAACTGCGAAGGCGACAGCATCTGGATAATTTCCCCAGGCTCGGATGATATAGACAAGAAAGCCAATTAGCGCGCCATAAATCAGTCGACCGCGATTACTTACGGTAGAGGACACAGGGTCGGTAAGAATAAAAAATGCACCCATCATTGAAGCGCCGCTAAATAGATGCATCAATACAGAGCCTGGGCTTTGCGAACTACCCGAATCCCAAAACATTAAAGACATCAAGGCCAATGTGGCAAGCATTGCGATGGGGCCATGCCATGTAAATAGACGATTTGACAGCATGATAATACCGCCCGCCAAGAAGCCTAAATTGACCCATTCCCAGCCAACACCAGCAAGCATAGCCTGACTGAATAAAGGATTCTGTTGATAAATTTGTTCAACAGTTAGACCAGTAGTATGTTTAAAGCTATCCAGAGGTGTCGCACCAGTGACCCCATCTACCGGCGCCATACTTGAGAATACGAGTCTTAACGACTCAATGAAATCTGGATGATTAACGCCTTCAGGAAGCAAGGCAAGGGGTGTTACCCAGGTAGTCATTTGCACAGGAAAAGAAATCAGCAAGACCACATAGCCCACCATGGCGGGATTAAAGGGGTTATAGCCAAGACCGCCAAATAATTGTTTAGCAATAACCACAGAAAAGACGGTGCCAATAACCACGACCCACCAAGGGCACAGTGGTGGCAGGGCTAAACCAAGTAATACTGCTGTCACCACTGCACTGTAGTCACCGAGATAAAATCCAAGTGGACGGTTGCGAATCTTTAGGACCAATGCTTCGCTGACCACGGCAGTAAGAGAGGCCAATGCGACATTGATCAAAGAGCCCCAGCCAAAATGCCAGGTCAATGCAATCAGCCCTGGAATGGTTGCCCAAACCACAAGCTTCATTACTTTTGCCGTGCTCTGCGCGCCATGAGCATGGGGTGATGTAATCTGTTTAAACGCCATTAGTTGGATTGCTCCGCAAGGCGTACCTTCGCCTTTTCAAGTTTTTGTTGTGCACCTGAAAGTGCAGCGCTTAAGATTTTTAACTTTTCATCTGATTCTTCGCTGGCAACTGCAGCATCCAGTTTATCCTGAGCTTTTTGAACGCGCATTTCTGCGCTGGATACAGCGCGTTGTAATTTTGCTTGTTCCTGCTCTGGACTCATCTGCTTTGCCGCTGTTCTTGCTTGTGCAGCCGCAATAATATCAGCCGCTGAATTTGGAGAGGCTGTTTTTTTAGCTTCTAATGCCGCCTCGCGTCGCGCGGCGCGCTTTGCTTCGCGCTCTTTTTCAGCTTGCTCCATTCGTTGCTGTCTAAACTCAAAACGCTCACGCGCCTGAGCAGATTTAATATTCTCTTCTTCTGCCTTTTTAATATCACTTTTACTGCTTCGATAATGTTGAACCAATGGAATATTACTAGGGCAGACATAGGAGCAGGCGCCACATTCAATACAATCAAATAAATTATGTGACTGCAGACGCTCATGGTCCTTGGCCTGTGAATACCAAAACAGTTGCTGTGGTAGCAGTGAAACAGGACAGGCCTCTGCACACATGCCACATCTTATGCAGGGTTGTGCAGGCTCATTATGTGGAATCTCTTCAACACTGGGCGCTAGAATACAGTTGCTGGTTTTAACAATGGGTATATCTTTCGAGGTTAGGCTAAAGCCCATCATAGGCCCGCCCATAATCACTCGACTACATTTTTCGGCATTAAATTTATTATGCTCGAGCATATGAGATACCGGCGTACCTATCAAAACATCATAGTTACGATTGATTTCACAGGCCTCGCCAGTCATTGTGGTCACACGAGAAACAAGCGGTTCACCCTCAACCACTGCGCGCTTAATAGCGTATGTCGTGCCAATATTAACACAAACCACACCTATATCAGCGGGAATTTGACCGCTGGGTAATTCTTGGCCAGTTAAAATATAGATAAGCTGTTTTTCACCACCTGAAGGATATTTAGTGGGGAATGAAACCACATTAATACCCGTATCGAGAGTATGAGGTTCTAGCGCTTTTATAGCTTCGGGCTTATTGTCCTCAATACCAATAAGAATATTGCTTGGATTTCCCAAGATATGGCTGAGGATTCGTATGCCCTCAATAATTTCTTCAGCACGTTCTCTGATAAGTGAATCATCTGCTGTGATATAGGGCTCACATTCAGTCGCATTCACAATTAATGTGTCTATTGGGCGTTGAAAGCCGGGGTTTAATTTAACTGCGGTGGGAAATCCTGCGCCACCCATGCCGGCAATGCCCGCGTTGGTAATAATTGATAGCAATGCCTCAGGTGTGGTGTGCTCAAAATCAGCAATCCCGGAAAGATCAATCCACTGATCCTTACCGTCAGGGGTAATTTCGATGCACAGTGCTTCCATGCCCGAAGAATGAGCGATAGGTCGCGCTTCAATGGCTGAAATGATACCAGAGGTGGGTGCATGAATGGCGGCGGAGACAGTGCCCGCAGGGTCGGCAATTTTTTGGCCTTTTAGAACCTTATCGCCTAGTTTTACGCAGGCAATAGCCGGCGCACCAATATGCTGTCCCAAAGGTACCACCAATTTTTCAGGGATTGGCAGGGTTCCAATGGGTTGAGTCAGTGACTGATGTTTATTTTCCGGGGGGTGAACGCCTCCGGGAGTTACCCATGTCTGTCTCATACGGCACCCCCATGACTTGAACTACCATGAGTTCTATCTGTTGCAATTAGGCCATTGACTGTGGGCGGTGCTGGCCATTGCCACTGATTGATACCAGTTGCAACTGGCAGCATATCAATACAATCCACTGGGCAGGGCTCGACACAGAGGTCGCAGCCAGTGCATTCATCAGCAATCACTGTATGCATTAACTTCGCCGCACCTAAGATAGCATCTACTGGGCAGGCTTGAATGCATTTGGTACAGCCAATACATTCATCTTCACGGATATAGGCAACAGTTTTAACATCAGCCTCCTCACCATGCTCCTGATCTAATTCGGGTGCTGGAACATCAAGTAGGTTTGCAATGGCATTAATGGTAGATTGCCCGCCAGGAGGACATTTATTAATAGCATCACCCTCAGCAATTGATTCTGCGTAGGGCCGACAACCCGGGAAGCCACATTGTCCACATTGAGTCTGTGGCAATAGGCTATCAATTTGATCAATAACAGGGTCGCCTTCAATTTTGAATTTTTCCGCCGCAAACCCCAACAGTGCCCCAAAGATTAAGCCGAGACCTGCAAGGGCTATCAATGCCGAGATAATCGGATTTTGAAAAATAAACTCTAACATTTACACCAACCCGCCAAATCCCATAAAGGCAAGGGACATTAGGCCCGCAGTGATCATGGCGATAGCAGCGCCCTCAAAAGGTTTAGGGATATCTGCAGCGGCTAGTCTCTCACGCATAGCTGAAAACAAAATAAGCACCAGAGAAAAACCAGCACCTGCACCAAAACCATAAAGTGAGGCATGACCAAAGCTAAGTGGTTTAGCCGCATTTTGTAGGGCTACACCTAACACCGCACAGTTGGTGGTGATAAGCGGTAAAAAGACACCCAAAACACGATATAAAAGAGGACTGGTTTTTTCAATAAACATCTTTGTAAACTGAACCACAGCCGCGATCACCATAATAAAACTAATAGTTCTTAAATATTCCAGCTCAAGCGGAATAAGTACGGCTTTGTTAACCACATAACTGACCATGGCGGTCAGGGTAAGAACAAAGGTGGTCGCTGCAGACATACCAATGGCTGATTCAAGTTTTTTAGACACGCCCATAAATGGACACAGTCCAAGGAACTGTACCAGCACATAGTTGTTGATTAGCACCGAGCTAACCAGTATTACCGCGACTTCTTGCATCTGTTTTCTAAAATAACCTCGTAGTGGCTATTATCATGGAATCAACTATCTCGATTCAATATATATAAGTCTTGTTTTTAGTCCATTTAGGAATAAGAAATTCCTCCAGTGAACTAAGGGTATCCATCTAATCCAGTATTTTACTGGGACTAGGTCACTCTCTGCCCCGGCTGAGCGCCAGTGTCCGGTGAAAATAAATAAATACCTTTTTTATCAGCTGCCGCTAAAACCATACCTTCAGAAACGCCAAAGCGCATTTTTCGCGGGGCTAAGTTGGCAACCATAATCGTTAATCTACCTTCAAGTTCCGCCGGCTCATAGGAGCCTTTGATGCCAGAGAAAACATTTCTCGTCTCGCCGCCAATATCAAGTGTTAAGGCGAGTAATTTATCGGCACCTTCTACTGCTTCAGCCTTAAGAATTCGCGCTACTCTTAAATCCACTTTGATAAAATCATCAAAATTGATTTCATTAGCAAGGGGCTCATCTTTTAAGGGTCCCTCAACGGGCTTTGCCTCAACCTTGACAATATTTTGTTTACTGGCTTCTACCATAGCATCGACCTGATCTTTTTCTATACGTTGTAGTAGTGGCTTAAAATTATTAATTTTATGATTAGTTAGCGGACTCTCAATGCTGCTCCATAATAGAGAGTCATTAAGGAATAACTCAGCATCTTCAGCAACGGTAGGAAGAACAGGTTTTAGATACGTCAAAAGGAGTCTGAAAAGATTAATTCCCAAGGAGCAAATATCCTGCACTTTCTGTTGCTGAGTCTCATCTTTATTGAGTTTCCATGGCTCCTTGGCAGCAATATATTCGTTAGCCGCATCTGCCTGCGCCATAATTTCTCTGATCGCTTTACTGAATTCGCGATTTTCATAATGTTCTGCGATTGTCTTTCCAGCATCACTAACTTGCTGCCAAAGCTCTGGGTTTTCAATAGTTGATGATAGGACACCGTCATGGCCCTTAGTGATAAATTTTGCACATCGACTGGCAATATTGACTACCTTGCCCACGAGATCGCTGTTAACTTTTTGCGTAAAGTCTTCCAGGTTAAGGTCGATGTCTTCTACAGATGCCGTTAATTTTGACGCGTAATAATAACGCAGGTATTCCGGATTCAAATGATCCAAATAACAGCGCGCATTGATAAATGTTCCCCGGGATTTAGACATTTTTTTACCATTAACCGTGACAAAGCCGTGAACACAGACCTTAGTCGGTGTTCTAAAGTTCGCACTGGTTAACATAGCGGGCCAAAATAACGCATGAAAATTCACGATATCCTTACCAATAAAATGGTATAACTCAGTGCTGCTATCAGCCGCCCAGTACTGGTCAAAATCAAGATTATTTTTATCGCAAAGATTCTTAAAGCTAGCCATATAGCCAATGGGCGCGTCTAGCCAAACATAGAAGTATTTGCCCGGCGCGTTGGGAATTTCAAATCCAAAATAGGGTGCATCGCGACTGATATCCCACTCCTGAAGACCAGTTTCAAGCCATTCCCCTAGCTTATTGGCAACCTCATCTTGAACAGCACCACTTCGCGTCCATGATTTTAAAAATTCGGTAAATTCTGGCAGTTTGAAAAAGTAATGAGTCGATTGTTTTTCAATAGGTGTTGTGCCAGAAAGTGCTGATACTGGATTAATGAGGTCAGTAGGCGAGTAGGTGGCGCCGCAGGCTTCACAGTTATCACCATATTGATCTTCTGCCTTACATTTTGGACAGGTTCCTTTAATATACCGATCGGCTAGAAAGAGTTGTTTTTCAGCATCAAATGCCTGCGTAATTTCCCGCTTGGCAATATGCTTATTGGCAACCAAGCGATTATAAATTAACTCTGATAGTTCTCGGTTTTCATCTGAATGTGTGCTGTGATAATTATCAACACTAATATGGAAATCACGAAAATCAGCTTCGTGGATACTGCGCATATCCGCAATATGCTGTTCAGAACTGATGCCTTTTTCATCCGCCTTAAGCATAATTGCCGTTCCATGAGCATCATCAGCCGAAACGTAGTAACATTGATGGCCGCGCATGCGTTGAAAGCGCACCCAAACATCGGTTTGCGTGTATTCAAGAATATGTCCAAGATGCAAAGCAGCATTTGCATAGGGCAGTGCGTTGGTGACCAAAATCTGGCGAATTTCTGTCATGTTCTGGTTTATTTTCCAATGATTGTATAAAGGCGTCACTATAGCGATTTTACGCCAACTTTTCATGTGCAATTAAGGTATATTCGTTTAAAAAAGCAGTCGTGAGGTCTTTGTGTTAGAAAAGGTTAAATATATTGTCGCTGTTGCCTCCGGTAAAGGGGGAGTTGGCAAGTCAACCACTGCGGTTAATACCGCTTTAGCGTTGCACTCAATGGGCAAGTCTGTTGGCTTATTAGATGCAGATATTTACGGTCCCAGTATAGGCATGATGCTAGATGTTCCAAAGGATCAGCGTCCGAATGTCGTGGATGAGAAGTTTTTCAAGCCAGTTTTAGCGCAGGGCTTGGCGACAATGTCCATGGCTTATTTAACCACCGATAAAACACCTATGGTTTGGCGCGGGCCTATGGCAGCCGGTGCACTTCAGCAGATGCTGCAACAAACCCAGTGGGGTGAATTGGATGTATTAGTGATTGATATGCCCCCTGGCACAGGTGATATCCAATTAACCGTAGCGCAAAAGGCACAAATTTCGAGCGCAATTATTGTCACAACCCCGCAGGATATTGCCTTGCTGGATGCTAAAAAAGGCATTGAGATGTTTCTTAAGGTAAAAATTCCAGTAATTGGCATTATTGAAAATATGGCTACCCATATTTGTTCTCAATGTGGCGCCGAAGAGGCCATCTTTGGTGATGGTGGTGGTGAAGAGATCGCTCAGCAGTATCAAACGCGGCTTCTTGGGAGTTTGCCTTTAGATCGAACAATTCGTGAACAATGTGATAGCGGAAATTCGGCATTGTTAGCAGAAACAAAGCCGGAAAT
>JAYOSY010000024.1:0-10587 GCA_038139495.1 Porticoccaceae bacterium
CACTTACAAGTCCGGAGACCGGCCTGTCGCTATGCAGACAAACCACGGGGTGTGGGCTTGTGCTGATCGACAGTTTTTGCTGTCTGTTTGCCTGTTTATACTCTTTGAAAATTAAAATAATTATGCTCGGGTGAGAGTACAGGTTCTTACAATGAAAAAATTTATTAATTTATCGCTAGGCTTTAGCCTAGTCCCTTTTGTTGCGTTGTCTTACGTTTACGCTGAAGAGACTAAAGAAATTGAAACTATTATTGTTACTGAAAGTAGAATTCCAACCATTGTTTCAGAAAGTTTAAGCGCAGTTTCAATTATTGAAAGAGAAGATATCGAGCGATATCAGGCATCTGACTTATATGATTTGATGGGTCGGCTACCTGGCGTTTCAATGCTTCGAAATGGTGTGCGAGGCTCTGCCACCAGTTTATCTATTAGAGGAAATCAGGGCGATCACTCCCTCTTTCTAGTCGATGGTGTTCGTATCGGTAGTGCAACCCTCGGTAGTGCAACTCTTGGTTTAATCAATACTAATTCTATTGAGCGCATCGAGGTTGTTCGCGGACCTAAATCAAATCTCTATGGTGCAGACGCAATTGGCGGTGTGGTTAATATAATTACCCGTGATGCAGCGGATACGGAGTCGTTGCAGATAAAGTCATCGGTTGGTAGCAATGGAACTAAAGAAACAACGTTATCTGCAGGGACGACTCAGGGGAAAAGTAGTTATTCCGCGGTACTGAATAGCTTTAAAACAGATGGCATTGACAGTACTTACAATACTTCTTTTCTTCATGGCGATGAGGATGGTCATGAAAATAATAGCATCGCGTTGCGATACGGGTATGAAATTAGTGATGATGCGAAATTAAGTCTGTCTTATAACAGTAATGACTCATCAACTGATTATGACTCTGGATGTTCAAAGTGGGAAGAAGTTTCTGGCGTTTGGGTTCAAGATGAGTTTGATTGCTATATCTATAACGAAACTAAAATAACTTCCTTATCATCTTCATTGGATGTGGACGTTAACGATCGTTGGTCGACAAATATTCAGTTAGGTAAGAGTACAGATAATGCAGAGGAATTATCACCCAATGTTGATTTAGCAGATTTTTCTTTAGATGGGATCTTTAATACCACTAAAACTGAAGCCACATGGTTTAATGCAATTAAACTTGATACTGACAGCCTGCTATCGTTGGGTTTAGATTATCAAAAGGATGAGATCGATAGTTCTAACGCATATGATGTAACCAGTAGAGATAATACGGCAGCTTTCCTGCAATACAAATTCCAATCCCAGGGGTCAGATATTAGCTTTGGTGCTCGACGCGATGACAATGAACAGTTTGGCGCACACACCACAACCTCAGTTATGGCTGGACAAGATGTTTCTGATAATGTGCGTTTAAATTTCTCATATGGTGAAGGCTTCAAGGCGCCAACCTTTAATGATCTTTATTACCCAGGTTCTGGCAACCCAAACTTTGTGCCTGAGCAGTCCAAAAATATTGAGCTTGGATTAAACGCCAATTGGGGGGGGTCAGTTGCAAATGTGACCTTATTTAATAATCGGTTGGAAAATTTAATTCAGTATAATTTTGCAACATGGATGACAGATCAAACGGCTGAAGTTGAAATCACTGGTTTAGAATTAGCATTGGAAACAGAGTTAGCTGGTTGGCTAGTTGGATTATCAGGAACAGTTTTGAACCCGGAAGACAAGTCTACCGGAAATCTTTTAAGACGGCGCGCGGAGCGATCTGTAACTTTAGATGCGGACTATTCTGTTGGCAATTATGGTATAGGCTTTACTGTTTATAGTCAGAGTCATACCTTTGATAATGCAGCTAATACAATCCGCTTTGGCGGTTATACTAAAGTTGCGTTGCGTGCAAATATCGACCTTAGTGATAACTGGAAAGTTAAATTTAATGCAAACAATTTGACTGATAAAGAATATGTTACCGCAAGTGGATTTTTAGGTAACTACCGATCTATGGGTCGTGAGCTATTGTTCACCATAGCCTACACGCCCAATTTTTAATTAACTATTTGGCTTATTTTAAGACATAGTTTGAGGAGCTCATGGAAAATACAGCGAAAAATAATGATGTGCATAAAAGCAAGATGCAGAAACTCAAAGAGAATATAGATGCCTCTATTGAGTCTGCTTCTTTGGAACGTGGTGTGTGTATTTTACTAACCGGTAATGGCAAGGGTAAAACCAGTTCTGCCTTTGGTATGGTCATGCGCGCGTTAGGTTATGGACATAAGGTCGCTGTGGTGCAGTTTATTAAGGGTGAGCAACTCTCTGGTGAAGAACTTTATCTGCGGGAACAATGCCCGCAGGTAAAGTTTTATCAGATGGGTACTGGCTTTACTTGGGATACTCAGGATCGCTCAGCGGATATTGCTGCGGCAGAAAAAACCTGGACTGTGGCTGAAGAGGTCCTTGCTGATGAGCAGTATGACTTGGTAGTGTTAGATGAATTAACCTATATGCTGAGTTTTAAATACTTAGATAAAGACCGCGTGATAACAGCATTAAAAAATCGTCCCTATGAGCAATCATTGGTGGTCACTGGTCGTGGCGGTGGGACTGAGCTTGCCGATTTGGCTGATACGGTGTCTGAGGTTAAAGAAATTAAGCATGCCTATAATAAAGGTGTTATGGCTCGAAAGGGTGTGGATTTTTAGTTGCGTTATCTGTCTGCCGCCAGGTTAATCTGGTGTCTGGCATTTTTGCTGCCAGTGGTGGCGTTTGTCTCCCTATCTGTGGGGACGGTTAACTTTTCATTTTTTCAAATCATTGAAACTATCTTGCTTTTAATGGGTGGTCATTCTGAGCCATCGCAAATTCAAAGTATTATTATGGAAATTCGCTTACCACGGCTTATTTTAGCGCTGTTGGTGGGTGCTGTTCTGGCGATTTTGGGCGCTGTTATGCAGGGCTTATTTCGTAACCCATTGGCTGACCCTTCGCTTATTGGTGTATCGGGCGGTGCTTCAGTGGGTGCTAGTATTGTGATTGTTATTGCGGGTGGCGCTATGCTTTCACCCTTGGCGGGACTTTCAATGGTTGCCTTTGGTGCGTTTATTGGCGGGGTTATTACTACGCTGGTGGTGTATCGGGTGGCAACTTCTAGTTTGGGTACCTCTGTGACCACGATGTTATTGGCGGGCATTGCCATTGGCGCCATTGCTGGGGCGTTTAATAGCTTATTAAGTTATTTTTCTGATAACCAAATGCTGCGCCAAATCAGTGTTTGGAAGATGGGTAATCTCGGCGGAGCTAACTGGCAAAAAGCCAGCCTTATGGCGGCAGTATCGTTGATTATTTTTTCTCTTTTACCCAGTCATGCAAAATCACTAAATGCATTTTTGCTCGGTGAATCTGAGGCGCGTCATTTGGGTATTGATGTCCAGCGCATAAAACGACAATTAATTTTCTTAACCGCATTGGGTGTTGGGGTTAGTGTGGCCCTTGCGGGGTTAATTGGTTTTGTTGGATTAGTGATTCCTCATATGGTGAGGTTATTGATTGGCCCTGATCACCGCGCCTTATTGCCTGCATCTGCTTTGGCGGGGGCTAGTTTATTATTGATTGCTGACAGCATTGCGCGCGTGGTGGTATTGCCCGCTGAATTGCCCACGGGCATTTTGACCGCATTACTAGGTGCGCCATTTTTTGTGGTTTTATTGCTTAAGCAACGAGGGGAGATTTAGCTATGTCGATTGTCGCTAAGGATCTTTCTTTGCACCTTTCAGGTTTTGACTTACTGCGTAATATTGATCTTGCAATTGAGGCGGGCAAGGTCAATGTTTTGGTGGGCCCCAATGGTGCAGGTAAGTCGAGTTTGTTGCGTGTGTTAACCGGTGAAATCAAACCCTCCAAAGGTGATGTGCTGATTAACCAGCAACCATTAAATGATTGGTCGATGCAGGATAGAGCTAATCTATTGGCGGTGTTGCCCCAGCACAGTGAGCTTAATTTTCCATTTACCGCCGCCGAGGTGGTTGGGCTAGGGCGCATTCCCCATAACACAGGTTTTGCCAAAGATCAGGCAATTATTGCGGAGGCATTGGAGCTGGTCGATGCCAGTTATTTACAGCGCAGGCTTTACACTCAGATGTCGGGGGGTGAAAAACAACGGGTTCAGCTAGCGAGAGTATTGGCGCAAATTTGGCAGCCCAGTGATTTGGGTGAACAGTTTTTAGTGCTTGATGAGCCGACAGCAGCTTTTGACTTATCGCATCAGCAGTTAACGTTAAGCATTGTTAAGCAATTAGCTGACCGTGGTGTTGGTGTGCTTATGGTGCTTCACGATTTAAATTTGGCGGCGCGCTGTGCTGATAATCTGGTTGTGGTTAATGGTGGCGCCATTGAGGCATCGGGAACCCCAGAAAAAGTGCTCACTAAAGAATTAATTCATCAGGTGTTTGATGTACAGTCAGTGATTGCTGAGCATCCTGTGGCGAAAACACCGCTGGTAATTACCTAATGTTTTATCGATACCTATTACTGGTAGGCTTATTGGTCTGCTGTCAGGCGCATGCAGCGATTGAAGTAATCGATGATAATGGCGATAAACTTAGGTTAAATTCTGTTGCCAATCGCATTATCAGCCTTTCCCCTAATATCACGGAAATATTATTTCATATTGGTGCAGGCAGTAAGATTGTCGGTGCCGATGAGTATAGTAATTACCCTCCTGCGGCTAACGACATTATTCGGGTGAATAATCATGCGGCGGCTAATTATGAATTAATTATTTCCTTAAAGCCTGACTTAGTTGTTGCTTGGCAGTCAGGTAATGGTGAAAAAATTATTGCTCGATTAAGAGAACTGGGTTTGCCGGTTTTTGTGGTTGAGACTCAGTCGATGGCAGATATACCATCCCTCTATAGACGTTTGGGACAGCTTTCTGGCCATTCAAAACAGGCGAATCAGCAGGCAGATATTTTTGCTGAAAAATTACAGGGTTTGAGTCAATTATTTGCATCCCGAAAAAAGGTGCGAACCTTTTATCAAATTTGGAATGACCCATTAATGACCTTAAATGGTGATCATATCCTGACTGATATTATTGAGCTCTGCGGTGGGGTTAATGTGTTTGAGGATTCCGCAGCGCTTGTGCCCTATGTCAATATGGAGTCGGTTTTAGCCAAGGACCCACAGGTGATTATTTCTGGTGGTGCTAATCAGAATGATTTGTGGAATTTGGGTATTTGGCAGAAGTGGTCAGGTTTAAGTGCAGTGAAAAACAAACAGATATATTCAATACCCTCCGACCTTTTGCAGCGGCATTCCGACCGCATTTTACAAGGTGCGGAATTAGTTTGTCGGCATCTAGAGCAGGCACGCTCTGTTTCTAAAATATCAGTTAGATAAAATCTCCAGTAATAAAAAAGCCGCTAACTAAATTAGCGGCTTTGAGTGCCCAATATATTTTTTTAATTTTTAACGGGCCGCGTTATTCCATTCGCTTTTTTCTTATTTTTATAGGTCGTACCCCTTCTCATCGTGCTCTACAAGGTCAACACCCTGTAGTTCCTGCTCTTCATCTACACGTAATACTAACAGCTTGTCGATAAGTTTCAAGAGTAAATATGTAATAATTGCAGTATAAGCGAAAGTAGCTACAACACCTACGATTTGTACCTGAACTTGGCTTGCCATGGTCATACCCTCGTTAAAGCCTTGGCCGCTAAATACGCCTAATGCATCAGATGCAAAAACACCCGCAAGAATAGTACCTAAGATGCCGCCCACACCGTGGACAGGAAATACATCAAGGGAATCATCAATTTTAAATTTCTGCTTAATTGCTTGAGTTGCGTAGTAGCAAACGATACCGGCACTAAAGCCAATAACCAGTGCGCCACCCGGGCCAACAAAGCCAGAAGCTGGTGTGATGGTGCCAAGACCTGCAACCATTCCAGTTACTATGCCCAGTACCGAAGGCTTACCATGCCTGATCCATTCCATCATCATCCATGCTAGTGAGCCTGTTGCTGCAGAAATATGCGTCACAAGAATGGCCATTCCTGCATCACCATTTGCTGCTAGGGCAGAGCCACCATTAAAGCCAAACCAACCCACCCAAAGCATACCAGCACCAGTAACGGTTATAGTAAGATTGTGTGGAGGCATTGCTGTTGTTGGGAAGCCTTTACGGTTGCCAATAACAAGTGCTGCAACCAAAGCACCTACACCAGCTGTAATGTGTACTACGGTTCCTCCAGCGAAATCAAGAAGGCCCATTTCGCCTAACCAGCCGCCGCCCCAAACCCAATGAGTAATAGGCGCATAAACAATAACTAACCAAAGACCACTAAATGCCAACATGGCGCTAAAACGCATTCTTTCAGCAAATGCACCCACAATAAGCGCTGGCGTGATCACCGCAAATGTCATTTGGAACATGGCAAATACTGATTCTGGAATATCACCCGCCATAGAGCCTTCAGTGATATTACCCATAAGAAAATTATCTAGGTTACCGAAGTAGGCATTGAAAGAACCACCATCGCCAAACGCAATACTGTAGCCGAATACCAACCAGATAATTGACGCCAGGCAAGTAATTGCAAAACACTGCATTAAAACAGATAAAACGTTTTTAGAGCGAACTAAGCCGGCATAAAAAAGTGATAAGCCTGGGATAGTCATAAACAAAACTAGAGCGGTAGACGTCATAATCCAAGACGTGTTAGCGCCATCTAGTTCTTGCCCAAATGCCTGAGTGGATAAAAAGGTTAATAGTAATGCGGTTGTACCTCGTTGAAGGTTACTAGATCGTAGAAACATTGTGATTCCTCTGTTTTAAGCACCAAAGTAGTGCTTTTTATAATATTTAGTACACTAAAAGCACTAAATAAGTGCTTTTAGTTGGTGTGCAAGCTATTTTTGCCTACTTAACTGATTTTAAAAGCAATTTGTGTGCCAAAATAGAGCATTTTATAGAAATAATAATTTTTAGCCCAAGACGCTAGCACCTGTTTGGTGCTAGGCTGGGTATTTTAGTGATTAGGTATGTGGTTTTTTTGTAAGAAAAAAGAGGAATTAATCTTTGAGAGACTTGTGCCTTACTCGCTGGGGCTGCGCGTTTGAACCTTGACGCTTTATGAGGTCTTCATGATAGTCTGTGTAGTTGCCCTCAATGAATGTTACATCACCACTGTCCTCATAGGCTAGGATATGTGTAGAAACACGATCGAGAAACCATCGATCGTGAGATATAACTAATACACTGCCAGGAAATGATAAAATGGCTTCTTCGAGTGCTCGTAAGGTCTCGATATCGAGGTCATTAGAGGGTTCATCTAAGAGAAGTACATTGGCACCCTGTTTTAAAGTATTAGCAAGATGCAGTCGACCGCGCTCACCACCAGACAGTTCGCCGACACGTTTTTGTTGATCTGTACCCTTAAAGTTAAAGCGACCTACATAGGCTCTTGAAGAGACCTCGTAATTATTGCCAATTTTTAAGGTATCCAGCCCGCCAGATATGGCTTCCCAAACCGTATGATTATCGTTGAGTGCATCACGAGTTTGCTCTACATAGGCTACCTTAACCGTTTCACCTAGATCAATTGAACCGCTATCAGGTGTTTCAGTACCAGCAATCATACGAAATAACGTCGATTTACCCGCACCATTACCGCCGATAATACCGACAATAGCGCCCTTGGGAATCGATAAGGAAAGGTCTTCAATAAGAACCCTGTTATTGTATGATTTAGAAACCTTATTAAGCTCTATAACTTTGTCCCCCAATCTTTGTCCTGGCGCAATATAGATTTCATTGGTTTCGTTGCGGGTTTGAAAATCCTGTGCATTAAGTTCCTCAAAGCGGGCTAAGCGTGCCTTGCTTTTGGCTTGACGACCTTTTGGATTCTGTCTTACCCACTCCAATTCCTGCTTTATAGCTCGCTGTCTCGAGACCTCTTGTTTAGCTTCAATTTCAAGACGTTTTTCTTTATTTTCTAGCCAACTTGAGTAGTTACCCTCGTGAGGAATACCTTGGCCGCGATCCAGCTCTAATATCCAACCAGCTACATTGTCGAGGAAATATCTATCATGAGTAACAGCAACTACAGTGCCAGAAAAGTTTTCTAGAAATTTTTCTAACCAAAAAACTGATTCAGCATCCAAATGGTTGGTTGGCTCGTCTAGAAGAAGCATATCAGGGCGCGATAGAAGTAGGCGGCATAAAGCCACACGACGTTTTTCACCGCCAGAAAGATTATTAATGTTGGCATCCCATGGGGGAAGGCGAAGAGCATCAGCGGCAACATCTAATGTGTGTTCTAAATTGTGCGCATCCCATGCGTCAATAACCGCTTCATAATCAGCTTGCTTTTTAGCTAAGGCATCAAAATCTGCATCGGGTTCGGCATAGTCAAGGTAAACCTGTTCAAGACCCTTTAATGCATCCATGGCTTCACGCATACCATCTTCAACATTGCCTCGGACATCTTTAGCGTCATCCAGTTGAGGTTCCTGTGGCAGATAGCCGATATTAATATCAGACATCGGTCGAGCCTCACCTAAAATATCATTATCTATCCCCGCCATTATTTTTAATAATGTGGACTTACCTGCACCGTTAAGGCCTAAGACACCAATCTTGGCGCCAGGGAAAAAGGATAGGGAAATATCTTTTAGGATTTCACGTTTGGGGGGGACAACTTTGCC
Organism: Porticoccaceae bacterium; assembly: GCA_038139495.1. GTDB lineage: Bacteria > Pseudomonadota > Gammaproteobacteria > Pseudomonadales > Porticoccaceae > HTCC2207. The sequence goes on from JAYOSY010000024.1 coordinate 8,702, forward strand.
AACGCGATTCATTGTGTAAACGTATTGAGCCATAAAATTTTTATCAACTTTTTTTGGAATGGTTTGGGGAGTAGAAAATAGCTGTAAAAATTGAATTTAATCAAAAATGTAGCTAAATCTAGCGACTATGTAGCAATTTTATATTAAAAATGCACGAATTGGTTATTTGGATAACTTTTTTTTTAATTGTTTATCATGATAGGGTGGTTTCGTGTCTAAAAAGGCATACATATGTAAAATAAAAATATATGGGGTAAAAACATGAGTGCATTAAAAATAGTTCGTCTATTATCGATTGCAGTTGCTGTAGTTGGCGCTTTCATCGTAATTCCTTAAGCCGCTCTTGTTATGACAGTATTAGGTTTAGTGGGTGGTTACATGTCAGATCAAGCAGATAAAAGCAATAGAACCTATTTCCTTGTATTCGCAGTAGCATTAGGCACAGTGTCTGGTGCGCGCTGGCGCATTACTAGGAATTGGTGGGCCAATCAGTGACATTATGGCAAATCTAAGCACCATCGTTAATGCAGCAGCTCTTGCTGTCATTCTTAATGCCATTAAGGATAGAGCATTTGAATAGTTAGCTGTTTTGCTCAGATAAACCCCGCGCTATTAGCGCGGGGTTTATCCTAGAGATTTTGTTTTTCAATGATTTCAAAAGTCATACCCGCTGAATCAGTCAGCCGTTTAATTAACTTGTCACCCATAGCTATCGCTGGTGTCCAAAATCCACCAGAAAGTTCAGATTTAGTAATATCACAAGCCATACAAAGACCGGACTGAACAAGCATTTTAGCGGTACAGCCATACCCAGGGTCCCTATCTCCGGTTACCTTAACTAGCAACGAATTTTGATCCCTCTTACCTATGATACGAAGATCAAAGAAGCCTTTTTGTTGCTGTTCTGGACTGGGGCCTTCACCAGGCTTGGGTAGAACAAACTGTTGAATTAAATAACGTAAAAATCTATATTTTGTTGCAAATGAAAAGCCACCTAAACTCAGAGTAATGAGTGCGGCACGCAGATAACCTTTTAATCCCTTGCCAGTTAAGACAGCTTCACCATAGATAAAGCTACTTATATCGCTTCCTTGTTTTAGACTGTTGGATCTTAAAACAATACGACTATTGATAGCTTCCATAATAAAGGGTGCAGACCAAGCCTTGAAATCAGGGTCATAGGTAGGTTTTGCAATGCGTGGCTGTCTTGCGCTAGGGGTTTCATCGGAGCAGCAGAGCACATGAGGGTTGCCCATATTGCGACGGAGTGAGGGGTCTTTTTTGGCGGCTTTGGCCATTTCAATGCCGCTCGCCACTGTGCCGCCAGATACACCGCCTTTCATGGCCTTAACTCTTAATTTCACATGATTAAGACTCTGACCATTTTGTTGGTGACTGGTTTGTTGAAGAAAATAAACGCCAAGATCAGAGGGTATGGAGTCAAAGCCACAGCAGTTGATGATTCTCGCCCCAGATTTTTGAGCTGCCAGCTCGTACTTATCGAGCATTTTTTTGATCCAGTAGGCTTCACCGGTGAGGTCGCAGTAGTCATTGCCATGGGTAACGCAGGCTTGAATAAGGGATTCACCATACAGAGCATAGGGTCCTACCGTTGATAGAATAACCCGAGCTTGTTGGCAAAGGCGATTAAGACTGTCAGTATCTGTGCTATCTGCTATCAATACGGGTATTGCATCAGCATCATGGCCTAACGCGGCTTTGACCTGATTTAATTTTTTTTCTGAACGCCCAGCGATGGCCCATTTAATTTCACTGTCTAGGCCAATATGCTCATAGATATATTTTGTCGCGATCTGTCCTACAAAACTGGTTGCACCGAATAAAATTATGTCGAGAGATTTGTTATCCATTGGTAAAATCCTTGT
>JAYOSY010000025.1:0-9626 GCA_038139495.1 Porticoccaceae bacterium
ACAATGTGGGGCGTCGCTTGGGTGTATTGTTTATTGAATACAAAACCAAGCTAGAAAAGTCAAAAGATGAAAATGGCGAGATCGTGATAACGCCTGTGCCCTTTGTTGAGAAACATATTATCAGCTTGGCAACGGTGCAGAGTCAGCTAGGTAAGTCATTTAGAATTACCGGTATTGATAGCCAAAGAGAATCTTCTGAATTAGCACTATTACTGCGAGCCGGTGCGCTAGCTGCCCCTATGTATATTGTTGAAGAGCGAACCATTGGCCCATCACTGGGTGCCGATAATATTCGCCTTGGGGTTCTGTCAGTTTCGCTGGGCTTGGCGTTAGTCTTATTGTTTATGATCATTGTATATCGTGGTTTTGGTGTTTTAGCCAACGTTGCGCTGACCATGAACCTATTGCTTCTTGTGGGCTTTATGTCATTACTAGGCGCTACTCTTACATTGCCGGGTATTGCTGGTATCGTTTTAACGGTGGGTATGGCGGTGGATGCTAATGTGCTGATTTTCTCGCGTATTCGCGAGGAACTCGCCTCTGGGTCATCGGTTCAGGCAGCCATTGGTGGCGGTTATGACCGTGCCTTTGTGTCTATTTTAGATGCCAATATCACTACATTGATTGTTGCGGTTATCTTATTCCTAATTGGCTCAGGTCCTGTTCAAGGCTTTGCAGTGACATTATCGATCGGTATTTTAACTTCCATGTTTACTTCCATTGTTCTTACCCGTGGCCTAGTCAATGCCATTGTCGGTGGGCGAAGAATTGAAAAGCTCTGGATATAGGACTGAAAAATGAGTGACTTAAAAATATATAACTTTATGGGTCTGCGCCGTGTAGCGGTGATCTTTTCTGCAGTTCTATTGTTGGTTTCCACGGTTTCCCTATTTACTCAGGGTTTAGTGTTAGGCTTGGACTTTTCGGGTGGTACGCAGATTGAAGTGGGCTATAAACAGCCGGTAAAGGTGACCGATATTCGCAGTCAGCTTGAAAATGCAGGCTTTGAAGACCCTGTTGTACTCCATTTTGGTTCTGAATCAGAAGTGCTTATCCGTATGCAAGGTGAGCCCGACCAAGGGCTTGCAGAGCGCATATACGCAGCACTTGTGGTTAATGGTAAAGCATTAGATTTGCGTCGAGTAGATTACGTGGGCCCACAAATTGGTGAAGAGCTTCGCGATAAGGGTGGACTAGGCATGTTGATTGCGTTGGCTGTAGTGATGCTCTATGTCGCCATTCGCTTCCAATTTAAATTCTCAGTGGGTGCGGTGCTGGCTTTAGTGCATGATGTGCTAATTACATTGGGTATTTTTTCTATTACCCGATTCGAATTTGATTTAACCGTTTTGGCCGCCGTGCTTGCGGTGGTTGGCTACTCTCTCAACGATACCATTGTGGTATCCGACCGTATCCGAGAAAATTTCCGAAAAATCCGTAAAGCCTCTGCAGTGGAAGTAATTAATGAATCGCTGTCACAAACATTATGGCGAACCATTAATACTTCGATGACCACCATGCTTGTGTTGTTGGCATTATTCTTCTTTGGTGGTGAGCTAATTCATAACTTTTCTATTGCGCTTATGATTGGTGTGGGTATTGGTACCTATTCATCTATTTATGTGGCGGCTACCGTTATGTTGGCAATGAATGTGGATCGAGAAGATCTTATTGAGCCAGAAGAGGGTGAACTGGTTGATGACTTACCCTAGGCTTCAGTAAGTCTGGGGTAGGCAGCAGTCCCGCCCAAATGTGTTTTGGAACATCTATCCGTTTCTTCGTGCTAATGCTTATTTGGTGTTGAATTTTTTTCTTCTAAGTACAATTTTTGTGAGGCACCTCACAAATCTTCTCCTTTCTTTTATTTAAAGTTTGCCACAATTAACAAGGGTTAGATTTTAAAACTGTTAAGGAGAACAGCTATGAAAATTTCGATAAATCAACGATGTGTGCTTCTTGTTATCTTTGCTATGGTTTTTGTTATAGCAATGCTCAATGGAATTCTGCAGTCAGAACGGCGGAATTATGAAATATCCGAGGATGACACCACAAAAAATCACCCAGTGATTGAAAGTCCAAAACCAAGCCCAAGCGAAAAAGACAAAATTGTTAACCCACCGCTTTACATTAACCATGCGTCAGTTTTAGAAATAGCCAAAAGACTAAAAGGGGTGGGTCGAAAAATAGCTCAAAGAATAGTCAGTGCAAGAGAGCAGAGTGGCGATTTTAAAGAGCTTAAAGATTTAAAAACGGTTCATGGCATGGGGTGGGCAAAAATTCAGGCAAACAAAGAAATAATTAGTTTTGATTCGCCAACACAAAAAGAACAGGGATTGTGACTGGCACTGTTATGTTGATTTAAAAATGTTAACCAAATTCATATTAGATTAGGTATAATCCCGCGCTTCAAAAAGCCTGAAAGCAGATTGACTCGTTTATCACTAGCCCAAGATGACTTGGTAGGTTTAGCTAATTGTAACAACACCCACGGGTGTACTATTTTGATAGGAGAAAGACGCATAATGTCTGAGCTAACTTGTTTTAAAGCTTACGATATCCGAGGTCAACTTGGAACGGAGCTCGATGAAGAAATTGCCTACAGAATTGGTCGTGCTTTTGCTGAGTTTTTAAAGCCCAAGAATGTGGTTCTTGGTGGCGATGTTCGTTTGACCAGTGAGGCTTTAAAGCATGCGTTAGCCAATGGTATACGTGACACCGGTGCAGATGTGATTGATATTGGTATGGTAGGCACTGAAGAGGTTTATTTTGCCACATCTTACTTACAAACAGATGGTGGCATTGAGGTGACTGCTAGTCATAATCCGCTAGATTACAATGGTATGAAACCTGTTAGAGATAATTCAAAGCCGATTAGCTCAGATACGGGCCTTCTCGATATAAAAGCCTTGGCGGAAGAAAATAATTTCCCTGAAGTCGATGAGAGTGCTCGAGGCAGTATTAAACAGCTGTCGATTCTTGAGCCCTATGTGGATCATCTGCTTAACTACATTGACTTAGGTTCAATCAAACCAATTAAGTTGGTCATGAATGCTGGTAATGGTGCGGCTGGTCATGTGGTTGATGCAATTGAAGAGCGTTTCAAAGCGGCTGCAGTTCCTGTAGAGATTATTAAAATCAATAATGAACCCGACGGTAACTTTCCGAACGGTATTCCCAATCCAATTCTTCATGAAAATAGAGCGCCAACTATTGATGCTGTGTTAGAGCATAATGCAGATATGGGTATTGCATGGGATGGTGATTTCGATCGTTGTTTCCTGGTTGACGAAAAAGGACACTTTATTGAGGGTTACTATATTGTTGGTTTATTGGCAGAAGCATTTTTAAGTAAAATACCTGGCGCCAAAGTGGTGCATGATCCACGGTTGACTTGGAATACTATTGATGTAGCCAAGCGTGGTGGTGGCCAAGCTATTCAATCTAAAACGGGTCATGCATTTATCAAAGAGCGTATGCGTAGTGAAGATGCAGTTTATGGTGGTGAAATGAGTGCTCATCATTACTTTAAAGAATTCTTTTATTGCGATAGTGGCATGATTCCATGGTTATTGGTTTTGGAGCTTGTATGCAAAAAGGGCAAGCCATTATCTGAATTGGTAAAAAATATGGTTGAAGCGTACCCATCGCCGGGCGAAATTAATCGCAAAGTGACTGATGCAAACGCAGTCATTGCAGCGGTTAAAGCTAAGTATGAGAGTCAGGCATTGCTCGTGGATACTACTGATGGTGTGTCAATGGAATTTGCTGACTGGCGATTTAATTTAAGAATGAGCAATACTGAACCAGTTATCAGGCTGAATATTGAGTCTCGTGAAGACCATGAAATTTTACAGTCAAATCAAGATGCACTTTTAGCTTTGATAGAATCAGTGTAAATTAACCCTATCTTAATAGAGAGAATAGGCCATGAACGGATGGTTTTTGGTGCAAACAAAGCCTAGACAGGAAGATAGAGCGCTTGAAAACCTTGAAATGCAAGGGGTGAAAGCCTTTTGCCCAAAAGTTTTTGTTGAAAAAATTAGTCGTGGCAAGCGAAAGGTTGAAAAAGAAGTACTTTTCCCCAATTATCTGTTTGTGCGTATGGATCAAGACAATACATCGGCCCTATCAGTAAACTATACTCGCGGTGTCAGTCGAATTATTTCCTTTGGAAATAAGCCAGCGACGGTTTCCGATAGGCTGATATCTCAGCTTCAGGATCGTGTGAATCTTAACGAAGACACCATGATTACTGATTTACCCGAAAAAGGTGAGCAGTTAACAATACTGGATGGATCATTTCGTGGGCTCAACGCTATTTTTTCTCAAATTGATGGCGATTCTAGGGCGATTGTTTTGATTACTATTCTTAGTCAAAAGGTTAAGACCATATTGCCTCTTCGAAGTTTAGCTCGCAATAAAAAAGCACAGCTTCGCTCCCAGAAACTCGGTGGGATCTCAAAAAGTAGTCTATAGTTATATTTATTCACGAGGCTTATAAGCCTTGAAACACCAAGCAGTTCTTAAATTTATGGCATTTCAATGTTGTTAATACTGCGTAGATGGGGTGGTCAAATGACCACTATAAGCGTTTATTTATAAATGTATAATTGCGAAAAGTCTCGAAATTTGAGAAAATATACATTAATGAATAGTTTTTTGAGGTCTTTTATAAATGAGTCGCCTTAGTTTTAAAGTCATACTATTTTCTGCTGTCTGTTTACTCGCTTCTCCTATTATCGCTGTTAGTAGTCCCTCTCAGGAAGCAGCAAAAAAAAGCTTTAGTTATTCAGAGACAACGGAATTGTTAATGTTTGGGTTGGTTGGCAAAAGTCTAAGAGGAAAATAACTAGAGTTAATTGTTTTCTTGCCTTCAGGTCTGGTTTGTGCGTTCTTCTTTCGATTGTAATAATCATTTAATCATTTAATCATTTAATCATTTAATCTTTTAATTATTTATTCTAATGGCTTTTGAGTTATTATTAGTTCGTATATTTTTTGATTAGGGTATTCCATGCCATTAGTTTTTACAGAAAGGGAGCTAGCCAAACTTTTTTTCATGCTTCTATTGGCAGCTTGTTTGTTTGGGTTAACGGGCCTTGTGGGCATGTTAGTTATGCAATGGGTAACAAGGCAGCGTTATGCAAAGGATGAGGCTGACAAGCATGGTATATCTCAGGTAAATGCTTCTCGTTTGGGCGGTGCAGTCATTATTTGTCTCTGCGTTTCTTTTCTTATTTCAAGATTAATAATAGGTTACAAGTTTGATGATGTGGGCCCACTTGGTATTCATATGTGGGGCTGGGTTGCTTTTTTGTCAACCAGTCTTCTTGGTTTAGTAGAAGATATTGATAATGACTTTCTTTCACCAACACTGCGACTAACAATGTTGGTGCTGTTTTTTGGAGTTACTTTTTTAATTTGGCCAGAAATCATTCCAAATAATATTGGTTACCAAGTGATAGACAGTATTATGTCGCAGCCTTTTTTAGGCTGGGTAATCACAGTTATTTTTTGTGTTGGATTTATCAATGCGATTAATATGGCAGATGGTGCTAATGGGTTAGTGCCCGGTATTGTGTTTATTGTCGCGGTTATCTTTAATTCAGTCATTGGCGCTATGGTGTGGGAAATTATTTCTATTGTTAGCGGTGTTTTTCTTATATTTAATGTTATTTCAGGTCGCCTCTTTTTAGGCGATGCGGGCGCCTATGGTCTAGGTACTATTCTTGTATTAGGTAGTTTTTATTCGGTTAACACTAATCGAATCAGTGTCGAATTTGCTGCTGTTATGATGTGCTATCCCTGTGTGGAGGTTGTGATTTCAATGATTAGGCGCAGACTGGCGGGACGCTCAATGTTTAAGCCTGATAATTTCCACCTTCATAACTATATTCATAAGCACCTTAAAACCAAAACCAAGTCGCGTGTGGCTGCCAATTCATTGACTGGTTTGATTATTGCCTGTGCAAGTACGGGTGTTGCATTTGTTGGTTTATCTTTAGGGTATTTAGAGGCTACCAGCAAAGATTGGGGTTGGGTTTTTATTGCGCAGGTAGTTGTTTATCTTATGTGTTATTGGGTGCTATCAAGGTCGCCGCAGACAGTTGTTGCTAATCAAAAAACATCCTAATTAACGGCTTAAGCAATTAATACTAAAGTACTAATTCTTATGCATTGTTGTTAAATTGTAACTGCTTGCTATAATCACTAGTTCAATGAATGAACGCATGTTCAGTATAAAGTTTATTTGTAGTGCTACAATTTTTAGAGCCTGACTAACTGTAGGTTCTGCGGTAGCCTGCCTGACTCCTTAGTTAATCAATTTTTTTTAATCTCTATGTCAAACGATGAGCTTGAGTACAATGTGCTTAAGTGGCTTGAAAATAATCCTCATATTACTCAGCGCCAATTAGCCTTGGAGTTAGGCGTCAGCTTGGGTAAAGTTAATTTTCTTTTAAAATCTCTAACCAAAGCTGGATGGGTGAAGTTGGAAAACTTTAAGCATTCCAATAATAAAATGGGTTACGCTTATTTATTAACGCCTGCAGGCTTAATAAACATGACAAAGGTTACTCGTTCTTTTTTAGCGAAAAAAGAGATTGAATACCTTCAATTGGAAAGCGATATTCTAAAGTTGCGTGCTGAATTAAAAAAATCTAAAACAACCTTGGATGTATAGCGAGTACTAAAAATATGCCAAATTATGAAATATATGCCATTGGTGCTGCTCTTGTAGATACTGAGGTTGAGGTTACAGATAGTTTCTTGGTCGAGCATAGCATCGAAAAAGGCGTGATGACCTTGGTTGAGCAATCGCGCCAAGCACAGCTAATTGATAGTCTTGATCAGAAAGGCTCTAAGCTTCTCAGGCAGAGTGGTGGATCAGCTTGTAACTCAGTTGTAGCGGCGGCACAGCTAGGTGCAAACGCTTATTTTGGTGGCAAGGTTGCCAATGATGCTGATGGCAAACTGTACGCTGATGATTTAACACAGGCTGGCGTTTCACATTCTTTCTCTCCAGCAAATCAAGGAATGACAGGAAAGTGTTTGGTCATGGTAACCTCAGATGCTGAGCGAACCATGAATACCTATTTGGGTGTAAGCGATGAATTTGCAGAAACCGAAATTAACCAGTCTGCCCTAGCGAAATCCAAATGGTTTTATGTGGAAGGTTATCTGCAAACAGACGATCATCGTACAACTGTGGTCAAATCTGCGGTTCAATTTGCCAAGCAACAGGGTGTGAAAGTTGGTTTGAGTCTTTCCGATCCGTTTGTTGCACAGCTATTTTCCAATAATCTAAAGTCTGTGATTGGTGATGGTGTCGATCTTATCTTTTGCAATAAAGATGAGGCGCTGGCTTTTACAGGCACCAATACACTCGATCAGGCGGCTGAAGCATTAAAATCTTATGCGAAAGCCTTTGTGATTACCGATGGTGCAAACGGTGCTACAGTTTTTGATGGCGAAAGTCTTATACGGGTTGCTGGAGTCAAAGCCAAAGCTGTTGATACTAATGGTGCGGGTGATATGTTTGCAGGCACATTTTTATATGCAATTACCTCAGGAAAAAGTTATCAAAAGGCAGCAGAGCTAGCTAATCAAGCAGCGGCTATGGTGGTTGAACGCTTTGGCCCTAGACTTGATAAAACGGATTTTGATTCGCTTGAAATTAATTAGTTCAGCCATTTTGAACCAATTTAGATACAATGCAGTCCAATAACAGAACTTAATTAAAGATCAAATTATGTGTGGAATTGTAGGTGCAGTCGCAGAGCGACCTATCACTGGAATCTTAATCGAGGGCCTCAAGCGTCTCGAATATCGTGGTTATGACTCCGCGGGTGTTGCCGTGCTTGATGATAATGGTGTTACCACTTGCATCAAAAGAGAGGGTAAGGTTGAGGCTCTAGAAGCGGCCATTAAAGAGCAAGCGCCGATTGGCACCACAGGCATTGCCCATACTCGCTGGGCAACACATGGTGTCCCCTCTGAGCGCAACGCACATCCTCATCAGTCAAATAATCGTTTCTCGGTGGTTCATAATGGTATCATTGAAAATCATCAAGCACTGCGTGACTCTCTTACAGCTGATGGTTATCACTTTGCCTCTGATACAGATACTGAGGTTATAGTCCACCTAATTCATAAGCTTTCCGCTGAGCATCTAAGTTTACGTTCAACAGTCTTTGCAGCTAGCCAACAGCTAGTGGGTGCCTATGGCATGGTAGTTGTAGATAGTCAGTCTCCCGATGAACTTGTTGTGGCTCGCTCTGGTAGCCCATTAGTAATTGGTTATGGTGTAGGTGAGCATTTTGTGGCCTCAGATCAGTTGGCACTTTTGCCTGTAACACAACGATTTGCTGTACTTGAAGAGGGTGATGTGGCTTCGGTGACTAAGACAGAAGTTAACATTATTGACAACTCGGGTAAGGAAGTTGAAAGACTGATAGAAACATCTACTATCTCAGCTGATTCAACGGGTAAAGCTGGCTACAAGCATTACATGCTGAAAGAAATCTTTGAGCAACCAGAAGCCATTCGTAGAACCCTTAAAGATCGTTTGATAGATGGCGCTATTTCTTTTGATGCTTTTGGCGCAGGGTCTGAGGACGTTTTAGGAAAAATAAAACATGTACAAATAGTCGCCTGTGGAACCAGCTACAACGCTGGCATGGTGGCACGCTATTGGATTGAGCAGCATATCGGCATCAGTTGTAGTGTAGAAATAGCCTCAGAATTTAGATACAGACAATCCTTTGTGCATCAGGATTCGCTTTTAGTGACTCTTTCTCAGTCAGGTGAAACAGCGGATACTCTTGCCGCCCTAAGGCTGGCAAAATCCCAAGGTTATCTCGCTTCACTCACTATCTGTAATGTTGAGACCTCAAGTTTGGTTAGAGAATCTGATTTGGTGTATTTAATGAATGCTGGGCCAGAGATTGGAGTAGCATCAACCAAAGCCTTTACGGTTCAGTTGACCGCGTTGCTTATGCTCTCTGCGGCAATTTGCCAAGCACAGCAAATAAAACCAGAATTTTGTAAGGATGCTATAGAGGCGCTATCAGCCTTGCCTGCCCAGATGGAGCGTGCTTTTAGTCTAGAACAACCCATCAAAGTTTTATCTGAGCAGTTTGCCGATAAGCAGCATGCCCTGTTTCTTGGTCGTGGTGATCAGTATCCAGTAGCAATGGAAGGGGCTTTAAAGCTTAAAGAAATCTCTTACATTCATGCAGAGGCCTATGCCGCGGGTGAACTCAAGCATGGTCCGCTAGCGCTTATTGATGCCGATATGCCAGTCGTGGTGGTTGCCCCAACCAATGATTTACTCGACAAATTAAAGTCAAATATTGAAGAGGTGCGCGCCAGAGGTTCGGTGATGTATGTCTTTGCCAACGATGATGATCATTTTGAAAGTAGTGATGGTTTAGAAGTAGTGAATATGGCACATGCTAATCCACTCATTGCCCCAATACTCTTTGTAATTCCCTTACAGTTTTTGTCTTATTATGTTGCCTTGGTTAAAGGGACTGATGTGGATCAGCCAAGGAATTTAGCAAAATCAGTGACGGTGGAGTAGTTTCAACCAAATCGTTAAAAAATAGGATCTGCTGCGACCCACT
>JAYOSY010000026.1:0-8435 GCA_038139495.1 Porticoccaceae bacterium
ATTTTTGCTTTCTCTTCTGCACTTAGTGCCATAGTATTTCTCCAATATGCAATGTTTAATTCGGGCTGTCCGTGCATAATTACAGGCAGCCTAATTGTATGCCGACAAAATAATCGGCCTGTTGGGCAGTTTCTACAACACCCAAATCTTTACGAAGATAGCGTTAATAAAGATTAGGCTTCTTCGACAATAAGTCGCTTAGGGGCAATTTTGCCCTCTTTGGTAACGGTTCCTATACCCAGAAACACGCCTCCTTCACGAAAGACGCGCACTATATCGCCTTCTTGCGCTTGTTTAAAGACTTTATTTGCGCTTATTTCTTGACCCTGTTGAAAATAACCCGCCATGATTTTATTTAACTCGATGATTGGGCGATCGCTTACCGCCGTATCTACTGGCTGAAGCAGGCTATCTAACTGATCAATCGCACCCTCTTCTTTTAGCGCTTCAAGTGCCTTGAGTGAGACTGTTTGCTGCTCATCAAAGGGGCCAGCCTTGTAGCGGTGCAGTGCACTTACATGGGCGCCACAACCCAGCGCCTCACCTAAGTCTTCAGCTAATGATCTAATGTAAGTCCCTTTGCTACAGTGAACCTGAACATCCACCTGTGGATTAGGACCCGGTCTAAAATCGGTTATTTTATATTTAGTTATAAAAATGCGACGTGCGGGACGATCCACTTCAATCCCCTGTCGAGCCAACTTGTAGAGCGGCTGACCATTATATTTCAAGGCTGAATACATCGAGGGCACCTGATTAATCTCACCCAAAAAATTTTCCACTTCGTTCTCAACTTGTTGAAGCGTAATATTAGAAGCATCCTGTTGTGAGACAATAGCGCCTTCACTATCCCCTGTTTCAGTTTTTATACCCAGCCTGTAGGTGCTACGGTAATATTTATCTGAGTCTAAAAGAAACTGACTAAACTTGGTCGCCTCACCAAAACATAAGGGGAGTACCCCAGAAGCTAAGGGATCAAGCGCACCAGTATGACCCGCTCGATTGGCATTATAAATCCATCTAACTTTTTGTAAGACTTTATTGGAGGTCAATCCAGTAGGTTTATTCAGGAGAAGAACGCCATTGACCGATCGACCCGATTTGCGACGACGACCCAATTAGGATTCCTCTTGATTACCGCTATCAGAGGCAATAGCCAAATCAATCAAAGCATCAAGATGCTGACTTCTTTGACCTGTTTCATCATAGAAAAAATTTAATGCAGGGGTTGCACGTAAGGCGATACTTGAAGATAGCAGTTTACGCAGAAATCCTGCTGCGCCATTAAGTGCTGCAAGACCTTGTTTAATTTGCTCAGTACTGCGCTCACCGACAAAAGCCACATAGACTTTAGCCACAGAAAGATCACGGCTTACTGTAACATCAGTCACACTGAGCATGCCTACGCGTGGATCACGAACATGCTCACGAATTAACGATGCTATCTCCCTTTGCAGGGCATCGGAAACACGTTCAGAACGAGTAAATTCTCTTGGCATTAGCTTTTGCGCACCTTACAAGGAGCGCTGCACCTGTGTGACTTCGTAAACTTCTATTTTATCGCCAGGCTTAACATCATTGTAATCCTTTACACCGATACCACATTCCATTCCATTACGAACTTCTTGTGCATCGTCTTTAAAGCGACGTAAAGACTCTAACTCACCTTGGAAGATAACCACATCATCGCGAAGTACTCGGATCGGCTTATTACGATAAACTACACCTTCAACCACCATACAACCCGCGATAGCACCGAATTTTGGTGATTTGAAAACATCTCTGACCTCAGCAATACCAACAATTTCTTCTTTGGTCTCAGGGGACAACATACCTGACAATGCTTGCTTAACTTCATCAAGTAAGTTGTAGATAACACTGTAGTATCTGACTTCAATCTGTTCTTTTTCAGCTAATTGTCGAGCAACACTGGCAGCACGAACATTAAAACCAAGAACTATCGCGCCTGTGGTTAGCGCAAGGTTAACATCTGACTCAGTAATACCACCCACACCAGAAGCCACGATCTCTACAGCAACTTCATCAGTAGCAAAATCATTTAATGCACTGGTCAGTGCTTCTAATGAGCCACGCACATCAGTTTTAACGACCAAAGGTAGTTTGCTGACTTCGCCTGATTCCATATCAGTGAACATATTCTCAAGCTTAGAAGCCTGCTGACGCGAAAATCTTTCTTTGCGAGCTTGATCTTGACGCTGCTGAGCAATCTCTTTGGCTTTTCTCTCATCGGCAACTACAAAGAATTCGTCACCTGCTTGAGGTGGCTCATCCAAGCCAAGGATTTCAACAGGAATTGATGGACCAGCTTCTGCCGTCGGCTGCCTTGCATCATCATTTAATGCGCGAATTTTACCGACACTTTCACCCGCCAGCATAAAATCGCCTTTTCGCAGTGTTCCCTGTTGAACCAATACTGTTGCAACTACGCCTCGGCCCTTATCAATTCTGGATTCAACCACAACACCACGCGCAGGCACATCCACTGCAGCTTTAAGCTCTAATAATTCCGCTTGAAGTAGAACCGCTTCTAGCAGCTCTTCAATGCCATCACCTGTGTGGGCTGAAACTTTAATAAATTGCGTATCACCACCCCAGTCTTCTGGAATAACATCTTTAGCTGCAAGCTCAGTAATCACACGCTCTGGATCAGCACCTTCTTTGTCCATCTTATTGATAGCAACCACAAGAGGAACACCAGCAGCCTTTGCATGCTGAACTGCCTCTTCTGTTTGCGGCATAACACCATCATCGGCAGCTACAACCAATATAACCACATCGGTACTCTGCGCTCCCCGCGCTCGCATTGCAGTAAAAGCGGCGTGCCCTGGCGTATCAAGGAAGGTAACCATGCCCTTGGGCGTATCAACATGATAGGCGCCAATATGCTGAGTAATTCCACCCGCCTCACCTGAAGCAACGCGGGATTTCCTAATATAATCCAACAAAGACGTCTTACCATGATCAACATGACCCATTACGGTTACAACCGGCGCTCTAGGCTTTTGGTCACTGTCTGTAGTAATGTCTTCGAACTGCTGATTCAGCTGATCTTCTAGACTTTCATTAGCTGCAGCCTTAGGCGTATGACCTAACTCTTCAACCACCAAGAACGCAGTCTCTTGATCAATAACCTGATTAATGGTTGCCATAACACCCATTTTCATCAGCTCTTTGACCACAGCGCCAGATTTTATAGACATCAACTGCGCTAAATCACTCACGCTAATTTCATCAGGGATACCTACCTCAATGACCTTTTTATCCACAGGCTTTTTAAACACATGCTTGTTATCAACTTTAAGCACCGATGAAAGGCCTGATTTAAGTCGAGGACCCTGAGCTTTCTCTTCCGTTACATCATCAAGCTCAAGGCGAGGTTTTTTCTTTGAGCCTTTTAGTGACGGTTTTTTCGCCGCTTTACGGGCTATTTTATCGTCATCATCGTCTTCTATAGGCTTGCCACTGCGTCTACCTTTTTCTGGAACAGGCTGTTCCACTGGCTCTTCTTTTGCAGGCTTAGCTGTCTTAGTGGCCTTAGCTGGCTTTGCGGCAGCCTCTTGCTCAACTATCAATGCAGCTTCGGCCGCTTTTTTAGCCTCTTCTTCAAGTCGCTCTTTTTCAGCTTCTTCAGCTTTCTTAGCCTCAATTTCAGCTATACGTCTCTTTTCTATCGCCGATTGTCGCTTTTCTTCGATATCGTCAATGCCTGTGCCAAACTGAACCTCTGTGGCAGCCTGCTCAGCACGTGCTTCTTGCTCAGCCTCTACCTTTGCCTGAGTTTCAAGCTCCTCTTCAGTGCGTTTGACGTAGGTGCGTTTTTTTCGCACCTCAATATTGACGGTTTTCTTATTACCCGACTTTAGAGTACTCATGGTTTTTCGGCGCAACACGATCTTCTTTGGTTCGCCGGATTTATCACCGTGTAGACTTTTTAAATACCCAAGAAGAACTTGCTTTTCTTCATCCGACACAATGGCATCGGCCGAGGTATGACTTAACCCAGCTTCTTTCATCTGCAATAACAGACGATCCACAGAAGCCCCTACGGTTTTTGCTAGTTCATTTACTGTCACTTCAGCCATTATCTTCGCCTCTAAATTACGCCCAATGATTTATTTATTATTCAAACCAAGGCGCGCGGGCAGTCATAATTAATGCCGCCGCTTTTTCTTCGTTCATGCCTTCAACATCCAAAAGATCATCAACTGCCTGTTCAGCCAAATCTTCCATTGTGATAATACCTTTAGCCGCCAATTTAAGGGCAAGCTCATTATCCATACCTTCCATATTTAGAAGATCATCTGCAGGCTTACCATTGGATAACTGCTCTTCACTGGCTAGCGCCATAGTCAGCAGTGCGTCCTTCGCACGTGCTCTCAGTTCTTCAGCAATATCTGCATCAAAACCTTCAATCGCGCTCATTTCTTCAAGTGGCACATAAGCCACTTCTTCAACACTGGTAAAGCCCTCTTCAACTAATACAGTGGCGACATCTTCATCCACATCAAGGGCATTCATTAATTTTTCTATAACACTGAATGATTCTGTCTGTTGTTTTTCTTGAGCGTCTTCAATGGTCATAACATTAATTGTCCAACCAGTCAGCTCTGACGCTAAACGAACATTTTGACCGCCCTTGCCAATAGCTTGTGCTAGGTTTTCTTCATCCACTGCAACATCCATCGAATGGCTATCTTCATCAACAACAATCGACTCTACCTCTGCAGGTGCCATTGCATTGATTACTAACTGAGCTGGATTATCATCCCATAGAACAATATCAACACGCTCATCATCCAAATCATTTGAAACAGCCTGAACCCTCGCACCACGCATACCTACACAGGCACCAACTGGATCGATACGTGCGTCTTTACTTCTCACAGCGATTTTAGCGCGCTGACCTGGATCTCGAGCCGCACCTTTAATCTCAATGACGCCCTCAGCAATTTCAGGGACTTCAATTTGGAAAAGCTGAATAAGCATCTCTGGCGCCGCACGAGATACTAGAAGCTGTGGGCCACGATTCTCTTCACGAATACCGATAAGGATAACTCTAGTTCGATCATTAATTCTGAATATTTCTCGACCTACAAGATCTTCTCTCGGTAAGAGACCTTCGGCATTGTCACCAAAATCAACCACAATATGATCACGGGTTACTTTTTTAACTGTACCATTAAGGAGCTCACCTTCACGATTTTTAAATCGCTCAATTATGAGGTTTCTTTCTGCGTCTTTAACACGCTGAACAATAACCTGCTTGGCAGTTTGAGCTGCAATTCGACCAAAGGCTATATTATCTACTGGCTCTTCAAATACATCACCAACTTTAAGTGTAGGATCTTTTTCCAACGCCTCTTCAGTTGTAAACTGTGTACCTAATTCGGCCATCTCGTCGTCTGCTACCACATCCCAAAATCTGAATGACTTATAGTCACCTGATTCACGATCGATCTCAACACGAATGTTCGCGCCCTCTTCGTATCGCTTCTTGGTAGCCATAGCAAGTGCTTGCTCAATAGCTTCAAAAATAACACCCCTATCCACACCTTTCTCGTTGGATACGGCCTCAGCAACCATTAAAATTTCTTTATTCATTGATCAAACTCCACTGGCCTCAAAATTGAGGAACTAGGTTCGCCTTTTCTATACCTTCAACCGGAAACAGAAATTCATTATCTGCCACCACCAAAACAATTTCATCACCCTCAATTGCCCTTAATTGACCTTTAAAATTTCGTCGGCCCTCAAAGGGAAATCTCAATCGCAACGAGATCTCTTCGCCCACATAACGAGCATAATGATCGAGCTCATAAAGCGGCCGATCCATGCCAGGCGAGGACACCTCCAAGGTATATTCACCTGAGATTACATCTTCAACATCGAGTATTGCACTGGCTTGGCGGCTCACTTTTTCACAATCGTTAATATCAACACCTTCTTCAACACGATCAATAAAAACTCTCAGAAGCTTGGTGTTACCACCCATTTGAAGCTCTACACCCCAGAGCTCACAACCCAGTGAATCTATCACGGGCTTGAGCAACTGCTTTAAAACCTCACCACTCGACACAATACTCTCCGAAAAAAAAATGGGCATACAGCCCATTTATATCCATCTAAAGAAAAGCCCCAAAATGGGGCTCCTCGATTTGCGCCCTTTTTGACGCTAATTTCTTGGCGACCTAAAAGGTTGTGTCTGTCCTCAACCGATTAGTTAGACAATCCTAGTCTATTTCCTCCACCATTTCCATTAAAGCTTAGCATAGCAATTATGCCCAACTTAAAAATACTTGGTAGCGGGAGCTGGATTTGAACCAACGACCTTCGGGTTATGAGCCCGACGAGCTACCAGACTGCTCCATCCCGCACCTACATATGATATGTTGCCACACCTCCCCAGAGGGACGCGCATTATAGGTACCGAGGTAGTTTAGGTCAACCAACTTCCCGCCCTATTACGGTTTTATTTTCGGCTTTTCTCAATAAGCTCGTAGGCTTTGCGTATTTCTTGCGTTCGTTCAGTAGCCAGCTTAATCATATCATCAGGCATTCCTTGGCCCATGAGCTTGTCTGGATGATTTTCACTTAATAACTTTCGGTAGGCTTTTTTAATTTCTGAATCGGTATTTTTCGAAGTGACGCCCAATGCTTTGTAGGCATCTTCCAATTGGCTTGCTGAACCAGCACTACTACTGGCGCCTGTACCCCGAAATTGAGACTGCGCCATAATCATGGCAATCAGTCTCTCAAACAGCGCTTTTGATACACCAAGGTAACGAGCAATACTCAGCAACGACTCTCTTTCAGCAGGATGTAACTCGCCATCAGACAGCGCAATCCCAATAAGATCATTTAGAAGTGATTGCTTAAGATTATTTAATCGTCCACAGGTGCTAATAAATTGCTGCATCAAATCATCTAAAACAAAATTTGACTTAGCACCCGCTTTAAAAAGACCAATTGCTTGCTGGCGATGTTCAGCATTTAAGCCCATGCGAGCCATTAAAGCCTCGGTCTGAGCAATCTCTTCTTCAGAGATCCTGCCATCTGACTTAGCTAAATAACCCAACAGGGTAAATGTGGTTTCAAAGTAACAGGCTCCCACACGCTGTTGTTGCTGTGCCGAGAGTGGACGAGAAAAGCCACCAAGTCCTCGATCAAAGAAATGGCCTATATAGAAGCCAATCATGGCGCCAAAGAAACCAGCAACGTACCAACCCATAAAGGCAGCTATTATTTTAATCATCATGACGTTTTCAGTGCTCCTACTGGTTAGCTAGAGGGTAGTTAATTCCATAATTTTTCCATTTGCTCGAGGGTTTTCCCCTTGGTCTCAGGCACTCGCCACCCTATAAATAAAATAGCAAGGACACAGATTAATGCAAATATAAAATAGGGCAAGGCGCCATTAAAGCCATCACTATTTAAACTGCTTTTATTTAAAATTGGGAAACCATTAGTCACCAATGCGCTTGCCAAACACTGAACACCGATCACAATCGACATGGCAAGACCACGTACATTATTAGGGAATATCTCTGCTAACATAACCCATACCACCGGGCCCATAGACATGGCAAAAGCGCCAATGAAGATCATTACCCCAATAAGGGAAATCATGCCGACATATTGGGTGTATATAGCTAGGCCAAGTGCCATTAAACCAATAAACATCCCAACTGTACCTATCAATAAAAGGGGTTTTCTTCCCCAACTATCGATAGTTTTTATTGCCACAAAAGTAAACAGCACATTAACTATCCCAACCCAAAGCTGAGGCTTCAAGGCTTCTTCAGGGCCATAATTCAAAGCCTGCTTGAAGATATCTGCACTGTATATCAATACTGCCACTATTCCCGTTGATTGTTGGAATATTGCCAGCATAATCCCTACAAATAACGCCAATAAAAGCCCTTTTCTAAATAACAATTTAGCCCCTGGAGTCGATGCTTTAGTCAAAGAATCAGCAATTTCATTGAGCTCTGATTCAATCTGATCAGCATTAGGGGTTAACTGCGCTAAGACAGCCTTTGCTTGTTGACGCCTACCTCGTAACATTAACCATCTAGGACTATGGGGCACTAACAATAAAAGAGCCATAAATAACAGAGTGGGAATCAATGCAGACCAGAGCATCATCCGCCACCCATAATCAACCCAATTAAAGCCTTGAGCACTAAATGCATTAACGGTGAGGCTAATCAAAAAAGGAAATAAAAACCCTATCACCATAGCTAACTGATGAAAGGTCACCATTTTTCCTCGAATCTTAGAGGGCGATATTTCTGCGATATACATAGGCGCAGTGGTAGCGATCATACCAATGCCGAGCCCTAAGATAATACGGTAACTGGCTAGCTCCTGTAATGAATCCGCCGATCCAGCACCGATAGATGAAATTAAAAACA
>JAYOSY010000027.1:0-8170 GCA_038139495.1 Porticoccaceae bacterium
CAGATTCAGAATTTACAGTTAAGAATCAATGCACAGGGTGCGCGGCTGGTAGAGTTGGGTTCAACGACGCGCAGTGATTGGTTGTTGGCAGAGGCAGAGTATTTGGCGCGTCTAGCCAAGCAGCGGCTACAAACTGAACGTAATACAAAAAGCCCTCTAGCCCTACTAGAATCCGTTGATGCTATTCTTAAGCAATTGGATGAGCCTAGCCTTATTGAAGTGCGTGGCGCAGTTGCAGCTGATATCACTGCGCTTAGGTTGGTCAATGATATTGATAGGCAGGGTGTCTATGTTGAATTAAATGCACTGGCGGCTAGCATTAAAAAATTACTTATAATTGAAGCTGATAAGCCTCTTGAACTAATAAAAGAAACACCACGGCAGAATACCCACCAGGATAGTGGGGTTTTGGATAAGTTCTTAGCAGGTTTTTCGGGGTTAATAAGGGTTCGTGAACGGCAAAGCCCGATTGAGCCTATTTTAGAAAGAGCGGAAGAGCAGACTGTTCGACAGAATTTACAGATGATGCTTGAGCAGGCTCAGTTTGCTTTACTTCGAGAAGAACAGATTATTTATCAGCAATCTTTGTTAAAGGCGCAGGAATATCTTCATCGGTTTTTCAAAGTTACCGCGACGGCCGAGGGGATTAGTCAGCGACTTCAACAGCTTGCGGAAACCAATATTATTCAACAATTACCGAATATCCATGGTTCACTTGAAGCGCTGCAAACATTATTGGTGGTCCGTCAGCAGCGATTATTGGATAGTCAAAAATCTGATTCAGCGGAGTCGGAGCTATGAGGCGACTGCTTTTAGTTGTTCTGGGTGCATTATTGTTAGGCGCTGCGGGCATCTGGTTAGTTGAGCAGGATCAGGGTTATGTATTGCTAAGTTTGGGCAATACCACAGTTGAAATGAGCTTTTGGTTGGCAGCTATTATTCTTGTTGTTAGCAGTCTAGTTTTTATTTGGTTGCTTCTTTTGTTGCGATGGGTGCTGGGGGCTGGGGGCGTTAAGCAGTGGTGGCATGCAAGGCGAGCTAATAAACAAGCCAGTAATACTGCCAGAGGTTTACGAGCATTTTTGCTAAATGATTGGCAGATAGCTCAGAAGGTACTGTATAAATCATCGCTAAATCAGCCACTTTCAGGGGTGAGTTTACTCTTTTCTGCGAAGGCGGCGGCAAACCTAGGGCAACTAGATGAGGCACGTTTAATACTGTCGCAGTTCCACGATCAGTATCCAGATCAAGCAGATTATGCGGATACTTTGTTGGCTGAATGGTTGATCGCATCCGCTAAATTTGACGAAGCCAAGGCCATGCTTGTGGCACTGAATAATCAGTCTGGTCGCTCGTTACAATTATTATCTTTAGTTTACAGTTCTCAGTCTGATTGGTCTGCGCTGTATAAAATTCTGCCACAGATTAAACGACAGGTTTTGATGGATAAAGATTCCCTAGCAGAGCTTCAAGTAAACTGCTATTGCGGGCTGCTATCCATGCCTCAAAAGGAGTTGCCAGCCAGTGCACGAGCGAAAAAAGTGCAGACGATTTGGTCTGAAATACCGCGACATCTCCGTCAAAACCCGACATTGATATGCACTTATGCTCAGGCACTTGGTGCGGCGAATGAGGCGGAAAAAGCGTTATCGATACTGTCTAAAGCATTAAAAAATCAATGGCAGCAGAGTCTTGTAGAGGCCTTTGGGACGCTGAAGATAAATGACGCAACCAAGCAGTTAGCTTTGGGTGAAAATTGGTTGATTATGCATCCCAATGACGCACAGCTTCTGCTGGCTTTGGGACGTATTTGTCGGCATATGGGTTTTCTGGGTAAGGCAAAAGATTATTTGAAAACAACCCTTTCAATAAGACCATCTGCAATCGCTTATGCAGAATTAGCAGAGGTACTTGCACTTTTAGGAGACAGTGCGGGTAGTTCGGAAACCTATCGTCAGGGACTGCTTGCTTCAGTTCCAACAAGGTCAAAGTCAATTTAAATCTTACGCCTTTTTAAATCTCGAATTAAGAATCTAGCGGGATGCATGGCTAGGCGAAGCTCTCTTTCGAGAGGCGATATTTCATGATTAATTTCTGCGGCCAGTAGTTCTGCGGTAAGGGGTGCATAGCTGAGTCCTCTAGAGCCAAGTCCACAGTGAATATAGAGATTGGGAAAGTAACTTCCAAAGCTATCCACGGTGGTAGTGGCATCTCGGCGCAGTGCATCGAATTGTTGTTTAAATAGCTCCTCATTGGGAACAGGGCCTACTATTGGCAGGTAGTCATTGGTGGTAGCTCTATAGTTTGCTCTGCCCTCAAGCTGACCCTTATCTGTACATTGAATTGCTTCGGCTAATCCAGGGTCGGTATTTTGCATCATCTGTAAATTAGCGCTGTGATCTTCGGCTCTGGTGTCCTTTGAAAATACGCCTTTGTTATAGGAAGCGCCACAGCTTTGTATGCCATTGGTTAAGGGAGCGATATAACCTTTACCGCAGATCACGGTTTTTAGATGGCTAGCCGCTTTTTGGTGGGGTATATGAGTCACTTGTCCACGCAACTGATTCACTGATAAAAACTCAGTTTGTGCAAACTGCTGACATTCGTAGGCGGTGGCTAGTACTAAAATATCTGCGCTAGCAATTTTAGCATCGGACTGATTCATCAATACCCACTGTTGACTGCTAGAGCATCGATTAATTTTTGTAATATTGGCGCCAACTAATGGTATTTGTTGTTCTTTGAGTAATGTTTGGCAGAGTACTTGCGGAGGAAGCCAACCTAATTTAGGAAAAAACAGACCCTGCGTTGCCGCGAGTGAAAGGCCACTGATATCACATATTTGTTGATTATCGACTGCAGTAACAAGTTCTGGGTGCTGTTGATAGCGTTTGGCAATATGTTCAAGATTGTCTCGAGATTGATCGCTATCTGGCAATAAGAGTACGCCACATTGTGAGCCCAAACCTTGATCCCAGTAAGGCTTATAAAATCGACTGGCTAACGTCATGGCGGCGAGATTTATGCGTGGTAAGGCATCATTTTGCTTGGATAGCTTGGGGTATACCACCGCCTGTAAATTTCCAGAGCCCTCATTGGCGGCGGCATGATGACGGTCAATCACAGTGACGCTATAGCCTCTTTTTGTCAGTGCATTGGCCGCAGTACAGCCAGCAATGCCGGCGCCTAATATAATGGCAGTTTGATTGTCGGATTGGTTGGGCGTTTGATCAAGGAACCAGTGCGTGACAGAGGGTGGTTTACTTAGCTGACCACCTGCAAACTGACCTCTAAGAGATTCTCTTTTTTTACCAAATCCTTTCACTTTTTCGCAATGAAACCCGCCATTGGTAAGCCCTTTTCGAACTGCTGAAGCACAGGTAAAGGTGGCAAATGTGGCATTTTCAGCTGACAGTGATGCAATGGTTTTAACTATTTCATCAGACCAAAGGTCGGGGTTTTTAGTGGGAGAAAAGCCATCTAGAAACCAGGCATCAATCGCCTTTTTTTGATAGATTGCCAATGAGCTATCCGGGCTTTGGGCAATACTTTTAAGCATTTGGTTGGCTTCACCCAGCATAAGAATTAACTGAATACGTCCCTGAGCTAGTTCAATTAAATGAACGCCAGGGGTTAGTATTGGATAATTTTCCTGTAGTTCTTTTGTTAACTCTGGAAATACTGACCAACTGGTGTGAATAGCCCTTAAATCATTGATTGCAATAGGCCTAACTTCAGTTGAAATAAATTGTAAACGCCAATCTTTGGGGGCTGTTTTTATCCATAAGTCACAGGCAGCTAAAAAATTTAGTCCAGTCCCAAAACCGGTTTCGCCAATGGTAAAAACTTTATGATAAGTAGATGCTTGATGGGCTAAATTCTGCCAGCGCGCTGGCAATTGATTTTGCTGTATAAAAAGGTACTCAGTTTCTTTTAAGCCATTTTCTGAAAAAGGCTGTTCACTGTGATAGTAAACATCATCAAATTCAGTACAAAAGGGCGCGTTATCTCGCCATTCAATGGTTGCAGTTTTAACGCAGGATAAATCCGAATCAGCCATGGGTTATTAGGCCAAACTCATTTAGAATTTGTTGGCACCATTGGTCGATGTAGTCATCG
Source organism: Porticoccaceae bacterium (assembly GCA_038139495.1). GTDB lineage: Bacteria > Pseudomonadota > Gammaproteobacteria > Pseudomonadales > Porticoccaceae > HTCC2207. Next base: position 4,120 of record JAYOSY010000027.1, read on the forward strand.
GTTTTATCAAATTGATTTTCATCATCGAGGGCAAGACCTAAAAAGAATTTTTTATCATCAGTCAGTGCTTTAGACTGCTCAAATTCATAGCCCACATTGGGCCATAAACCTACAGTAGAGGCGCCTTGATTAACCACCTTGCCCCATAGATAGCCAAGCGCATCTTGAAACCACTGGGGATAACCAATTTGATCGCCAAGACCAAACAGGGCAATTGTTGTATGGGATAGATCTAGGTCATCTAATTGTTGCCAATGGTTTTCCCAATCTTCTTGTAACTCACCATAGTCCCAGGTGGGGATGCCCAGAATCAGATAGTCATATTTGGCCATTAACTTAACGCAGTCATCTGCAATATTGTGCACATCAAGGCGCAAAGAGGCAGCTTGCTGCTGAATCGCATCGCGAATTTTTTCCGCCGCCATCTCGGTATAGCAGGTTGAGCTACCATAAAAAAGACCAATTGATTGTGCCATTTAAGGATTAATCTCCGCAATATTTTGACTGCCACTAAAGCCTAATTGTCGCCATGCTTCATAGGTAACAATGGAAACTGCATTGGAAAGGTTGAGGCTGCGGCTATCGGGCTGCATTGGAAGACGAATAACACCTTCACCAATGCTGGTGCGAACAGCTTCAGGTAACCCGCGTGTCTCTGGGCCAAAGAGTAAGCAATCGCCTGCCTCGTAGTTAACCTTTGAAAAGCATTTTTTACCTTTGGTGCTCAGGCCATAAACAGTCTTGGGCCTTACCTTTTCGAGGTAGGCATTCCAGCTTGAATGGACGTGAAGGGATTGAAATTCTAAATAATCTAGGCCGGCGCGCCGCAATTTTTTATCATCAAGGTCAAATCCGATAGGCTCAATTAAATGTAGATTAAAGCCAGTATTCGCGCAGAGGCGAATAATATTACCCGTATTGGGCGGAATTTCGGGTTCATATAAAACGATGTCGAGCATAATTAATAGTTATTCGCACAGTGATGTTTTGTGGGACAATAGCATTATCGCATTAAATCATGATGTGATTACAGTGAATCATGATTTTAGGATCAATGACGCAGGGGTTTTTAAAGTGATTGAAATACCGCGCGAGCGGCTAAATGCTGATATTTTGACTGCCATTATCGAAGAATTTATTCTTCGAGAGGGAACCGATTACGGTGCACAGGAAGTCGATTTTGAAAGCAAAGTTTCACAGGTTAAGAAGCTTCTCGAAGCGGGTGATGTGATGATTACTTATGATCCACAGACTGAAAACTGTACCTTATTAACGCGACAGCAGTTTTATCAACAGGTCGACGCCGCAATGCTAGTACAGTCTCAAACAGCAGATGATATGAATATGTACAATGACTATTGCCAAGATCAAGAGGGGAGTGAATAGCATGTCGACTAAACCATCGCTCAACTCTGCACTGGATACTTGGCAAAAAGCGATTGAGAGTGCGCCGCAGCTATTGGTGGCTGTTAGTGGCGGATTAGATTCTATGTTGCTTCTTAATTTGTTAGCTGAGAAAGTTAACCCAAAGCTAATCACTGCTGTGCATATTAATCATGGGCTGTCAGAAAATGCGGATCTTTGGCAGGCTCAGGTTGAGAGCTACTGTCAGCAGTTAGGCGTGGCAGTAAAGTCTGAAAAGGTTGATTTGGTTAATTCGGGTGAGGGTTTAGAGGCTACAGCTCGGCAGGCAAGATATGCTGTATTTGAGCGAGCGTTAACCTCTAATGGCCTGCTATTTATGGCCCATCATGCCGATGATCAGAGTGAGACAGTGCTTTACAGGTTACTGCGGGGATCAGGCCCCAAGGGGCTTTCTGGGATTCCTTCTCGCAGGCCGCTAGGCAGGGGTCATTTAATTAGACCGTTTCTAGATTATGCAAAATCAGAGTTAAAATCTGAGGCTCAATCTAGAGGGATTTCTTGGATTGATGATGAAAGCAACCTAGATAATCGATTTGATCGCAATTTTTTACGAAACAGCATCATTCCAAAACTTTCACAGCGTTGGCCAGACTACACCCAAAGTCTAAGTCGAACAGCTGAACTTAGTGCAGAGTCTGATCAATTATCTAAAGATTTAGCAGTGATTGATTTTCAAGCATTGGATTTAAAAGTGGAGCACGGCGGTTGGTCGATTTCTATCCAAGCATTGTTATGCCTTTCATCGGTAAGACAAAAAAATTGTTTACGCTACTGGTCAGAGTTTCAGGAATTAATGGCGCCTGGAGTAACCATTATTGATGAGGTGTTAACCTCAGTCCTCACTGCTCGACAAGATGCCTGTCCAGAAGTAACTTGGCAGTCGCAACGTTGGTCGCGATTTAAAGACCGCCTTTATTTGCTCAAGGAAAGTAGCCAAGCAGTGAATTCTGAGCAAATTTTTAGTTGGAACCTGCAAAAAAAACTAAAATTAGAGGATGGCAGTTATCTGCGAGTAGCCCAGCAGATGGGTTGTGGTATAAAGTCGACAGTGAAACAGGTAGAGGTTAGATTCCGTCAGGGTGGTGAGCGCTGTAAGCCGGCAGGGCGAAGGCATTCAAATACCCTGAAAAAACTTTTATTGGAATATGAAATGGTTCCTTGGTTGCGCGATAAGGTGCCACTTTTATATGTGGACAAGCAGCTGATTGCTGTAGGTGATTTGTGGGTTTGTGAGGATTGGCTTGCTGGTTCGGAAGAAATGGGCCAAATGATTTTTTGGCAAGTAGATTCGGTGTAGAAGACAGTGGATTGCTATTTGTCTTTGTGGCAAAATAGACTCCCATCTTAAGAGGGATGGGTCCACGGCTATTTTCGTAGGTTTTCCTAGCCAATTTACCTTCCAAAAGAGACTTTTTTAAATAATTCTGATCTGTACAGGGTCGCTATGACGCGTTTTATTTTTGTAACTGGTGGTGTGGTTTCATCTTTGGGGAAAGGCATTGCTGCTGCCTCCTTGGGTGCTGTTTTAGAAGCTCGTGGGCTGAGTGTCACTATTCTTAAACTTGATCCCTACCTTAATGTTGATCCTGGGACGATGAGTCCCTACCAGCATGGTGAGGTTTATGTGACTCAAGATGGCGCGGAAACCGATCTTGATCTAGGTCACTATGAGCGATTTTTGCGCTCCAAAATGACGCAAAATAATAATTTCACCAGCGGTCAGGTATACGAAACTATTTTAAGACGTGAACGACGCGGCGATTATTTGGGTGGAACAGTTCAGGTTATTCCCCATGTTACCGATGAAATTAAGCGTCGAGTGTATGCCGGCGCGGGCGACCATGATGTCGCGGTGGTTGAAATTGGTGGTACGGTGGGCGATATTGAATCGCAACCATTCCTAGAAGCCGTTAGACAGCTAAAAATTGAGTTGGGTCATCAGCGCGCATTGCTACTTCACCTAACCCTTGTCCCTTACATTGCTTCAGCAGGTGAAACCAAAACAAAACCGACCCAGCACTCTGTGAAAGAAATGCGCTCTATTGGCTTGCAACCCGATGTGCTTCTTTGTCGTTCTGAGGTTGAGCTTGAAGAAGTTCAACGTAAAAAGATTTCACTCTTTACTAATGTTGAAGAGAAGGCAGTGATTCCATTAATGGATGCTTCAACGATTTATCAAGTGCCACGCATGCTGCATGAGTGGGGCTTAGATCAGTATGTTCTAGATCGCTTTAATCTCAATAATCCAGTTGCCAACTTGGATGAGTGGGATACCGTGGTAGATAATCAGCTTAATTCTGAGGGTGAAGTCACAATAGCCATGGTCGGTAAATACATGGAGTTATTGGATGCCTATAAATCCCTTACTGAGGCATTGATTCATGCGGGTATTCACAATAAAACCCGAGTCAATATTCAATATATTGATTCTGAAAAATTAGAGGCAGATCCGACGTTAATCGATAATGCTGATGCAATTTTGGTCCCCGGTGGCTTTGGTACTCGCGGTACAGAGGGTAAGATCTTTGCCGTTAAAACAGCCCGAGAAAATAATATCCCATACCTAGGTATCTGTCTTGGTATGCAAATCGCCGTGATTGAATATGCACGCAATGTATGCGGTATG
>JAYOSY010000028.1:0-7064 GCA_038139495.1 Porticoccaceae bacterium
CGTGCTCGCTTACTGTCTTTTTTAATAAGTATTACTCCGAATACGTTTAATCTTGACGACTGCGTTTTTCTGTATCACGTTCGAAGAGAGAAATAACCTCTTCAATTGTCATACTGCCCAAGTCTTCGCCATCGCGCGTTCGCACTGCTACAGTGCCATTTTCAATCTCTTTATCACCCACAACGAGAAGATAGGGAACCCGTTGCATTGAGTGACCGCGAATTTTAAAGCCGATCTTCTCGTTTCTCAAGTCCGAATTCACTCTAAATCCCCTATTTTGCAGAGATTGAGTGACTAAATTGGCATATTCGGCCTGAGAATCAGTAATATTGATCACAATTGCCTGTTGAGGAGCCAACCAAAAGGGAAATGCACCCTCGTGCTGTTCGATCAAAATTCCAATAAATCGTTCAAAAGAACCCAAGATGGCTCGGTGCAACATTACGGGTGTTTGTCGACTGCCATCTTCAGCCACATATTCCGCATCCAGACGACCTGGCATCGAGAAATCCACTTGAATTGTGCCCATCTGCCAAACACGACCAATACAGTCTTTTAGCGAGAATTCTATCTTTGGACCATAGAATGCACCCTCACCCGGCAGCTCCTGCCATGGTAAATCTTTCGCATCCAATGCTTCAGCCAGTGCTTTTTCTGCACGATCCCAGCTTTCATCTGTACCCACACGCTGTTCTGGTCGTGTCGACAGACGATAAATTATTTCGCTAAAGCCAAAGTCAGCATAAACATCATGCAAAACGTTAATAAACTCTGATACTTCAGATTGGATCTGTTCTTCGGCACAGAAAATATGCCCATCATCTTGTGTAAATGAGCGCACACGCATGATGCCATGGAGCGAACCCGACGGCTCATTGCGGTGACAGGATCCAAACTCAGCAATACGCAATGGCAAATCACGGTAGCTCTTTAAACCCTGATTATAAACCTGAATATGGCAGGGACAGTTCATTGGCTTGACCGCATACTGCCTATCATCCGTAGTGATGGAAAACATATCATCACCAAACTTATCGGCATGACCCGACTTTTCCCACAGGCTGTAATCCACAACCTGAGGTGTTCTGATTTCTTGGTAACCATTCTGCAACTGCTTTTGGCGCATATAGTCCTTAATGCCATTGTAGATTGCCCAGCCTTTTTGATGCCAAAAAACCGAACCTGGCGCCTCTTCCTGCATATGAAAAAGATCGAGCTTTTTACCAATTTTACGGTGGTCACGCTTTTCAGCTTCAGCCAAACGGTTAATGTAAGCTTTCAACTGTTTTTTGTTAGCCCAAGCCGTGCCATAGATACGCTGCAACATTTCATTGTCGTTATCGCCACGCCAGTAGGCACCCGCAACCTTGGTTAATTTAAAGGCTGACAATTTACCCGTTGATGGCACATGAGGGCCGCGACACAGGTCAACAAAATCACCCTGCCTATAAAGACCAATGGGTTGATCTGCAGGAATACCGGCAATTATTTCTGCCTTATAGGCTTCACCAATGCTTTTAAAAAACTCGACCGCTTCATCTCTATCCCATTCTTCTCTTGAAATAGCAAAATCTTGCTTGGCCAATTCTTGCATACGCTGCTCAATGGCCTCTAAATCTTCAGGCGTAAAAGCACGCTCAAATGAAAAATCATAGTAAAAACCATCTTCAATCACCGGGCCAATAGTTACCTGCGCTGATGGAAACAGTTCCTTAACAGCCATAGCCAAAAGGTGGGCTGTGGAATGACGAATAATTTCAAGTGCTTCGTCTGAGCGGTCGGTAACAATTGAAAGACTGGCATCTTCTTTGATCACATAGGAGGCATCAACTTCACATCCCGCTACTACACCGGCAAGCGTCGCTTTGGCAAGACCCGGGCCAATATCAGCGGCTACATCGAGTACAGAAACGGCAGAGTCAAATTCGCGTCGAGATCCATCAGGAAGAGTAATAATAGGCATGATTTGTTCCTTTTCAGTGGTGACCCATACAAGAGGCCACATGATTATAATTTTAATTAAGCGCGGCATTTTACCTGCTCTAGCAGGGTTTACAAGCATTAGATTTGCAGGCTAAAACAATTTAATCAGTTACAATGTACAAAATTAAAACCACAAGAGTCAAAGTCTTGAAAATATATGTTGATGCAGATGCCTGTCCTGTCGTCATTAAAGATATCCTTTATCGTGCCTCACAGCGAACCGGCATAGAAGTCATCTTAGTGGCTAATCAGCCATTAAATACGCCAAGAATCCCTACGGTACGTTCCATCTGTGTCAGTTCCGGCTTTGATGAAGCCGATAACCATATAGTTAGCTTAGTCGAAAAAGACGACTTGGTGATCACTGCCGACATACCTCTGGCGGCAGAAGTTATCGAAAAACAAGGCAAGGCATTAAACCCTCGCGGTGAGTTTTATACCGCCTCTAATATTCGCGCTCGACTGAATATGCGGGACTTTATGGATTCGATGCGATCCAGTGGTGTTGAAGTGGGTGGCGGACCACCACCCTTAAGCCAAAGAGATAGAATGGAATTTGCTAATGGTCTGGATTCTTACTTAGGTAAAATTATAAAGTAATTTATAGATAATTTATTTAATTTTTCTGGCGATTTGAGCCGCAGTAAACGGCCAGCCTTTTTCACTGCCGTCTGCAAAAATTACCACTGGAATACGCAGTCCATACTGCTCAAAAAGCGCGATATCATCCCTAACATTCAACTCATTTAATTGAATATTTTTGGCCTCTAAAAATGGAAAAAGCATTTCTTTTGCCTGATCACAAAGATGGCAATTTGGGCCACTGATAAGGGTAATTTCTTTACTCATTTACATTAACCAAAAGAACTTCGCTTGGTAATTAACCACACATTATGAATACGCTGATTACGTTCAAAATCAGCATCCAGCGTTTGCTGGGTAATATTTTCACAGTTAAATTGTCGCGATGTTAGCTCATCCAATTTAAATTTACGGAAGTTATTGGAAAACACCAAGGTTCCCTCTGGATTTAACTTGGCCATAGCGTTTCTTATTAGCTTAGGATGATCGCGCTGTATATCTAATACTGATTCCATTTTCTTTGAATTGGAAAATGTGGGTGGATCTAAGAAGATCACATCAAAGGTTTGACTATCTTCCTCCAGCCACTTTAAACAATCAGCGCGCAATAACTGATGCTTTGAGGAACTTAAACTATTGAGCTCAAAGTTACGCTGCGCCCAATCTAGATAGGTATTGGACATATCTACGCTTAAAGAGCTCTTAGCCCCTGCTAATGCTGCCTGAACAGTGGCAGTAGCGGTATAACAAAACAAATTAAGTAAGGACTTTCCTGCAGCCATTTCGCCCAACAAGGCTCGCACAGGACGGTGATCTAGAAATAAACCCGTATCCAGATAGTCACTCAGATTTACTTCTAAGCGCGCCCGACCCTCGTTAACCACAATGCTTTCAGAAGCCTCTTGGTTTAGCCGCTGATACTGAGAGTCCCCTTTTTGACGACGACGCTCTTTGTAATAGACTTTTTGGTATTTATCGTCGGCAAACTCCTTTACCGCACGCTTAATCGTGTCAAAACGCTGAGTCGCCACACGACTATCAATAGTACTGGGAGCGGCATACTCCTGAACATAGATGCATTGCTCATAGATATCAATTGCCGCCGCGTATTCCGGTATATCCGCATCATAGAGGCGATAACAACTAATACCAGATTTCTTAAGCCAGCCTTTTAAACGTCGTTGATTCTTTTGCAAACGGTTAAATAGCATCTTTGCTTCTTCTGAGAGCGGCTGAACCGGTGCTGGCTTACTTAATCGCTCGGCAATTTGCTCAGATTTTGACTGCATATTGTCAAAAACTAAGACCTTACAGGCGATGGATCCATTAAATAAGCTGTATTGTTTGCTGGGTGATAAATCTAACTGACGAGCCAAATCAAGATTGCCGGTATAAATGGCCGCGCGCCACTGTGTAAAGTTTTTTTGGAGCACTGTCCCCAGCTTTTGATACAGCGGAATTAACTGCTCTACTTCACCCATACGCGCACCATAGGGCGGATTGGTCACCAGCAACCCGGTCTCTGCGGTTGCCTTACCAAACTGATCTAGGGGCTTATGAGCTATTCGAATATGCTCATCAAGACCGGCTTTTTCTATATTTGCTACGGTGACATCAAGCACCCGACTATTGCCGTCATAGCCGCGAATATCAATATCAAAACCTTCCAAACCCACTGCTTTTCTCTGTTCTGCATCAGCCAGAATTGTTTCCCATAGGTTCTGATCATGTTGCCGCCAGTGCGTAAAACCAAAGATTTCTCGATTGAGTGCCGGTGCAATATCAGCCGCCATCAATGCCGCTTCAATAAGCAGCGTGCCGCTACCACACATGGGATCAATTAGCGCCCCGCCCTGTTTGGCTATCGCAGGCCAACCCGACCTTATTAATATGGCACAGGCAAGATTCTCTTTTAATGGCGCACTACCCTGACCGGTTCGATAGCCGCGCCTATGTAAACTTTCGCCAGAAATATCGAGAGCGACGGTTACCTGCCCCTTATGAAGACGTGCCTGAATGCGAATATCAGGTGATTTAGCATCTACACTGGGTCGCCCACCCGCGATGCGCCTTATTCGATCAACAATAGAATCCTTTAACAGTTGTGCACCGTACATACTATTGTCAATAAGTTTAGATGTGCCAATAAAGTCAATGGCTATGCTGTTTTGTACTTCAAGGTGATCTTCCCAAGGTATTTCAACAGCGTTTTTATACAGATCTTCGACTGTATCAAGCCTAAAACTTGCCAATGGCATCAGTACACGATTGGCTATGCGTGACCAAAGACAAGCCTTATAGGCTACTTCTAGCTCTCCTTGGAAATGCACAGCAGCCACTGTTTGCTTTACCTCTTCAGCGCCCAGCGCCTGAAGCTCTTCAGACAAAAGCTGCTCCATTCCTTTGGGACAGGTTGCTAACCAGTCGTTTCTCTCTGTTGTTAAAGGCAATTGATCGCACCCTAAAAAATTGTCGAACTTAATAATAAAAATAATGTCAAAGACTGTAATAAGGGAGCATTATTAGATACTCCGACCTGCCAATCTTTTATCAGGCCGACATTCTATATCGCTTTTCCCCCTGATTGTTGAAAAACTGTCGCAAGACTTCATTTTCAACTGTCCTGACGCTGACAAAAGACTGGAGTTTTCAATGAAAAAACACAAAAAAGATCTTACTCATCGTGCATTTCTTCGAGGCTATCAAGCGGCTATCAAAGAACGATCAATTTCATCCTGCCCCTATTCAACCGAATCAAACCTTGGCTTTCAGTGGTGTTCTGGTTGGCGACAGGGTCGAGCAGATTATTGGGATGGCTTGAGCCCGGCAACCATGCAACAAAAGGTCGGCAATCTTTAAATAGATTTTTTTATCTATAATTTGATAAATGGCCCTAAAAAAAGACTATTTTTTTAGGGTTGTAATTGAGTCTTGTATTGAGAGTTACTAAAATCAGGGATTAGTTTTTTTAAACCAAAAATTTTTACAGAGGTTCACTTGCATCAGATTATAGATAGCCTAAAAAATTGGCTTAACAGCCGTATTGTAGGTCAAGAACAACTTATTGAACGACTTATTATCGCCATTTTAGCCGATGGGCACCTGCTTGTTGAGGGCGCACCCGGTCTAGCTAAAACCAAAGCCATTAAAATCGTCTCTGAAGGCCTAGAAGCAGACTTTCATCGGGTTCAGTTTACGCCAGACCTACTGCCCTCTGATATTACCGGCAGTGATATTTATCGCCCTGAACAGGGTATTTTTGAATTCCAAGCAGGGCCTTTATTTCACAACTTGGTTTTAGCTGATGAGATTAATCGCGCTCCAGCCAAGGTACAGTCAGCTCTCTTGGAAGCCATGGCCGAAAGACAAATTTCGGTGGGCAAAAAGAGTTATTCTCTACCTGATCTATTTTTGGTTATGGCCACACAGAATCCTATAGAGCAGGAAGGCACCTATCCCTTACCTGAAGCGCAAATGGATCGGTTTCTAATGCATGTTATGGTTGATTACCCTTCCCCAGACAGCGAAAAAACCATTCTTCAACTATCGCGCTCAGAAGCCATTGGCGAGCAATCCAATGAAGTTGAAACAGTTGCTCAAGAAACCATTATGCAAGCTCGGCAGCAGGTTTTAGCCGTGCATATGGATGAGGCGGTAGAAGAATACCTAGTACAAATTATCCTAGCTACGCGCAATAGCCAAGCCTATGGCGGTGAACTTGCCAGCTGGCTAGACTACGGTGCAAGTCCTAGGGCAACCATTGCTTTGGATCGTTGTAGCCGAGCTGTGGCATGGCTAGATGGTCGCGACTTTGTGACGCCAGATGATATTCGCGCCGTAGCTCATGATGTACTTCGCCATCGACTAATACTCAGTTTTGAAGCCGAAGCGGCGGGCATTAGCGCCAATCAGGTTATCGACAGTTTATTAGCTGCTGTTCCATCCGCCTAAGATCATGCAAGACTTTAAGGATGAAAATCTAAATCCGGCCATTGCCCATAGCAACCAACTAATTCAGTTGCGCTATGCTGCTAGAGAACTTACTGGCTTTCCAAAAATGCAGGCCAAACAGATGCTTGCTGGGGGGCATCGATCTCAGTTTCGTGGTCGCGGCATGGATTTTGATCAGGTTAGACTCTACCAGCCTGGCGATGATGTACGCAGTATTGATTGGCGGGTGACTGCTCGCACACAGGTGCCTCATACAAAAGTCTTTATTGAAGAACGCGAACGCCCTATTTTGATTATTACTGATCTTCGCAGCCCCATGTTCTTTGGCAGTCAACGACTAAAATCAGTCGTTGCCTGTGAAATTGCGGCAGCACTTGCATGGGCTGGATTAGCTATTAATGATCGCGTTGGCGGCTTAATTTTTGGGGCACAACAGCAGTTAGAAATCAAACCTAAACGCAGTCATCACAATGCATTGCAGCTGATTCATGGTTTGCAAAAATACAGTAAAGCACTGCTAACAGCACAACAGGATCAGTTTGAATTAT
>JAYOSY010000029.1:0-4152 GCA_038139495.1 Porticoccaceae bacterium
CAGATCCCTCATATGCCAACCAAATAGTTACCCTAACCTATCCGCATATTGGTAATGTCGGCGTAAACACTGAAGACCAAGAATCGGATCAAATTTGGGCTGCAGGTTTGGTTATTCGCGATCTACCACTCTTAGTTTCAAACTTTCGTAGTGAACTAAGCTTAGATCAGTATCTAGCTGATCGAGGTATTGTGGGAATTGCTGATATAGATACTCGAAAGCTGACACGAATTTTGCGTGAAACAGGTTCGCAAAGTGGCTGTATTGTTGTCGGCGATGTAGATGAGCAAAAGGCCGTAGATGCAGCTAAACAGTTTCCAGGGCTAAAGGGAATGGATTTAGCAAAACAGGTAACAACCAAGGAAGCTTACCAATGGCAGCAAACAAGCTGGCAACTTGGTGAAGGTTTTAAGTCAGCATCAGAAGCCAAATTTAAAGTGGTTGCCTATGATTTTGGTGTTAAGCAGAATATTTTGCGTATGCTGGTAGATAGAGGCTGTGATCTAACCGTTGTTCCTGCCCAAACACCGGCAAGTGATGTATTGGCTATGAACCCCGATGGCGTTTTCCTTTCCAATGGTCCTGGTGATCCAGAGCCCTGCGACTACGCAATTGAGGCAATTACAGAGCTTTTGAAAACAGATATTCCACTCTTTGGTATCTGTTTGGGTCATCAGTTATTAGCCCTAGCCTCGGGAGCAAAAACTGGAAAAATGAAATTTGGTCATCATGGAGCCAACCATCCAGTAGAAGATATTGCCAACAAAACAGTCATGATAACCAGCCAGAATCATGGTTTTGCGGTTGAAGAAGAGGGTTTGCCCAGTTGCTTGAAAGCTACGCATCGCTCTTTATTTGATGCCTCTCTACAAGGTATTCACCGAACAGATAAACCTGCATTTAGTTTTCAGGGTCACCCTGAAGCAAGTCCTGGTCCCCATGATGCGGCACCATTATTTGATCACTTTATAGAATTGATGGAGGCTAGACGTTAAGCGTCTGGACTGAGTAGCGACCCTATGCCTAAAAGAACAGATATTAAAAGCGTTTTAATTCTTGGAGCAGGCCCAATTGTTATTGGGCAGGCCTGTGAGTTTGATTATTCTGGTGCTCAAGCCTGTAAGGCGCTAAGAGAAGAGGGCTACAGAGTAATATTGGTAAACTCTAACCCAGCCACCATTATGACTGATCCAGCAATGGCCGATGCTACCTATATTGAGCCAGTTGAATGGGGTACGGTAGAGAAAATCATTGAAAAAGAAAGACCTGATGTTTTGTTGCCGACAATGGGTGGTCAAACAGCGCTTAACTGTGCATTGGATCTTGCTAAGCACGGGGTTTTGGAAAAATTTGATGTTGAGATGATTGGCGCCAATGCCGATGCTATCGATAAGGCAGAAGACCGAGAACGCTTTGACAAGGCTATGAAAGCCATTGGCCTTGATACGCCAAACTCGGGTATTGCTCACAGTCTTGAAGAAGCCTATCAGGTAGCTGACCGCTTTGGCTTCCCCTGTATCATTCGCCCCTCATTTACCATGGGTGGATCCGGTGGCGGTATTGCCTATAACCGTGAAGAATTTGAACAAATTTGCCGACGCGGACTCGACCTTTCACCCACTAATGAGCTCCTTATTGATGAGTCACTGATTGGTTGGAAAGAATATGAAATGGAAGTGGTCAGAGATCGCAATGATAACTGCATCATTATCTGCTCCATTGAAAACTTGGATCCCATGGGGATTCATACCGGTGACTCGATTACCGTGGCTCCAGCTCAGACCCTAACCGATAAAGAATATCAGATTATGCGTAATGCCTCGTTGGCAGTATTGCGCGAGATTGGTGTAGAGACCGGTGGCTCCAATGTACAGTTTGCGGTAAATCCTGAAACGGGTCGTTTGATAGTTATTGAAATGAACCCACGGGTTTCTCGTTCATCGGCATTGGCCTCAAAAGCAACAGGTTTCCCCATTGCTAAGGTGGCTGCTAAGTTAGCTGTGGGCTATACGCTAGATGAGCTGCAAAACGAAATTACCGGTGGGGCGACACCTGCCTCATTTGAACCCAGTATCGATTATGTGGTCACTAAGGTGCCGCGTTTTGCCTTTGAGAAATTTAATCAGGCCAGTCCGAAGCTGACTACTCAGATGAAGTCAGTTGGTGAGGTAATGGCTATAGGTCGAACCTTCCAAGAGTCTATGCAGAAAGCCCTGCGCGGACTAGAAGTGGGCGTTGCTGGATTTGATCCTGTGCTTGACCCCTCAGATGATTCTTCGACCAGCATTCTTAACAACCAGCTAGCTGAAGCGGGCCCCGATCGCATCTGGTATGTTGCCGATGGTTTCCGTGCGGGAATGAGTCTTGAAGAGATGTTTAATATCACTAAGATCGACCCATGGTTTTTGGTGCAAATTGAAGATCTTATCAAGGAAGAGCAACAGCTTGAGGGTGCAGAGCTGTCTAGCCTCGATAAAACGGCGTTATTTAAACTTAAGCGCAAAGGTTTCTCTGATAAGCGTTTGGGCGCCATCTTAGGTTGTGGTGAGCAGGCGGTACGTGAATACCGCAAGCAGTTGGATATTCATCCAGTTTATAAGCGTGTGGATACCTGTGCGGCAGAGTTTTCTACCGACACAGCCTATATGTATTCAACCTATGAAGAAGAATGTGAAGCACAGCCTAGTGGCCGAGATAAAATTTTAGTACTAGGCGGCGGCCCCAACCGAATTGGTCAGGGTATTGAATTTGACTATTGCTGTGTGCATGCGGCACTGGCTATGCGTGACGATGGTTATGAGACCATTATGGTTAACTGTAATCCTGAAACTGTCTCTACCGATTATGACACCTCTGATCGACTTTTCTTTGAGCCCGTGACCCTTGAAGACGTGCTAGAAATTGTTCGCATTGAAAAACCAAAGGGTGTAATTGTTCAGTTTGGCGGTCAAACACCATTGAAGTTGGCTCGTGCACTTGAGGCGGAAGGCGTGCCTATTGTGGGTACTACCCCAGATGCTATTGATCGTGCTGAAGATCGCGAAAGATTCCAGCAGATGATTGATAAGCTTGGTCTACTCCAGCCATCTAATGCGACGGCGAGAAGTGCCGAGGATGCTGTTGTTCTAGCAGAAAAAATTGGTTATCCCTTAGTGGTTCGCCCTTCCTATGTATTAGGTGGTCGTGCCATGGAAATCGTCTACAAAGAAGACGAGTTAAGACATTATATGCGAACGGCCGTAGAGGTTTCAGAAGACTCGCCGGTACTCTTAGATTTCTTCCTGCCAAATGCGATTGAAGTTGATGTGGATGCCGTTAGTGATGGCGAGCAGGTGGTGATTGGCGCAATTATGCAGCATATTGAGCAAGCGGGTATTCACTCTGGTGATTCAGCCTGCTCTTTGCCGCCATACAGCCTAAGCGAAGATGTTCAAAATAAGATGCGTGAAGTCTGTAAAAAAATGGCTCGTGAGCTAGGTGTTCGTGGCTTAATGAATGTTCAGTTAGCACTGCAGGATGACGAAATCTACGTGATTGAGGTGAATCCTCGCGCATCGAGAACCGTGCCTTTTGTTTCCAAGTGTATTGGTACCTCATTGGCCAAAATAGCCGCCCGTTGCATGGTTGGCCAAACACTAGAATCTCAGGGTTTCACAAAAGAAATTGTTCCGCCTTATTACAGCGTGAAAGAGGCTGTATTCCCGTTTAATAAATTTCCGGGAATCGATCCAATTCTTGGGCCTGAAATGAAGTCTACCGGTGAAGTGATGGGTGTAGGTGAAACTTTTGCTGAGGCCTATGGTAAAGCTGAGCTGGGGGCAAGTGATGAAATACCCGCTAAGGGAACTGCCTTTATCAGTGTCCGCGATAGAGATAAGGATCAATTGCCTAGCTTGGCAAAAGACCTATTATCAATGGGCTTTAAGCTCGTTGCTTCAAAGGGTACTGCCAAGGTGATTGCCGATGCTGGATTGGATGTGGAGCTGGTTAATAAGGTACAAGAAGGTAGACCGCATATTGTAGATATGATCAAAAGTGATAAGATTCAATTGATCATTAATACCACTGAGGGACGCAAAGCAATCTCAGATTCCAGTGCTATTCGCTCTAGTGCAGAGCAGCACCAAGTTTACTATACTACAACGATGGCGG
>JAYOSY010000029.1:4252-5445 GCA_038139495.1 Porticoccaceae bacterium
GCTATTCGCTCTAGTGCAGAGCAGCACCAAGTTTACTATACTACAACGATGGCGGGCGGAAGAGCGGTATGCGAAGCTCTTATGTTTGCTGGCGATATCCAAGTTCGTGATTTACAAACGCTACACAAGGCAATAAGTTAATGCAAAAAATTCCAATGACAGTTGAGGGTGAATCCGCACTTCGTATTGAGCTTGAAAAGCTTAAGAAAGAAGATCGCCCAACGGTTATTCAGGCAATTGCAGAAGCGCGTGAACATGGTGATCTAAAAGAGAATGCTGAATACCATGCCGCCAGAGAACAGCAGGGTTTTATTGAAGGGCGTATCCAAGATATAGAATCGAAGCTTTCTCTCTGTCAGG
Source organism: Porticoccaceae bacterium (assembly GCA_038139495.1). Classification (GTDB taxonomy): domain Bacteria; phylum Pseudomonadota; class Gammaproteobacteria; order Pseudomonadales; family Porticoccaceae; genus HTCC2207. Next base: position 4,613 of record JAYOSY010000029.1, read on the forward strand.
TGGTGGATATTTCTCAAATGCCAGAAGGCGATCGCGTTATTTTTGGCTCAACCGTGACTATTATCAATACTGATACAGATGAAGAATTAAAGTACAGAATTGTTGGTGACGATGAGGCGGATGTAAAAGCGGGTATGATCTCCTATCAATCGCCGATTGCTCGCGCACTTATCAGTAAAGAAACTGGTGATGTAGTTAATGTGCATACTCCCGGTGGCGAGGTGGAATATGAGATTGACGATGTGTCCTACAAGGGCTAAATCAGTAATAGTTTTAAAATATTACTGATTTAGCAAGAAAAGCATCAGTGCCTTTTGCGCATGCAAACGATTTTCCGCTTCATCCCATACCACAGAGATAGCCTTATCTTCTAGTAATTCGGCTGAAACTTCTTCGCCTCGGTGTGCAGGCAAGCAATGCATAAATAGCGCCTTATCTGCAGCCTTCTCCATCAGCTTGTGGTTTACTTGAAATCCAGCAAAATGCTTCAATCTAGTAGCCTGTTCGTCTTCTTGACCCATCGACGCAAACACATCTGTAGTCACAAGATCAGCATCAGTAACTGCCTCTGCCGGATCATTGGTTAAAACAACGCGATCGCCGGCACTCGCCAAAATAGCCGCATCGGGTTCATAGCCTTCGGGACAGGCAATACGCAATTTAAAATCAAATTGCATAGCCGCATTAATCCATGAATGACACATATTATTGCCATCGCCAATCCAAGCGACTGTTTTTCCTTGAATAGAGCCGCGATGCTCCACAAAGGTTTGAACGTCAGCAAGCAACTGGCAGGGGTGAAAGCTATCCGTTAGGGCGTTAATAACTGGCAC
>JAYOSY010000030.1:0-5265 GCA_038139495.1 Porticoccaceae bacterium
TTGAGAGCAACCACATATTCACCGCCCATCTCTGCTTGCACCACTTCTTTGGCGCGCATCTGTAATTCAGAATCGGTTAAGCGTATTAGCGCAGATTCACCATCGGCTTCACCCGAAAAGTGTTCGATATTGGCAGCATCTAATGCCTGTTCTACTTTTTTGAGCACCGCGCCATCAATTTGCATAGCACTGCTTTGACCAGAAAGCTGCAATGCCGGGTCTGGCGGGTAAAGATTGGGGGCTGCGTAGATAAATGCAAAGGCCACCACTGCAAGTAGCATTATATTTTTCCACAGGGGAAATTTATTGGGCATTCTATTGTCCTTTAATTCCTAAATTATCCCCGCACAAATACCGAGATAGCTGTATAGCCGAGCATTATAGCCATAATAGAATAGATTGGGGCATATTTAACGATTTAAAGCCCCGTGTAAGCGATAAGATGTAATTTATTCTGGCCGAGGCTGACCCTGCTGCTGATAAAAATCATCCACATACTGCTCAAGGGAATCGTTTTCAATGGCATCGCGTAAGCCACGCATTAAGTTCTGATAGTAACGCAGGTTATGAATGGTATTTAGCTGAGCACCCAAAATTTCACCGCACTTATCCAAATGATGTAAATACCCACGAGTGAAGTTTTGACAGGTGTAGCAATCGCAATTTTCATCGAGAGGTGAAGTATCGCCACGATGAACCGCATTGCGAATTTTTATCACGCCCGTTGAGGTAAATAAATGGCCATTGCGGGCATTGCGGGTGGGCATGACACAGTCAAACATATCAATGCCGCGCAATACCGCTTCGACTAAATCAGCCGGCTTACCCACCCCCATTAAATAGCGGGGTTTATCCGCTGGCATCTTGTCACCAAGATGCTCAAGAATGCGCACCATATCTTCTTTGGGCTCACCTACAGATAAACCACCAATGGCATAACCGTCAAAACCAATCTCCTCTAGACCCGCCATAGATTCATCACGCAATGACTCATACATACCACCCTGCACGATACCAAACAGTGCCGAGGGGTTATCACCATGGGCTTTTTTACTGCGTTCTGCCCATCGCAATGACAGCTGCATCGAATCATTAGCTTGTTTTTTTGTGGCGGGATAAGGCGTACACTCATCAAAAATCATGACCACATCGCTGCCGAGGTCACGCTGTACCTGCATGGACTTTTCAGGATCAATAAAAACCGGACTACCATCAATGGGTGATTTAAATTCAACACCTTTCTCGGTAATTTTACGCATATCGCCCAGGCTGAATACCTGAAAACCACCAGAATCGGTAAGTATTGGGCCCTGCCACTGAATAAAATCATGCAGATCGCCGTGTTTTTTTACTACCTCTGTACCAGGGCGCAACATAAGGTGAAAAGTATTACCCAGAATAATTTCCGCGCCAATTTCCTCTATATCTCGGGGCAACATACCTTTGACCGTGCCATAGGTGCCCACTGGCATAAAGGCTGGTGTTTGCACCTTGCCCCGAGGAAAACTTAGCTCACCCCGACGCGCTCGCCCCGAAGTAGCAGACACCTTAAATTGCATAGCGCAGGTTCTGTTATTGGCATCAGTCATTGGGGATATCCTTGGTTGCATCTGGATTATAGGTTAATAACATGGCATCACCATAACTAAAGAAACGGTATTGCTGTTTTACTGCCTGTTGATATGCATTCATTATAGGTGTGTAACCGGCAAATGCAGACACTAACATTAATAGTGTTGATTCAGAAAGATGGAAATTGGTCAGCAACATATCCACCACCTTAAATTGATAACCTGGGTAGATAAAGATATCGGTATCGCCCTGAAAGGCTGCTATTTCACCTGAGCTAGCCGCAGTTTCTATACTTCGCACACTGGTGGTTCCCACGGCAATCACTTGTCCACCGCGCACCTTGGTTTCCTTAATTTTTTCCGCTACCTGCTCGCTAACCTCTAACCATTCAGAATGCATATGGTGATCGGTAATATTTTCAACTCTAACCGGCTGAAATGTTCCCGCTCCCACATGCAGTGTCACAAAAGCTAACTCTGCGCCTTTGGCTTGAATATCTGCCAATAGCTGATCATCAAAGTGCAAGCCTGCAGTGGGGGCTGCCACAGCGCCGGGCTGTTCAGCATAAACTGTTTGATAGCGCGACTTATCTTCTTGAGTATCTTCACGATCTATATAAGGCGGCAATGGCATATGACCAATATCATCTAGCATACCAAGTAATGGTGCGCTAAATTCAAGCTCAAATAAACTATCCACACGACCCAACATCTGCGCAGAAAAACCCTGATCAAGTAACAGAGTCGCCCCCGCTTTAGGAGACTTGCTGGCACGAATATGTGCTAAGGCTGTTTTATTGCCCGTTATGCGCTCAATCAATATTTCAACACTGCCACCGGTTTCTTTTTTACCAAAAATACGCGCAGGTATCACTTTAGTGTTATTGAAAACCAGTAAATCACCCGCATTAATATACCCCAATATATCGGCAAAGTTTTGATGCTGAATATCACCATCAGTATCCATCGCTAATAGACGACTACCGCGACGGTCTGCGGTGGGCTGTCGAGCAATCAACTTGTCGGGCAACTCAAAGTGAAAATGATTTAAACGCATGCAATAGTATAGATTGTTTGAATTTAGTAAGGGCGCAAGGGTATAGAAAATCTAACCAAACGCCAACTAATTTAGCAACATTCACCAACATACGTTGTTGACCACAGGGCGATCACTGCTATAATCGCCGCCCTGCTTTCATGCAATGCCAGAGTGGTGAAATTGGTAGACACAGGGGATTCAAAATCCCCCGCCCTTAAAAGCGTGCCGGTTCGAGTCCGGCCTCTGGTACCAAACAGTAACACCCGCCTTTAGGTGGGTGTTTTTGTTTGTATCATAGAGTCGGCTAGAAACGGCACTGGTTCGACAAATTGCGATAGCAATTTGGACGCCAAAGCAACCCGATGGCGGGGTGAAACCCCGAGAAGTATCCCCAAGATACTTCGAGTCAGTCCGGCCTCTGGTACCAAACAGTAACACCCGCCTTTTAGGTGGGTGTTACTGTTTGTGTCATAAATAACTATTTTCATAATTATTGCATTCGGCATTCTATTTAATAGCGTATAATTATCGAAGGTAGCCTAGTGTGCAAAAAAATCAAATTCGAACGTATTTTTGGGTAATTACACGGTCATTAAAAGTAAAGGTTTGCATCAAATGATCGTCGTCTATCATCTCCATAGTCACTTCAGTTGCCCAGCCCGTATAGTTTTCCCACGAACCTACCATTCCAGTTTCTAGCACCTTACCTGATTCCGTTGTAGCTAAACTACCGAAGCCAAAATTACGTACTTTTTCACCCTCAAATAAAGCACTCTGCAAAATAATAAAGTGCCCACCACCAATCATCTTAATTTCAGAAAAATCGGTTAAATCTGGATTATCTGCCTCACGACTTTCAAGCTTCCAAAGCCCGTCATAAGGGGACACAGCATCAGATGCTAAATTCCATTCTTCCACCATCGTTTCAAGAACGCGCCCATCATCATATTTCATGCCATGCAGGACCTGATTAAACCCGCTTTCAGTTGGTTCGATCGAAATATCAAAGCTTAAACCCGATACTGGTCCATCATGATTCACAAGCGGCTCTTCAACCATGACACCATTTACCCAGCTCGCATTACCTGCACCCACATCCATATCGCCAGTAGACTCATTATCAAATGCAAACATAAATTTGCCTTTACTATAAATTTTAATTTGATCCCTGAGTAATTCAGTAGTCTTACCATCCTCTGTGATGGTTACTTTGGATAGCAAAAATGCGCCATCTGACAATGGATTCATCGAATTTTCCTCTGATATATTTGACTGCTTATCCGATGTGCAGCCGGCCAAAATTAGCGTTAATAATAGTGAAATTGAAAAATTTTTATTCATTTTAAACCCCATTTTATAATTATTATTTTAAGTTCTCATTATCAATGAAACCATATCTTGAAAATCAAATAAAAGCTTTTTTGATGGCAATAAAGAATTCAATTCAATTCTGCAGTTTTTTTCGAGTAAAGATTAATAACTAAGAAAACTGCTAACTAAAGAGAGCCATTTATCTTCTGCAGCATCTGCATAGGGTTTTGAGCCTGGGTAATGGGACGGCCAATTACCAAATAATCACTTCCCTGCTCAATTGCCTGAGCAGGAGAAACAATTCTTCTTTGGTCATCTGAGGCACTATCAGTTAAACGAATACCTGGTGTTATAAGCTTAAACCCCTGACCCAGTTGCTGCTTAAGAAGGGACGCTTCCTGTGCAGAGCACACAACGCCATCTAACTCAGCCTGCTTGGTTAACTTGGCTAAAGTTAGCACCTGATCACTCGCAGCAGAATTAACACCGATCTGTTGTAAATCATTATCATCCATACTGGTAAGCACGGTCACCGCTATTAGTAGCATATCACCACCATGATTTGCTACCGCCTCTTTTGCCGCAGTCATCATGCGGGCTCCACCTGAAGCATGCACATTAGTCATCCAAACACCAAGGTCAGCTGCAGCCGAAACAGCCTTGGCAACTGTATTGGGAATATCATGAAATTTTAAATCAAGAAATACGTCAAAACCTCGATCAGAAAGCGATCTAACTAATTGAGGACCAGCAGCAACAAACAATTCTTTGCCAACTTTTAAACGGCATTGATTAGGATTGAGCTGGTCCGCTAGCGCAAGTGCCGAATTTGAATCGTCAAAATCCAAGGCTACAATAATTCGCGGTTCAGATAATGTCATAATTTTTTAGTCTCTTTCATTTGCTCGACCACGTTTTCGTTGATTATTGCCAGACATCAGACTGCTAACAGCAATTCCTAGCAGTGCACCCAGCATCAAAAACGCCATCAACCAGAGGCCCAAACTCATCTGAGGGCCGATAAAGTAGATAAAGTCGACAGCTAATAGTTGGTTGTTATGAAAAGCAAACAGAGCACCAATAAAGGCAACCGCCAATACCAGTATAGCTTTTAGAAAGAGTTGTATTGCTCGCACCCAAGGCTCCGTTTCATCGAATGGTTTTGAGTTATTGTAACCTCTGATAGGAAAACAATTAAACCGTCCATTGACTTAATTTTAAACCAATAAAAAATGCCGATGGTAAACCAGCGGCATTTTTAGGCAATCTTAGCATTGAAGTACGAATAATTACTTCTTACTACCGCCAAAACGCTTATTAAATCGATCGATACGACCACCGGTA
>JAYOSY010000031.1:0-4773 GCA_038139495.1 Porticoccaceae bacterium
ACGGTGGAGTAGTTTCAACCAAATCGTTAAAAAATAGGATCTGCTGCGACCCACTAGGTCATAGGGTCTGGTGATACTCAACTTACTTTTGAAAGATTGCGTTAATATTCACTTTAAAACCACCATCTATTTGATATGATATCCCTTCAAATTGCTGATAATGGTATAAAAATGAAAAAAATAATCCCCGTTTTTTTAGCTGCTGTATTGTCTGGTTGTGCTATTTTCGTTGACGAATTTCAGGCCAATCAAAGAATGGTTCTCGATTACTTGTTATCTGATCTTCCTTTGCCAAAAGATGCAGATATTATTAAAGACCCAACGGTTATTCTGGGTACAGGTAATCAAATTTCTGGACGCGTAGTTTTGGTTTCTGGCTACACGCCCGCTGAAAATCTTATTTTTTATGGCAATGAAACACTTTCAACGGGTTGGGGCCTGGTAAGTTCAAAGGTGGGTGAAGAGATTACCTTGGTTTATGCCAAAGAGGGTAGATATGCCACAATTGATATTACCCCTAAAACAGATTTTGCATCCTTTATACAGGGTAGTTATGGCAGTGATATTATGATCTCCATTGTACATCCTGATGCGATTGCTGTTCAGAATCCATACCAGGGACTTGATTACGATAATCTACCTGCACTACCGCAAGTAGAAAATCAATAACCTCGTTTATTTTAGCGCCCAAGCAACACACCGTATACATGTTGCTTGGGTAATTACATTATTCAATGTGTGATCAATTCTCTGACTACACATGTTTTACTTATTATTCTTTCAAAATAAGTAAATTCTGTTTTATCTTTATGTCGCTTTTAACAGACAGCGATTATCATTAACTGTATATTTAACATATTATTTTGACCAGGGTCACTTTATGCAACGTGTAACAGCAAAATTAATAATTTGTTTGGGTTTGATCTTACCTTGTTTGTCTTTTTCCAGCTTGAGTAATGCTCAAAGCTTAGATGAAGCGAAGGCTGCCTGTAATGATTTAACTGCCGCAAACCGTCAAATGGCAAAAGCAGCGGGCTATGATCTTGATAAGTTATGCAACAGTCTAAATTCAGTGGATACTGACCTTGCTAAGGTGGATAAAACCCCTTTGCCTCAAACTGAAAGAGAGACAGTCTCCAGTAAAGAGAGTGACTTGTTAAAAGAACCAAGTGTAGGCGAGCAGCAAAAGCAGGTTATAAAACCCTTTGGGTATGATATTTTTGCAAATATGCCAAGTTCTTTTTCGGCACCCACTAATATTGCAGTACCTCCTAATTATTTGCTTGGTCCCGGTGATGAATTAGCCGTTATTTTGTATGGAAAGTTAAATCAGTCCTCGGTTGTTGAGATTAATCGTGATGGTTTGGTGGATTTTCCAGAGTTAGGGCCAGTGGTTGTAGCAGGTCTGACCTTTTCAGAAGCGAAGAATATGCTTATGAAGCAAATTGAATCGCAGGTAATTGGTACAAAAGCTAACATTAGCATGGGTGCACTGCGCTCAATGCAAGTATTTGTTCTAGGTGAGGCCTTCAAGCCGGGTGCATACTTAGTGTCTTCGTTGTCCACAGTGACTCATGCACTTATAAGCGCAGGTGGTGTTAGTGATATTGCCTCATTAAGAAATATTCAGCTAAAACGGGCAGGTAAGCTAGTTGCCACGCTTGATTTATATGACCTTCTTTTATCGGGTGAAGTCAAAGATGATCTAAGGTTGCAAGCCGCCGATGTTATTTTTATCCCCACTGTAGGTAAAACGGTGTCGGTTGATGGTGAGGTTATCAGGCCTGCAATTTATGAGCTAAATACTGAAAAAACAGTTCAAGAGGTTCTCTCTCTTGCGGGCGGTCTTTCCCCCAAGGCATTCGCGAAAAGTGCAAAAATCGAGCGCGTGGGCGTTGATGGATTTATGACAGTGGTCAACATTGATGCATCAAGTAAACAGGGCAAGCGAACTAATCTAAAAAGCGGTGATAGATTAACGATCAATTCGGTTGTCAAAGATAAAATTGATACCGTTTCTGTTGGTGGGTTTATTCATTATCCGGTAGAACAAAAATGGACTGATGGTTTAACCTTATCTGATCTGGTTTATAGTAAAGACCAATTCCCATCACAGCTGGATCTTGACTATGGTTTGATAGCCAGAGAGGCCAAGCAATTGGGCGAATTAGAGGTGTTAGCCTTTGAGCCAAAAGCTCTTTTCAGTCAGTCCACCCAGTCTGCACCTATTAAGCTTTTCCCTCGAGATCAAGTGTTGTTCTTTTCAAAAGCAGATGATTCTCGAAAGGCACTTATTGAGCCGTTAATTTCGCGTTTGTCTTCACAGGCGTTGTTAGATCAGCCTGCACAATTAATCGAGATTAAAGGAGCGGTTAAATTCCCGGGAACCTACCCACTAACCCCTGAGATGAGTGTTACAGAGTTGATTAATGCCGCTGGGGGCTTAAAAGAGTCTGCTTACATGGGGCCAATTGAGATTAATCGACGAGATCGTTCAAACCCAGAGCAATCTGTGTCGGAAACAGTCAATACGGTTATTGCAGGTAATATATTACTTCAGCCTCAGGATTCTGTGTTTATTAAAACAACGCCAGACTATCTTAAGAAAGATTCTATTACCCTTATGGGTGAGGTTGTGTTCCCAGGGGAATATTATTTTTCCAAGGGCGAGCGTCTTTCATCAGTGATTGAACGAGCGGGTGGCTTTACTAATTTGGCTGATGTCAAAGCTGCCATATTTACCCGCGAAAAATTAAAGTTAAGAGAGCAAAAAGAGCTTGACAGGTTAAAAGAAAGGTTGGATGAAGAGTTAGCCAGTCAAAAACTTCTTGATGCCAACTCAGGCGATGCTATTGATGAACAACAACGGCAACTTCAGGATAACCTAATTGCCAATCTAAATGCGGCTAAAGCCATGGGTCGATTAGTAATCCCTTTACAGCAAATTATTGAAGGTGATGCCAATGATGTTATTTTAGAGTCTGGGGATGTGCTTAGAGTGCCGCAGTATAGACAGGAAGTTTCTGTGATTGGCGAGGTACAACGCCCCACATCTTATTTCTTTGATAAGGGTCTTAACTACAAAGACTATATAGAGAAAAGCGGTGGACTATTACAGACTGCAGATGCCAAGGGCATTTATATTGTAAAGGCCAGTGGCGAGGTTGCAGTGATTAAACGGAAACTATTGGTAGCAAAAAGGGCCAGCACAAAAATTGAACCGGGTGATACCATTGTTGTCCCCTTGGATACAGATGATAAGCGCTTTGAGGGTATCAAGTTGTTTTCTGAGATTACTCAGATCATTTATCAGTTAAGCTTGGGTGTTGTGGCTATCGACTCATTGAAAGATTAATGAGTGCTCTCAAGCAAACTAGCAAACTTTAGTTAAAGGATTTTTTGTGAATAATCAAAATCAAATTGCGCCAGTTTATGATGATGAAATTGATCTTAAAGAACTTTTTAGCGTTCTATGGGCTGGGAAAAAACTCATTATTGCCATTACTGGTGTTTTTGCGGTTATTTCCGTCATTTATGCGCTGTCTGTACCAAACCAATACAAGGCTAGCGCATTGCTTGCCCCCGCGCAGCAGCAGAGCGGCGGGTTATCGGGTGCTTTGGGTGATTTGGGTGGATTGGCAGCACTTGCAGGCGTCAATATTGGTGGTGGCGATGCTGGTGAAGCACAGATTGCACAGGAGATTATGCGCTCATGGGGCTTTATTGCTCAGTTTGTTACCGAGAATAATATAGCAGTTGAGGTTTTTGCTGCCGATGGTTGGGATAGTAAAAACAATCAACTTAGCATTGACGATGACCTTTATGATACTGAAACACAGCGTTGGGTCAGAAATCCGCCAGCAGGAAAAACAGTCAACCCAACGAGTTGGGAACTTTATGAGAAATTTATTGAAGATATCTCAATTTCAGCGGATAAAAAAACAGGGTTAATTACCTTGTCGGTCGAATACTTTTCACCCTATTTGGCAAAACAATGGGTTGATCAGCTGATTGAAGCAATTAATCAGCATATGCAACAAAGAAAGCTGCAAATGGTCAATAGCAATATTGAATACCTTGAGGCACAAATTTTAAAAACCCCTATCGCAGAGATGAAAGAAGTTTTTTACACCATTATTGAAGAGCAAATCAAAGGCAAAATGCTAGCAGAAGCAAGCCCAGAATATGTCTTTGTTACCGTTAGCCCTGCCATGGTTCCTGAAGAAAAGTCTCAACCCAAGCGTGCGCTGATTTGTATTTTGGGGGTACTTTTGGGGGGTATGTTGAGTGTTGCCTTTGTTTTAATTAGGTACTATGGCTTTTCAAGAGAAAGTAATTAGGTTTTTTCCATGGTATTAATACTTATTTGAGAATTCACTCAGTTTTATTTAAAAGGACAGGTAAAGCGCATAAATATTCCAAATTAATGACACAAAGGAGAAGGGTATGAGTAACAACAAAAATCCAATCCAAGTTTTGATAGGGTTTGCAGAGCAAGCATTATTACTAACAATAGCCATTGCAACGATTGGCGCCGCGGTCATTGAAATTGTCAGAATATTGAGTGTGATGACAGTCAACCTAAGCGACCTATTCTTATTGTTTATTTACGCTGAGGTGCTCGGTATGGTGGCAGTGTTTTACAAAGAAAACAGAATCCCTGTAACGCTACCCCTTATTATTGCCATAACTGCACTGACGAGAATGATCGTTATCCAAACCAAAGGACTGGATTCAGTCAATATTATCTTTGAAGCCTCTGGCATATTACTC
>JAYOSY010000032.1:0-3843 GCA_038139495.1 Porticoccaceae bacterium
CCCAAAAAGAAGTCGTTTCATGAAAAAGAATCTGCCTATTTATAATTCTATTGTAAAAAAACCTAAACTGGTCGCGTCAAGTCGTTAAATGTTGCAAACAACATCAAGCTAACCAACAAGATAAATCCGATTTTATAACCAATCATTTGTATATGATCTGAAACTGGAGATCCCTTGACCCACTCAACGAAACAATACACTAAATGCCCACCATCTAAAACCGGAATTGGCAACAGATTCATAATCCCAAGCATTATACTTAAGATAGCAATAAAACGAATAAAATTATCAACCCCAGCTCTAGCTGTATCCCCTGCCATTTTAGCAATAGTGACAGGGCCACTTAAGTTCTTAGGTGATATCTCACCTATCACCAACTTACCTAAAGATGAAAGGATAAAACCCGAAGTAGAATAGGTTTCTTGAGCACCGCGAGTCAATGCCCCAAAAACGCCATAACTGACTTCACGGCGCAAATATTCTGGGTACTGACCTTTTACACCCAATTGAACACCAAGCTGCCCCACTGACTGCCCTTCTTTAATTACGGATGCTGGCGTCACCTCAAGAGAAATTAATTGCCCTGAAGATTGATTTTCAATGGGTCTTTCAAGATCAATAATTAGCGGCTGATTTGCATGTGACGCCACAGTATCAATAAATTGGTTTGCACTAGTAATATTTTGTCCATTAATCGCAATTAGGATATCGTTTTTCAGTAACCCAGCTTGGTAACCCGAGCCGCTTTCTAAAACGTCGCCAAGAATTAAGGCTTCAAGCTCAAAAACTGGCATCACACCCAGCTCTCTTAGAGGTGAAGGATTGTCAGCCTCTCGCAACCAGGAAACCACGGGAACCGTCAACTGTATTTCATCATCTGAATCAGGGCTTATTACTGAAATAGGAATATTGCCCGTTACGCCAATATAATTAAACAACTGTCTATTAACGGAGTTCCATGTGGTGGTTGGCACTTCATTCACCGCTGTAATTTCCATGCCCACCTGAAGCCCCGAAGTGCTGGCGAGTGAATTAGCTTGTACGTCACCAATTACAGGCGCCAAACCTTTTTCCCCACCAAGAAAAAGTACCCAAAATGCTAAAATCGCCAATAAGAAGTTTGCTATGGGGCCAGCGCTGATAATGGCCATACGCTGACCAACTGTTTTCGAGTTAAAGGCATGTGGCCGATCCTGCTCTGATATTTCCTCAACACGCTCATCAAGCATTTTCACATAACCGCCAAGCGGAAGCAGCGCCAGTACAAATTGGGTATTCTGCTTATCACGCCATGAGAGAATAGTCTTGCCAAAACCTATTGAGAATTTTTCTACTTTTACGCCACAGCGCCTAGCCACCCAAAAGTGACCAAACTCGTGAATAGTGACCAATACACCAAAGGCGATAAAGGTAAAAAATAATGTTTCGAGTAACACCATGGTTTATAACTCTAGCTGTTTAACCATTAATAAAGCTGTGCGCCTTGCACGCGCATCTGACTCTTGGACAGCAGCAAGTGTATCTGGTTCAAAAAAATCAAAGGTATTCATGGTTTGCTCGACCACCTTAGCAATATCGGTAAAACCTATTCTGTGATTAAGAAAAGCATCCACTGCAATTTCATTGGCGGCATTCAGCACTGCAGGCGCATCACCAGCAACCTCAGCTGCCTGATAGGCCAATTTTAAGCAGGGAAATGCCTCTAAATCAGGCTGTTCAAAGGTTAACGTCGCAATTTTCGCCAAATCTAAATCTGGAACATTAGAGCTAATCCTTTGGGGCCAGGCCAAACCATGAGCAATCGGCGTTCGCATATCGGGATTACCCAATTGAGCAATGACTGAACCGTCAATATATTGAACCAATGAATGAACAATACTTTGCGGATGAGTCAGCACATCAATATTTTTAATGTCCGTATCAAAAAGCCATTTGGCTTCAATACATTCTAGCCCCTTATTCATCATTGAAGCCGAATCAACGGATATTTTATTTCCCATACTCCAATTAGGGTGGGCACAGGCCTGCTCCGGGGTAACTGTTTGCATCTGCTCTATGGTCCAGGTTCTAAATGGGCCACCGGAAGCCGAAAGAATTAATTTTTTGACTGCAGCCTGGCTACCTACATCATCATTACTGGGTAGACATTGAAAAATCGCATTATGCTCACTATCAATGGGCAATAAATTAGCGGAGTGATGATTAACCGCACGCATAAAGATTGAGCCCGCCATTACCAAGGATTCTTTATTAGCAAGTAAAACCTTTTTCGAAGATTCTACAGCAGAAAGAGTCGGTAATAGTCCAGCCGCGCCAACAATAGCGGCCATGACCACTTGTACCTGAGGACTGCTTGCGACATCACAGAGTGCCTGCTCACCAAACAGCACCTCTGTCTGGCCCTTTAAATCCTGAATTAACTGAGTGAGCTGTTTGGCTGAAGCCTCGTCAGTGACCACAGCATATTTGGCATTAAATGCAACGGATTGCTGGGCTAAAAGTTTAAGCTGGCTTTGACCAGTAAGCGCAAAAACTAAATATTTATCGGGGTGTTGACCAATAACATCTAGAGTACTTCGTCCAATGGAGCCAGTTGAGCCTAATATAGTGATCGATTGCATAATCTAAAACGGGTTAGCCTTATAGAGAATGACTAAGAATAATGGTAAAGCGGACATTACACCATCCAAACGGTCTAAAACACCACCATGTCCGGGTAATAATGCACTGCTATCTTTAACCCCTCGTTGGCGTTTTATCATACTTTCAAAAAGATCGCCAACCACGGAGATAAGACCCACTGGAATAACTAAAAAGGCTAGCCTGAGTAAATTGGTGTCTGGCAGGATTATCATTAGCGCAATTATTAAGAGCAATTGAAATAACAGTCCGCCTATCAACCCTTCCCATGTCTTACCAGGGCTAATTGTTGGCGCTAGCTTATGACGCCCAAACAACTTACCTACAACATAGCCACCCACATCAGCCATAATCACTATGGTTATGGCCAAGCCCAGTAACCATTTTCCATTATCCATCATTATAATAGTAATAATAGCTAGCCATGTAGTTACCAGTAACAACAACCCAATAAGAATCATAACTGGCTTATTAGACCAAAGGATTGTGCTGGTGGGAAAACCTTGCAACCAAAGAAAAATTATCCCCCAAAAAGCCACCACTAGGACACAGATGTTATAGCTAGCCGATACATCAAACTGATCATGGAAGCCCACGTGATAACCGATTGTTACGATACACAGGCCTAGCGATAGCAAAAAACCATATTTAGAAAATCTCGTTTTGAAATCAGCAAGATTAGCCCATTCCCATCCAGCAACTAAAACCACAAAAATCATAATTTGGGCAAAAATAAAGGGCGAAAAAAACAAAAGTGCGGATGTAAAAAAAGCGGCTAATATAGTGGCTGTTATCAATCGTGATTTAAGCATAGAATCCCAACGCTTAGTTATTATTGATTAATTCGTTTTCTGGTTCTCGAGAACCAAAGCGGCGGTGCCTTGAATAATAGTCTTCAATGGCATGTTGAAAGGCATTTTCATCAAAGTCAGGCCAATAGCAATCAGTAAAATAAAGTTCGGTATATGCCATTTGCCAGAGCATAAAGTTACTAATTCGTTGCTCCCCAGCCGTTCGTATACATAAATCAGGTGACGTTGTTACACCTGCTGTAAAATATTCATCTAAATTATCAGCATGTATTTGATCCAGAGATAAGTCTCCTGCAACGACATTGGCAGCTAACTTACGAGCAGCTTCAGCAATCTCCCATCGTCCGCCATAGTCGACATAGATATGCAGGTTTAACTCACCATTTTCAGT
>JAYOSY010000033.1:0-3600 GCA_038139495.1 Porticoccaceae bacterium
AGCTGTGTTGCTTATGGTCTTCAAGACTCGGATCACTCCGCTATGGTACAAGCAATAGAAGGCATGGCTAAACATCAACTAGTACCAAAATAATCCCCCTATTTTTTTTGCAAATCCGTTACTTTACAAACCTCCTAAAACTATCAGGGGGTTTTTCTCTATTATTTTGCTTGACTGTAGTGCCATAGTTTATGCTCTCTACTGAATTTTGGAGATCGTGCATGCAACTACTTTTTTCTTATGGCACCTTACAGCAAGAAAATGTCCAGCTGGCTAATTTTGGTCGGACATTGACCGGCTCTAAAGATAGATTACCTTTATACAGGGTTGGACAACTGCGTATTACTGATCAGCGTGTACTTAAAGAAAGCGGCAAGGAATTCCACCCTATTCTTGAATACACTGGCAAGTCTTGTGATGAGGTCTCTGGCACTGTGTTTGAATTATCTAATGAAGAGATTGCTCTCGCGGATGATTATGAGGTTGATGATTATCAAAGGGTAAAAGCAATGCTTAAATCCGGTCAAAGTTGCTGGATATACGCAGCCACTAAATAACTATTTTATTAATTAGTTATAACTTCTTGAACTAATACAAAAGGCGGCAGAACTAGCGCCCACACTAAACTGTTTTGGTTGAACCAAGTCTGTGCCTGTTGATCAGAAACATCGCTAACATTACCATCAGCAAGCCATCGTTTTACCTGTGCGGTGTCATCCTGATGGAGCGCAATAGCTACCTTAATTAAATCAAAACCTGCTTCAACCGCTATTACACTGCCTGATGCATAGTGTTTTTGTAGCTGTTGCCATTCTATTTTTGCTGTTTCGCCGTTCAGTCTAGCTATGAGCTCGCTGGTATTTTCTGTTGATTGCATTGAGTTTTATGCCTCAGGCTGCCAACTGCAAAAATTCTTGAGCAGTTGTAAACCTGCATCAGCACTTTTCTCGGGGTGAAATTGCACCGCGAATAAATTACCTTTTTGAAGAGATGCGGCAAATTCTAAACCATAGTCGCAAGTTGCGAAGACATGGGGATTATTGACGGATTCTACATAAAAGCTATGCACAAAATAGAAGCGACTGCTCTGCTGAATAGAGTGCCACAGCGGGTGATCCTGTTGCTGGTTTACATTGTTCCAACCCATATGAGGAACTTTTAGTTTTTTCCCCTGATCATCCTTGTGGGTATCGCCAAAATATTTGACCTGACCAGGCAAGATATCTAAGCAGTCGATACCACCATTTTCTTCGCTGTTTTGCATTAATGCTTGCATACCGACACAAATAGCAAGTACAGGTTTTTCATTGATAGCCTGTTTAAGCACTCTGCCGATATCCAGTCTATTAATTTCATGCATGCAATCGCGAATGGCTCCAACACCAGGAAAGACTACACGATCAGCATTTTTTACTATCTGAGGGTCTGAGGTCACCGTAATTTTAGCCCCAGAGGAAATATGCTCTAGCGCTTTGGCTACGGAATGGAGATTACCCATACCATAATCAATAATGGCGATATGACCACGAAAATCACTCATAATTTATCAGCTTGAAATAAGATATCTACAGGGTGCCTTTGGTGGATGGCATCACACCTGACATACGAGGATCCTCGCTTACAGCAACGCGTAATGCGCGACCAAATGCCTTAAATATAGTCTCAACCTGGTGGTGAGCATTAGCACCTCGCAGATTATCTATGTGCAAGGTCACGAGACCGTGATTAACGAATCCATGAAAAAATTCTGAGGTTAAATCAACGTCAAAGGTACCTACATGACTGCGAACAAAATCCACATTCATAATAAGCCCTGGTCGACCTGAAAAATCTAATACCACTCGCGATAGTGCTTCATCAAGGGGCACATAGGCATGACCGTAACGAGTAAGGCCTTTTTTATCACCCACAGCCTCAGCAATTGCCATTCCTAGGGTAATGCCAATATCTTCAACCGTATGGTGATCATCAATTTCTGTATCCCCTGCTGCCTTGATATCAAGATCTACCAGACCATGGCGGGCAATTTGATCAAGCATATGGTTTAAGAAAGGAACAGGCGTATCGAGGTTTGCTTTACCAGTACCATCAAGATTTACACTGATAGTTATCTGCGATTCCAGTGTATTGCGCGTAACGGTTGCGGTGCGCTCGACCATGAGGCTCTCCAAATCAAAACAATTAGAGCACATTATAAGCGCAAAACGATCTATTTTTACAATTTAGTTGTAGATATAAACTAGTTAATCAATTTATCTCATTGGCTATATTGTATATAATTAATAGAATGAGCATCGCAAAGACAAATACCGCAATTTTTCTTAGCTTTTTATTAGCGCTAAGCACGACTGCGTCTATCGCTCACAACTTTTATTATCATAATGACGATATTAACCACAACGAAATTTCAAATCAATTTGTGGAATATGGTCATTTTCATCTGGATCATGATGGGCATGATGGGCATGATGGGCATGATGGGCATGATGAGAGTGGCTGTGTATTTACAGTTATTCAATACTCTGAATCATTACTAGCTCATGAAATTCCTGCTGTTTCTCTATCCCCTATTGGGAGCAAAAAGCTACCTTCTCGCGTCACGTCACAAACTAGAGCACCCGATAACGGTTTCTTTGCCAGAGCACCCCCGGCCAGCGTCTAAAACCTCAAATTTTAATTAAATCTTTTGCGCACTGTATTTCAGTGGGCCTTTATGTATTTTAAAGAGACGCTAGTTATGAAAAAAATTAATTATATTGGGCTATCTTTGATAGCTTCTTCAGCAATTACTACTCCTGTAAAAGCTGATGGCCTTGAGGAGGTTATTATTACATCCTCTCTTATCGATGCTTCGGCAAATGAGATTTCTAACCCTATCCATATTATGAATGGCCAAGCGATTAGTGATGATGCATCACAAAGTCTGGGTAGCATTATTGATGGGCTGGTGGGTGTATCCTCCAGTGATTTTGGTGCCGGCGTTGGTCAACCGATTATAAGAGGTCTTGGCGGAAGCAGAGTTAAGGTGCTTAATAATGGCAAAGTGGTTCGCGACGTATCAGCATTGGGACCCGACCATATCAATGAAATTGATCTAGGCCATCTGGAGCAGGTGGAAATTGTTCGCGGGCCCTCCTCATTGCTTTATGCTAATGGCGCGGTTGGCGGTATTGTAAATATTGTTGACAATACAATACCCAAAAAAGACATTACGAACGCTAAGTTTGAAATTGGTTTTGGCTACGAGGATGGCAATACAGGTAATACGGGTAACGCCAGTTATGTTGGAAATATTAGCGGCATCAATGTTACCTCTAGCATTCAGTACTCAAATCTTGATAATTATGCAATTCCTGAACATGCACTTCATCATGAGGGTGAGCATAATGACAATCATGAAGATCCTACATCATTAGAGAACTCGGATTATGCAAACTTTAGCGCCAAAATCGGCTTCTCCAAGGTTACTGATTGGGGTTATATAGGGCTTTCTGTTGCAGACTCTAATACAACCTATGGTGTTCCATTCCATGGTGAGCATGCTGATGAGCATGGTCATGGTGAGCACGGAGACCATGCTGATCAGCATGACCATGATGA
>JAYOSY010000034.1:0-3352 GCA_038139495.1 Porticoccaceae bacterium
CTTTCGCGTCAGATTTACAGTCTGATCCCTTTGACCGCTCGGGAATCCCGCCTAATTTTTTCTTTAAACCAGCAATACCCGGCCTTTTGGTACCACTTTTTATACATCAGCATGAAACCTGGCGACGTTTTCACATCCCCAGACTTGCTTGTGTAACCTTGATATCTCGGCCTTCACTGGATATCAAATGGATAAACATTTTCGCACCATGCTTAACCTAAATAAAATTGCCAATAAAATCAACAATTTAGCCGCGGAGATGGAGCTGGCGAGAGGAGTCGAACCCCCGACCGGCTGATTACAAGTCAGCTGCTCTACCAACTGAGCTACGCCAGCATCTCTAACGCGGAGCGCGATTTTAGAGAAACTAGGGATTATTATCAACCTTAAATGTGGGTTCTTTTTACTTTTTTTAGAAAACAATCCTTATCTGTCACTTTTGTCGGCCATATTACTTACAGAACTTAGAGAAAGCGAGGAAATACACGCCTAACCACCAAGTTCTAGCAGTCTTGTAGCTCAATTTCATCTAGAACAAGACCATCAAGGACCAAATTATTGTGATTATCAGCATCAAGGCTAATCGCCCGACTTAATACTTTTCCATCGCCTCCTGTAATCACGATACGAACAGAGAACTGCGCAGCCAAAGATTCAATCGCTGATACTGCAGCCAGTAAGCAACCTCTATTGACTGCTTGTTGCGTATTTTTCCCCGGTATCCAAAGCTCTTCTGTACCGCTTCCAACCACGCGAACATCACTGGTATTCTTCCACAGCGCATCGTGCATCATAGTTAGGCCCGGAAAGATATACCCGCCAACATGCTGACCACCAGGACCAATAATGTCCACTGTTATAGCAGTACCCGCATCAACTACCATTAGGGGCTGGTTATACTTATGATAGGCCGCGGCAATGGCAAGCCAGCGATCAACGCCTAGTGTTTCGGGGTCTTCGTAGGCACAGCTAAGCTCTCCTAGGGATCCAGAAACTATCGCAAAAAAAATAGGAACATTGAACTGGCTAATTAGCTGCTGTTTTAGACTATCAACAACGTCTGCTCCTGCCACATTGGCTATACGTATTTCACAGGGTTGCTTTATTCCAGAAAAACTCAAAGCTTCGCCCTCAAGAACCTTATTCGTCAGCTGTGCCCCCTGCGCTACTTGTTGGCCACCATCGGTTAGGCGCCATTTAATACGACTATTACCTGCGTCTATAGCTAAAATCATCAATATCTGTACTCTTTATAACAAGATTGTATTTTACGATGTCATTCTCTTACTTATCTGTATTTAAGGCGCGCATACTTAACTCACCGCCAACGAACGTTTTAATTTCACCGCTGGCTAATTTCATTTTTAGCGCGCCGAACTCATTGACACCTACAGGTGTGCCCACTGTGGATTGATTCACCGTACTCACAACCGCTTGCATTTCTTTAAATGCATCCATGGCCTGCCATTCTTCTTGATAGTAAGCAAATCCTTTTTGCTGATAATCACTTAACACCTCAAAACAATGATTAACAACAAAGGCTGCCAAACTGTTCCTTGACACTGTATGTGGGCTGACCGTCGACAGATCAGTCCAGGCTTGATCTATCTCCTCGCCACTTTGTTTGGTCATAGAATGATTAATGCCAATGCCAATAATTACCGTACATTGACCAGCAGGATCGCCCACCATTTCTAGAAGAATTCCACCCAGCTTTTTGTTATTGATATAAATATCATTGGGCCATTTGAGCTGCACTCCTTCAATCTTTAACTGATTAAGGGCTCGACTAACAGCCACGCCAATGGCCAGACTCAACCCCTGCAATGCACTGGCTCCGTGGTCAAAATCCCATACCATTGATAAATACAAATTTGCGGCAAAGGGACTAACCCAGCTTTTTCCTCTTCGACCACGCCCCATAGTTTGATACTCAGATAAAATAACCGTACCACTGGCACTTTCAGTTTGTGCCTGAATCAGTTGGTTGGCCTCTCTATTAGTAGAGCCAAGACTTTGATGCACATGTAAATCTTTCAGCTGCTGACTGACTGACGAATTAAGCTCAGCTTTGATGATTTTATCATCTAGTAACTCAAAACCTTGAGGCAACCTGTACCCCCTGCCTTTAACAGACTGAAGCTGTAAGCCTATGGACTCAAATTTTTGTAACTGCTTCCAAATAGCTGTGCGTGAAACACCCAACAAATTCCCTAACTCTTCGCCAGAATGAAAATTACCATCTCTAAGAATATCTAATATTTGAGATTTAATGTGACTGCCCTCATGCTATAGATTGATATTAATCCAAATAAACCGCATACCTAAACCCATATTAAGCCAAGCAAACCCCTGACGTAACTTTTGTGCATTCACTTTGTGGGCCAACAGTGCACCGAGTACAGCAAAGGGTAAGCTAGCAACTATAATCCCTAACAATGCAGGTATAAACACAAAGCCTAGACTAACTTGCGGCATAAGAATGCCCTCGACACTTGCAGTAGCGTAGGCAAGTGTTGCTCCCAGCGCTATAGGTAGTCCACAAGCAGCAGCAGTTCCTACGGCATGATGAATCTTGACGCCATAAAAAGTCAGCATTGGCACGGTAAGCGTTCCGCCACCTATACCAAAAATAGCAGATACGCCCCCTATACCACCACCTGAGACTGCCATAATGATATAATTTGGCAGGCATCTACCGCCAACCGTCGGCTTATATAGTAGTAACTGAAGAGATATAAGAATTAAAAAGACACCAAATAAAATTTGTAGCAAAATGCCGTTCAGTGAAATAGCGAACAGACCGCCAATAAGACCGCCCAGTGTAATACCAGGGACAAGAGTTTTAAAAATATCCCAACGAATAGCCTGATTTTTATGGTGAGTATAAATAGAGCTTAATGCAGTAAATATAATTGTAGCTAATGAAGTGCCAATAGCTAGATGCGTAATAATTTCATCAGGCATTCCGCGGGCAGCAAAAGTAAATATAAGTAAAGGTACAATAATCGCACCACCACCTAGACCAAATAGGCCGCTGACAATGCCAGCAATACTGCCAACCATTAAATAAAACAAGTATTCCATCGCCTAAGTTTAGCTGTACTCACTGATAAATCACGAACATTATGCCTTGAGTCGAACTAAGATAGTAAGTTTTAATTGAAAAAACGATTGATCTATAAACTTTATTTTTTACATGATCATATCGAGAGCGTAAAAAAAAACCCAGCTGCAAATGCAACTGGGTTTTTTTAATTTAGAAGCCTGACAATGACCTACTCTCACATGGGGAAACCCCACACTACCATCGGCGATGAACCATTTCACTGCTGAGTTCGGGATGGGATCA
>JAYOSY010000035.1:0-2898 GCA_038139495.1 Porticoccaceae bacterium
TTAACTTTTTTAAGTGCTTTAATCCAAGCAAATTTCTTACAGCCACCCTCTAGACCAAGCTCAGCAAATGCATCTCTGGTGCCTGAAGTGGGCGGAGGACCCAAAACTTCAATTGCAACATCAGGTAATGAGGCATTGACCTGCTTCCAAGTGGTATAAGGATTATCAATTAACTCACCTTCTTTCTCGCCTGGAACTTTGGCTGCTAAAGCTAGGAAAATATCCTTGCGACTAATTTGCATAGGCTCAGATTTGATTGAATTAGCAATCACGATACCGTCATAACCCACCTGAACCTCAATAATCTCCTTAACGCCATTTTTCTGACACTTGTTAAATTCAGACTTTTTCATACGTCTTGAGGCATTTGTTACATCGGGATAATTTGTTCCAACACCCGAACAAAATAGCTTCATACCGCCACCAGAGCCTGTTGACTCAATCTTTGGTGTTGGCTTGCCGCTAGCGCGACCGTAGCGTTCAGCAACAACAGTAGCAAATGGGTATACAGTGGAAGACCCTACCACTTCTACATTTTCACGCGCCACTGAGACAGACGTTCCAGTAAGTGCTATCAATGCCAATACAGATATTGAAATAAATTTATTGATCATATTTGACTCCGGTTTCTTTTAATTTATTTGGCTATAAAATGAAATTAACTTAACAATGAGAACACTTTATTAAAGTTTTATGACATAAATATGACAGCGATAAAAATAATATCTATGTCATATAAATGTCATATTTTTATCATATATTGTTGACATAGCTGTCATAAATCCTTCATGTCAGCTGGTAGTATCTAACTAATATGCATTTATTAAACGGGGAAGAAATATGAAAAACGTATTATTTTCAGCAACCGCGCTAACTGCTTTGTTAGCCGCACCGTTAGCTGCAGCTAACGGCCCTATTGATGGCAAGCTGTATGGCAAAATCAATGTTTCTGTTGTTAATTCAGACGATGGCACAAACGATAGCTGGGAACTAAAAAGCAATGCATCACGCATTGGCCTTAAGGGTTCTACAGAGATCTCTGAAGGCCTATCAGTATTCTATAAAACGGAATTTGAAGTATGTGTTGATGACGGTGATTGCAAAGGAAACACTATAGGCCAACGAAATATCTTTGCAGGTATAAAAGGTCAATATGGTTCATTGCTAGCGGGTAAAAATGATACCCCGACCAAACTAGCACAAAAGAAAATCGATCTTTTTAATGACCTTAATGGCGATATTAAAAATATCTTTAAAGGCGAAAACCGTATGTCCAATATTATTGCCTACACTACGCCAAAATATGGCAACTTCTCTGCAAGCTATGCGGTAATGCCAAGCGAAGATGATAATGGCGGACTAGCTGATTCTAAATCTTACTCTGTAAACTATAAAAAAGATGGTCTTTATTTAGCAGTGGCTGCTGATAGCAATGTTAAAGATGCAGATATTCTGCGTATTGTTTCTCAGTATAAGTTTGATGCTTGGAAGCTAGGCTTGATGTATCAAGAGAATGATACCGCTGAAAAATCTGGCTACTTTGCCAGCGCTGCCTATAAATCAGGCAATGTTACCTATAAAGCACATTATGGCGTAAACGAAGCAGATAACAGCAATGCTGAGGACACTACGCTATCTTTAGGCGCTGATTTGAAGCTTGCCAAGAAGACCAAGGCTTTTGTGTTCTATACAGACAACGATAACTCAAAAGCAGCCGAGAGCTTCGGCATTGGCTTAGAGCATAAATTCTAAGAGAGTTTTGTTGTTAAAAAAGGGCGCTTCGGCGCCCTTTTTTATTTTGGAAAAATACAGGTAAATAGGGCGCCCTCACCGAGTCTTGATTTGATCTCAAGGGTGGCACCACATTTTGTTAAAGCATGTTTGACAATTGCCAACCCCAGCCCGCTTCCTCCTGTTTTAGAATTACGACTGCTATCGCCACGATAGAATCGCTCAGTTAATCGGGGTATTTCATCGACATCAATGCCAACACCACTGTCTTTGATAGCCACCTCAATATGGGTTTTATTCTCGCTAACATCTATTCCTATATCTGCGCCCTGCGGGTTATGAAGCACCGCATTAAAGACGATATTACCCAGTGCACTGAGCAGAAGCTTACTGTCAGCTTTAACCTCAGTCAGTGAATCGCAGTCCATTGTTATCTTGTGTTTACCGGCACTAAGATGTTCCGCTTGTGCAATAATTTCTGAGATTAATGGTTTTAACTCAATAGACTTCTCAGATAACTGGTGATCTGATTCTAATTTGGATAACAAAATAATATCGTCAGCCAAGTCTTTCATACGATCGATCTGATTAGACATTTCTTGATAGGCTTTGTTTGCCATATCTGAATTGCCCTTTAAATCACTTAAGGTTTCCACATAGCCACGCATCACTGTTAAAGGCGTTCGTAGTTCGTGGGAAATATTACCGACAAATTCTTTACGCACCTTTTCTAGCTCATTAATTTGCGTAATATCAGAAATCACCAACACAATTTCATTTTCACCAAACATAACCGCGGAAAATTCCAATAGCCTACCATTGTGAATCGAGGAAGGTAACTTGGATAAAGATTCGAACTGCTTGCTATTGATGTAGGTAACAAAATCAGGGTCACGAATTAAATTAGTGATAGCCACACCTCGATCACTGGATCTAAGACCTAAATATTTCTTACCTACACTATTCCACCAATCAATGGTTCGATCTTTGCGCAGCACAATAACCGCATCGTCTACCGCTTCAGTGACTCGCTTGGCGCGATTAATAGCTCGACGCATTTTTTCTTGGGTGCCACGATGGCGACGACGCTGTCGATTCAGGGTGTCGGCAAACTCTCCCCATACGCCATCCATATCGGGTGGCACTCCGCGCATACCAATATCAACC